>NZ_JADNJD010000002.1:0-296002 GCF_015554745.1 Anaeromassilibacillus sp. 1001302B_160321_C8 | reverse complement strand
CTGCGTGTGTAAGCATGGTAACATGTTCAGCTTGGCAGTACTAATAGGCCGAGGGCTTGACCATAGTTCCTTGGTTCGAAGCTTTTTCCAAGAACTTCTATCTTAAATCTTTATTCAGTTTTCAGTGTACTGGCAAAAGGTATACTGGCGAATGGTAAGTCGCGGAAGCGGCGAGGCCACAGGTCTGCACCATTAGCTCAGTTGGTAGAGCACCTGACTCTTAATCAGGGTGTCCCGGGTTCGAGTCCCTGATGGTGCACCAAAGAAGGTCAGAGAGGGGCCGGAACCCTCCGGCTCCTGAGCTGACGATATGGCCCGTTGGTCAAGCGGTTAAGACAGCGGCCTCTCACGCCGTTAACGTGGGTTCGATTCCCGCACGGGTCACCAAAAGCAAACAAGGAAAAATGAATATAGAGCTATTTACACAGGAATGTGATAAATAGAGTTGGTGTTGATGACGATGAGGGTCCACCCGTTCCCATCCCGAACACGGAAGTTAAGCTCATTAGTGCCGAAGATACTTGGCTGGTGACGGCCCGGGACAATAGGAAGACGCCAACACAAACATTCCTCCTTAGCTCAGCCGGTAGAGCATGCGGCTGTTAACCGCAGGGTCGTTGGTTCGAGTCCAACAGGGGGAGCCATTTGATGAAGGAACTACTTTTTGTAGTTCCTTTTTCGTTTATTTAGTAATACGAAAACTTAGATGCGATAAAAAAGAAGCGTTCGATGAGAAAACTCTCGGACGCTTTTTTTATACGATTGAGGAAGATGAAGCGGCCATTCGCTCCAATTATCCGGCCTTATTCCTCTTTGTTAACACAATCATATAGATGTTGATAGAGCTGATCAGACACCAGGCCCTTGATGTTGTTTGACCTAGCGACAAAAAAGAATTCTAAAGACATCTCTGGATCGTGGGGATACAGTACCTTTGTATTCGGAAAATGCAGCAACGAAAGTGCATGTTCCCCCAAAAAGCAGACACCGATATCCTGCGCGCACTGATGCATTGCCGTGAAGGGAGAAAAGGTTCGGATTACTTTTGAGAAGGTCAATCCCCTTTTTGCCATACGTTTCAAAAATTTATCATATGTATTGAATAGGCGTTCGTTTATTATAATAGTTTGCCCTTTTAGGAGTGTCAGGTCAGGAGGGTTACTTTTGGTAATCGGCTGTTGTGCGCTGACGATCAATGCAAGATATTCCTTATAAAAAGGACGAACATACCATTTCCCAGAATTGACCAAATCGCTCACGATCGCAGCGTCGTAACTCCTTTTTTCCAAACCAGAAATCCATTCGTCTTCATCAACTTCTGTGTAGGAAATCGGCCGTCCGGCAAATTGATTCGGCAACCGGTTTGTGAAGATCGCACTTGCGCCATTTGGAACAGAGATTTGAATATCTTGAGATTCGGAATACTGTTTCAAATGATTTTGAGTTGTATCGATCAAATCAAGAATCTGATGTCCCTGTTGCAGAAGATATGTCCCCGCATCCGTCAATGTAACGCCTGAGTGTGAGCGTATAAATAATGTACACTGCAATTCATTTTCCAGGCTATTTATGGCTTTGCTAAGTCCCTGCTGAGAGATAAATAGCCTAGAGGCCGTTTTTGACATATTCATATCTTTACAGATTTCAAGAAAATAATAAAGCCATTTAAGTGTCAAAATTAGATCCTCCCCCATAAAGATATATATAAGTTTACAGTATTTGTATCGTATCACAAAATAATTGCCTGTGTCAAATGCAAGCCGCTATGACCATTGGCAATAATAGACAAAATGACACTGCTATTTTTCTGTATAAAACAAGACTTTGCATGGATCAAGGTATAGAATGAAGGATATGTAAAGATTTATCAACATGCATCCCATTGAAGGCCAGCCGGGGGATTTTTCAGGAAATTTGGAAACCGGAAATGGAATTTTAGGTGTATGAAAGAGTATATGTATTATTTAAAAGCGCGACAATATTATCAGTGTGAAATTACTTTTCAAATATTGGGGATAAATTATTTTTAAGAAAAAATATTCGCGAGACAGTGAGAGAAGCATGTGGCTCTTAGAAAGGAAGAAAAAATACATAGAAAGACTTAGCGAAAATGTCCTATTCCCAATACATTCCATATTTTTATTAGTCCAATTGAAAAACATAACATTATAGAAGAAATTGTACAAATCTTTACGATAGCGGAATAGAAGCATGAAAAGGCAAGGAATCGTTTGAAAGATTCATAATGAAGAAAGAACTTCGATGGAACAAGGGGGATTTTTTTGACTTCCAAGTTGTTAGAGAATATAAAGATAAGATTTATACAATTTATACAATATCATTGTTTGAATAATCTTGTCATTTTTGTTACCAAGTGGAAGTTGTAATTAAAATTCCTATTTGTAATAAATTTAGAAGCCAGTTCAAGAGCTTTTAAAAGAAAATTCCTAATTGAAACAAATTATAAGGATATGATTGCTATAAAACAGATGAAATTGTACTATAGAAATCACATGTTTTATATAATATAGATAAAAAGAAACTGCTTGTTTTATATTCCACAATTTTGTGTCCAGAAGCAACAAATAACAATTGTTTTACAAATTTTTGGAATACTTCTATAATGAAAGAAACTTTGTAACGACAAACACCGAGGCCGCTCAGTTGTGTGAAATTTTAACTGCGGTTTGTTGAGATCAAAACAAGAATCAGTCATTAGGCAGGCTTTATGATGCTGTTTAGGTGTCAAAAGCTTTTGTCTAGTGATGTTTTGTTTTGATCTAATTTCACACATCGGGTGAGATGGGAAAGGAGGAAATGGATTCAGAGAGTATGCGTTTGTTCCAAAGTGACATAAGGAGGTAAATTTTTTGAAAAGAGAAGGAATGTTATTCAAGCGCATCATGGGCGGCGTATTGAGCCTGACCATGACGCTTTCCATGGTAACAAGTACCATGGGGACAGCATTCGCGGCTGAAAAGAGTGAAGAAGACGGATACCAAATCTATCCGCAGGTGCATTACGCGGATTACGGTACGGATTCTCTGTCGCTCTTGGATGGCGTCAATGTGGTCTTGGAAGATGATTTGGATCCTTATACGGTGTCCAAGGCGGAAACCGTATTGGAGGAGCACGGCATAGATGCCACCTTCTCCGAAGTGGCTTCCGAGGATCAGGTAAATCTCTTCGTGGGCGTACATAACGACGAAGGTGAAGACGATGCCTATCTGGATGGAAAATACGATGCCAGCAATTCGGTTGACCAGATTGATGGCTATGTATTGTCCGTCAATAGTGCAGACCAGACCATCGCTATCACGGGTGCGACAAGCGACGCCGCATTCTATGGCCTGGTAACGCTGGACCAGATTTTGAACCAGGCGGACGGCGAGGTCCGCGATCTGTTGATTGAAGACTATGCGAGCATTGCGTTCCGCGGCTTCATCGAAGGCTTTTATGGCACGTGGAGCCATGAAAACCGTAAGAGCATCATGGAGTACTGCGGACAGTTCAAGATGAACTCCTATCTCTACGGCCCCAAGAATGATCCGTATCACAGAGGGCAGTGGAAAGATCCCTATCCGGATGACAAGCTGGCGGAGCTCCAGGAGCTGGTTGAACTGGGCCGTGAGACCAAGGTGCAGTTCGTCTGGGCAGCCCATCCGGGCGGGAGCATTGACCTGGGATCGGAAGAAGACCTCCAGGCGCTGCTTGACAAATTTGACCAGCTGTATAGCATCGGCGTGCGTCAGTTCGGCTTGTTCTTCGACGATTCTTCGACGGATTTCACAAACCTGGCCACATTTGCAGCCGGTGTTCAAGCGTATATTGAAGAGAAGGGCGACGTGAAGCCGTTGATCTTCTGCCCGCAGGTCTACCGGAAAGACGACGGGACGACCGGCACGCAGAATCATCTGAAGATGTTGGACGAAGCGCTTCCTGAGGATGTACAGATTATGTGGACGGGCGACTGGGTCGTTTCGCAGGTTGACCAGGGTATGATCGACTGGTTCTGTGAATATGCCAACCGCCCGGTGTATGTCTGGTGGAACTATCCCGTCAACGATTTGGGCCGCGCTGGCTATGCGCACATGGGGCCGTCCAATGGCCTGTATCCGGATGTGGAAAACATCTCCGGTTTGGTTTCTAACCCGATGAACCAGGCGCAAATTTCCAAGGTTTCCCTGTTTAGCGTAGCGGACTATACCTGGAATACCCATGATTACGATTCCGACGCCAGCTGGCAGGCATCCTTTGATTGGGTGATCCCGGATGATCCGGAAGCGGCAGAGGCGCTGCGGATCTTCTCCCAGAATTCCACTTACGGCTGGAATCCGTTTAATGCACCGGAATCGGCCTATATCCTGGAGGATATGGAAGCATTTGAGCAGGCGTATGCGAACGGCGAGGATTGCACGGAATCCGGTGGAATCCTTGTGGATCGCTTCCAGGAGCTTGCCGATGCTGTTGAGACACTCAAGGCTTACGAGGGGACAAACGGGATTTCGGAAGAACTCAGCCCCTGGCTGGACAAGATGGGCAATATCGCAGTAGCTGCACGGGATACCGTACAGGGCCTGATGGATCTAGACCTGGTTTCTCTGGACGACCCGGAATCCCTTGCGATGGCGCAGCAGGCATTGACGGATCTGCGCGCACAATACCAAAGCGCAACCGGAACAAACGATAAGGTTGTTGCATCAAAAGAAGTACAACCGTTTATCGAGAACATCCAGTATCTGCTGGAATGCAGAATTCAGTTGGCCCAGGGTGAGGAACCTGTGCCGCGCGGATTCGGCAGTTTCTCCATCAATTATGCGCCCATGCTCGACGGCAGCCTTTCTACGGCAACGGGCACGGATAAATTCAGCCCAGCGGCAAAGGGCTCGTATTTTGGCGTCAACTTGGGGCAGATGACGGACATTACGGACGTCGTCATCACGATGGATGGCACGCATTATTTCAAGAAGGGCCTGTTGGAATGGTCTGCCGACGGCAAAACTTGGAATGAAATCGGCGAATACGACACAAACATTGTCTCGGTGGAAGGGTTGGAGATCCAGGCGCAGTACCTGCGGTACACTGCTACGGACGAGTTTGTGGATGAATTTACCGGTTCACCCAACCGCTGGATCAATATCAAGGAATTTGCGATCAATCAGCTGAGCGAACAGCCTGACACCAGCAAAAACCTTGCGTTGCACAAGCCGGTGACCGTTTCAACCGAGAAACCGGATACGACTCCGGCCGCAGCAATGACCGACGGCGACATGAGCACCCGTTGGGGCGCCTCCACAGGCGACTACAACCATGTGGAATATGCCATCGTCGACTTGGGTGAAGTACACGATATCGCAAGATTTACGTCCTATTTCTATGGCGAAACCACCCGCGCGTATCTGTATAAGATCTACACAAGCATCGATGGCCAATCCTATGAGCTTTGTGTGGATCGGAGCAATAACACTACGCGCGGAAAGGTGGACGATGAAGCGCCCGAAGGGACGCAGGCGCGCTATGTCAAGATCGAAGTCAGCCAGTCGAACCCGCCGCAGTACAATGCTTCCCTCTATGAGTTTGAGGTGTATGCGCCGGAGGATAAGACGGTCAACTTGGCTCTGAACTGCAACGCGTCTGCTTCGGCCGACAACTATGGCAACACGCCGGAGAAGGCGTTCGATGGAAGAGTCGCCAAGGATTCCCGCTGGGCCTATGAAGGCGGCGGCGTCGGCGATTGGCTCCAGGCCGATCTCGGAAAGGTCTGCAAGATCGATTCTGTCAAGATTTTCTGGGAAGGGATCAGCCTTGTTAAGGTGGGCTATAAGGTGCAGCTGTCCAACGACGGAAGCCAGTGGACCGATGTGGCGACCGTCCCGATTGCTGAGCACGAGGAAACGAAGGAACTGGTATTTGACGAACAGCAGGAAGCGCGCTTTGTGCGTGTGCTGTGCACCGAGCATACCGGTTATCCCTCCATCTCGATCTACGAGCTGGAAGTTTATGGGCCGGACCCGGATGAGGAGCCGGTAGAGGAGGACGTCAACCTGGCGCTTGGCCGCTTTGCAACAGCATCTGCCGACAACTACGGCAATACGCCGGATAAGGCAGTCGATGGGCAGGTTGGCAAGAATAACCGTTGGGCCTATGAAGGCGGCGGCGTCGGCGATTGGCTCCAGGTGGATCTCCGGCAGGTCTGCAAGATCAATTCTGTGAAGATCTTCTGGGAAGGCTTCGGTTCCATTGATGTGGGCTACAAGGTACAGCTCTCCAACGACGGCAAGCAGTGGACCGATGCGGCGACTGTCCCGATCAGCGAACATGAAGCGACCAAGACGATTACGTTTGAAGAGCAGCAGGAAGCGCGCTATGTGCGTATCCTGTGCACCGAACACAGCGGTTATCCCTCTGTTTCGATTTATGAGCTTGAGGTTTATGGGCCGAAGCCGGAGCCTTTGCCCGGTGATTACCACCTGGATCCTGCCAACTTTGCATTTGGAAAGACGATGACAGTGTCCGGTGAAGAAATCAGCAAAGGCAACGTAGCGGCCAATATGACGGACGGCGACCTGGAAACCCGTTGGGCAGCGGCAGACGGCAGCTACCCGCAGTGGGCGATGATTGACCTCGGAAAAGAAGAGGAAATCTCCCAGATTGATACGCTGTTCTACGGCGTAGAGCCGAGAGCCTATCTGTATACGATTTCTACCAGCACGGACGGCGTCACCTTTACCCCGTGCATCGACCGCAGCAACAACACCGAAAGCCAGTGGGTAAAAGATGTGGTTCCGGAAGGGACAACAGCCCGGTATCTCCGGTATGACTTCTCCGGCCTGACGGGCGTCAGCAGTGGCAACGCATCCATCTACGAAGTCCGCATTTGGGCGAAGGATGTCTCCAACGTCAATAAGGCGGAGAACCGTTTTGCCGAGGCATCCCAGACCACGCCGGAAAGCAGTGCCGACTATGCGTTGGACGGCGACCTCTCCACCTATTGGGCGAGCGGAAACATTGAGAATACCGCTTCCCTGGAGGTTACGCTTCCCGCAGCAGTTCCGTTCAACCGTCTGAAGCTTCAGTGGAACAACACGGACGCACGTGTGGATTTCCATATCGAGCTTTCCGACAATGGCACGGATTGGAAGTCGATCTATTCTGTAGGCGAACGTGAGATGCAAGCGGAAGAGGAGTTCATCCTGGACGAACAGTATACGTCCAAGTATGTCAAATTGGTGATTGACGCTGTAGAAGGCGGAAATGGCGTAGAACTCTGCGAGTTTGGGCTGTATCAGGATCTGGATTTCGTCGGCAAGATTGACCAGGCGAAGAACCTTCTGAGCTCCATCAAATTGACGGACGAGGATACCAAGCTGGAGATCCCGGAGATGCCGGAAGGCGTTGAAGTGACCTATGGCGGTACCGATTATGAGCAAGTCATCGATGCGAACCGCAATATCCTCAAGCCGTTGGTGGATACCGACGTGATGGTTGAGTACAAACTCGTCAGCGCAACCAACCCGGATGAAACCATTCTGTATGAAGTACCTATGACGGTCCCCGGCCAGTACGACGCGGCCCTTTCGCAGAATGCAAAGCCGAAGGTGCTGCCGGAGCTGCAGCAGTGGTTTGGCCATACGGGGAACTTTGAAATCACCGAAAACAGCCGCATCCTGCTCGATCCCGCATTGGATGAATCTTACAAGGATATGGCGGACCGCTTCGCAGAGGACTATCTGGATATCACGGGCAACCCGATCCAGGTGGAAATCGGCCAGAATCCGTCCGCAGGAGATTTCTACTTCAAGCCGAGCGATATCGAGCTGGAAAAAGAGACCTATGACATGGAGATCGGCGACGCCGTCACCATCCGCATGAGCACGGAGACAGCGGCCTTCTGGTCGACACGTACCATTCTCCAGATCCTCAAGCAGACTGGCACAACCATCCCGAAGGGCCTGGTGCGCGACTATCCGAAATACAAGGTCCGCGGGTTCATGTTTGACGTTGGCCGGAAGGCGATCCCGATGGAATACCTGGAGATGTGGGTCAAGCAGATGTCCTGGTATAAAATGAACGACCTAAACCTGCACCTGTCGGATAATTCATTCGACAATACATATGCTGGTTTCCGTTTGGAATCGGACGTACCGGGCTTGTCCAGCACAGATCTCCATTACAAGAAGGATGAATTCCGGAACTTCCTGTTGGATTCCAAGGCGCAGGGCGTGAATATTGTGCCGGAATTTGACACCCCCGGACATTCCCTGGCGTTTGTTTGGGCGCGCCCAGACCTGGGACGCGACGGGCCGAACAGTAGTTACCTGGATGTCAGTAACCCAGAAACAATTGAATTTATCAAGTCCGTATGGGCAGAATACATGCAAGAGGAGGATCCGGTCTTCCTGGAGGATACCGTAGTCAATATTGGTACCGACGAGTACAAGGGTTCTAATCAGGAAGGCAAGGAAGCGTTCCGGAAATATCAGGACGACCTGTTGCGCTTCATTCGCGACGAAATGAACCATACGCCGCGGCTCTGGGGCTCTCAGACGGAGAACGACGGCGTGACGCCGATCACGGCGGAGAACGTACAGATGTACATGTGGTACGTCGGCTACGCGGATGCCCAGGAGATGTACGACAAGGGCTATCAGATGATCAACATCAACGATGGCGATGTCTATATCGTACCTGGCGCGGGCTATTATTGGGACTATCTGTCTAAGAGCCATATCCTCAATACGTACGACCCGACCAAGATCTATGGCGGCAAACTGGTCGTTCCGGCGGGCGATCCGCAGATGCTCGGCGGTTCCTATGCACTCTGGAACGACAGGACCGGCAAAGGTGAGATCAGCGAAGGCGTGCCGAGAGACAATGGTACCACGGACGTCGAACTGTTTGACCGTATGTTTGACATCCTCCCCACCTTTGGCGAGAAGCTGTGGAGCAGCTGCGAAGACTATGATGTGGCGGCGATCGATGCTTTGACGGAAGAAGTGCTGTATGCGCCGAACACCAACCCGACTTATGAAGTCGAGAGCAATACGCAGACGGTCCTGCGCTATGACTTCGAAGATAGCGTAGAAACGCGCGATTCCTCTGCAAACGCATACAACCTGCTGGGCGAAGGCGTGAACGTATCCTATACGGACGGGCACAACGGCAAGGCACTGACATTGGCAGGCGGCGAGAGCTATGTAGAGACGCCGGTTTCGGATGCGCGTATCAATACTACGCTGGACTTCTGGGTCAAGCGCGATGCCGATAGCGACGACAGCGAGCAGATCTTGTTCGAGTCCTCGATCGGTGCGATCAAGGCCGTACAGAAAGAGACAGGAAAGTTTGGTTTCTCGCGCGACTTCCGTGACTATTCGTTTGACTACACATTGCCCAAGGGCGAGTGGGTACATATTACGATGGTCATGGAATTCACAAAAACCACCCTGTATGTCAATGGAGAAAAGGTTCATACCTTGGAGAATACGGCGACCGGCGGAAACCAGTGGGCGTCTTTGATCACCCCGCTGAACCGGATTGGCAGCACGACGGCAGCCTTTAAGGGCCAGATTGACGATGTGGCATTCTACACCTATGCATCAGCTGCTGATCAGCTGAATGCACTGCCGGTTGACCTGCTGGATGCAGCGACAGGCGTCACCGTCCATGGCGATAGCGGCGTTTTGCCGGCAGACAGCGAACTGTTTGTCGAAGACTTGTCCTCCGGGGCAGCCGTGGACGCACTGAAGAATTCCCTCGCAGGAACGCAGGAGCGCTTCAAGGCGTATGCCGTGGATGTACAGTCCGGCGGCGCAACAGTAACACCCAATGGCGTCGCAACGATTTCCGCACCGGTTCCGGCCCAGCTGAATCCGGATACCCTGCGTGTTGTCGAAGTATCCAATGACGGCGTGATCCGGAATGTGGATTGCACCGTGAAGAACGGCGTTGTTGTATGGCAGAGCGACCACTTCAATGCAGACAGCGCCTTTGCAGTGGTGGGAACCGTGGCATCTAGTTCCGTGGTAATCACCTATAACAGCAAAGACGTCACACTGAAAGTGAACGGCGAGCCGCAGAAGATTGCCGACCTGCTCGGAAAATACGTCATAGAAGACATGACGGATGATATGCAGGTAGAGTTGACGTTTGAACCGCGCAGAGAGGGCGAGCAGTTCCGTGCTGTGACGGTCAACGGCAAGACCGAAAATATCACCGGAAGCTCCTACACGTACACTGTGACGGCAAAAGACGTGGGAACCGAAAGCGATTTCCTGTTTGATGTCACAAACAAGACGATTCTGGAGCAGCTTTATGCATACGCCAAGACTTATGTCGATGATGGCACAGTGGATAAGCTGATCCCGAGCGTAAAAGAAGCGTTCATGAAGGCTTACGATGCTGCTGGAAAGATTATCGAAGACCCGGCGGCAACGCAGGCAGAGATCGACCAGGCGTGGAGCGACTTGCTGGATGTCATCCATTATTTGGACTTCCAGCCGGGCGATAAGAGCGCCTTGCAAGACCTGTACGATATTTTGAAGAACTTGTCCGAGAGCGATTATACCAGCACAAGCTGGGCGCCGTTCGCGGAAGCCCTGCAACAAGCAGCGGATGTCCTGGCGGACAACGAAGCGCTGGAAAACGACATCACCGCGGCATATGATGCCCTGCTGAATGCGGCTCAGGCCCTGGTAAAAGTTGCGGACCGCACTTCCTTGGATGCTGCTCTTGCAAAAGCAGAGACCGTGGCAAAAGATATCGAGGCTGGAAAGTACTTGCCGGATGGCCAGGAAGAATTCCAAACCGCTTATGCAGCGGCAAAAGCTTTGGATCAGAATGCCACGCAGTCTGCGATTGACGAAGCAGCCCAGGCATTGGTGAAAGCCATGCTGAACCTGCGGAAGATCCCGTCGAGAGAAGAATTGAAAGCATATATTGCAGAAATGGAACGCGTAGACCTGGACGCTTATACAGCGAGCAGTGCCGCAACGTTCCGGAGTGCGCTGGCTGCGGCAAAGGCGGTAGCAGCGGACGAAGAAGCGGATGGACAGATGCTGGCGACAGCGTTCTATCAGCTGCAAGATGCTGAACAGGGCCTGGAAAAGGCGGAGACACCCGCTCCGAATCCTGGAAACGGATCGAAGGGTAGCACTTCCCAGAATTCCTCCAACGCATACGGCGCGGCAGGCGTAGTCTCTGCAGGCCAGAGCGTTGCAGCAGCCGGCGCATATGTGCGCAGCGATACGACCGTAAACTTTACGATGAAGCGTGGGCAGGCATACTGCTTTAAGATGACAGTTTGCAACGGTGATAACACCATGGTCCCGAGCTTTACCGTGGGAGACGGCAGCGTGTTTAAGACGCAGTTCGTTGCACGGATTGGAAACGATTTCTACTATCGCATTTGGGCGGTGGGCGAGAGTGGCCAGTCCTCTGGCATCTATACCACCCTGCCGAATGGCGCACCGCAGAAGCACTGTGTGGTGACCATCGGAGCGTAAGCAATTTTCCTTAGATGCGGAATCAGGCAACAGCCTGGCCGCTACTAGGCAACTATTTGTGTTCCTTTTCTAAATCGTCGCCGTCCGGGCAACCTCACCCCGGACGGCGGACGGGAATCCATAAGCGTTTTTTCTTCTTCCTTCCAAAATATAAAAAGGAGCCCGGCTTGTGCCGGGCTCCTTCCTTATATTTAAAGAAAACCACGCGATAGTCGCGTGGTTCAAAAGAAGGCTTGTGCCGATGATATAGAAAGAAAAACTCCTTCTGAATAAGTTTACGGTCTGGAAACTGTAAGAAACAACAGAAGGAGGACATTCAAAAATAAATGACAAGCCGAGTTTCGCACATACAACATGGAATTGCAACCATCACATCGGATTGTCTATCGTAATTTAAACAAATCAGGCCCATGGATTTATCAAAACGGGAAAATCATGTTTCATATGAGCTTGCCTCATGGTGAAGTGTGTGATCTGATCGCCATGGCATCCGCGTTGAAGGATAGGAGGAACGTATTCTACAAAGAAAAAAGCGAGAAGTCAGATGGACTCCCTTGGGATTAAAAGGAGGCAACCGTTCGAAAACCCTTTGCAGAACAGGGGAAGTACGGCATGGCATAAGGCCAATGAAAGGGAAAGGAATATGAACACCTTTGGAAGGGCAGCCGGTAATGGGAATCCCTCTTCAAAGGCTGCAAAAAATAACGGCAAATAAGTCTCCCCGCCTGGACATAGCTACCGGCCAGCGCCGTAAGGCGCTGGCCGGTAGCTATGGGCTTTTAGCCCTGTGTAAACCACACATTCGACAGGTGGTTTTGATGGTCTATCATAAATATGGATTTCAAGCGGTTGGAGTGATCGGTCCTGTTTCCTCAGTGGAATCCCCTATGTACTCTCCCTCAGCGGAAGCCACCGGGCCGCCGCCAATCTGCATGGTGGGCCCTGTCACGGTGACGGTGCAGCTCACAGATTGGCCCGTTGGAGTAGTAGCCGAAATTACTGTATCGCCAGCACTCATACCCAATACGAAGCCACCTTGGTCAACGGATGCAACCGCCGGGTTGCTGGAGCGCCAAGTCAAGGTTGGAACTGCCTGGCCGGTTGTAGAAGAGACATTTAAAATAATGGCAGTACCTGTGGAAAGGTTTGCAAAAATACGGTTCATAGAAAGGCCCGCAGCGACCGAAGTACCGGAGCTCCCCTGCGCATATGCGTTCACCGCGTCCGCTAAACTTTTAGCCATGGTGTTGATATTGCTCTTAATCCATGTGACGTCCTGCGCGTTATCGTGGAAAGCAGTTTCAATCAATGCATGGGGCATCGTAGGCAGGTACATCTCCATCAGCGCGTCGTTGTAGGCGAGCTTGATGTTGGATTTGTCTGGATAATTAAAATTCGATTGCAAAACTTTTGCAAAACGTAGGCTTTCCGAGCTCTTTGTATAATAGTAAATACGCGTGCCGCGGGTATTGCCGTTGGCAGCGTTGGAGTGGATCGCCAAATAGAGGTCGCATCCGGTATTTTTGGCTTCGTTCGCACGGTTGGTCAGGAAAGCTTTTTGGGTGGAAGAGGACCCCGTTTGCGCACCTGGCAGGACGTAGTCAATGCCGTAACTCTGCAAGTAGGGGATCATAGCGGTGGCAACCTGCCGCATATAGTATTCCTCGCTGCCGCTGCCGTCGCAATAGGGATTCCAAGGCTGGGCAGACGGGCTTAGGTAGACCTTAAAGCGGCCGTTGGGACCATCGTATTGCTGGGTTGCGATGGTACGCTCCTGTGTAGGCTCTGCTGCCGCGGCCGCAGCGCTGCACAAAGATGCGGAAAACAGGCAGACGGTCAGGCCCAGGGCAACTGCGGAAACAAGTTTTTTCAGTATTCGGTTCATCTTTCTTTCGCTCCATCCTCTCTTTAACACATCGGGTTGTTGAACAGTTCCAATTATATTACAAAAATTCTTTCAATACAACAGAAATTTTGTGATTATGTAAAGCAATTGCATTTCCAACGCCAATCAGGTATACTGTAAAAAAATGGATTTTCAGACGGTTTTTTCCGAAGAAAACCGGTCTGTATTTTTGAGAATGGTGGGATGAATGATGATCGGTATTATTGGTGCAATGGCGATTGAAGTAGAAGAAATTCTTGCAAAACTGGAACATCCACAGACGGAAACCATCAGTGGAATGGACTTTGTGCGCGGCGCCATCCAAGGGGTAGAGTGCGTTGTAGCGCGCTGTAATGTTGGGAAGGTCAATGCGGCGATCTGTGCGCAGACGATGATCCTGCGCTATGCGCCCAGCCGGATTATCAACAGCGGCGTTGCCGGCGGAATCGGCGCGGATGTCAAGATCGGGGACCTGGTCCTAGCGGACGGTGCCATTCAGCACGATGTGGATACCACCCAGATCGGCGACCAGATTGGCATGGTATCCGGAATCAACTTGGTTGTCATCCCCACCTCCTCTGAAATGAATCGGGTGCTTGCCGAGGCTGCGAGACGCTGCGCGTACCAGGGAAACGTCCACATTGGGCGGATCGCCTCCGGGGACCAATTTATCAGCAGTGCAGAAAAACTTCATTGGATCGCCTCCACCTTTGGGGCGGTTGCCTGTGAGATGGAGAGCGGAAGTATTGCGCAGGTGTGCTATATCAATGGAACCGAATACACAGCGGTGCGCTGTATTTCCGACAATGCGGATAGCAACGCGGGCGTGGACTATGAGCAATTTTCCACCTTTGCCGCGCATCAGACAACCGAATTGCTTTGCACGGCGCTGCCAATGTTGGAAAATATATAGGAATCGAGCAAGCAGAAATCCCCTACCCATAAAACAAAAGAAACGGACCAGATCTTTCAAAAGATTTCAAAAGATTACAAAAAGTGACAGGGAAAAGGAGGCGGCAGGATATGAAGGTCATCGACATTTCGCGGGAGCTATTTTCTACACCGGTTTATCCGGGGGACCCAGAGCCTCGCCGTGAACTGGTGCGGCGCATGGAGCTGGGGGATTCATACAATCTCTCCGGGTTCTATACCGGGTGCCATTCTGCCACCCACGTGGATGCCCCCCGCCATTTTATCAACGACGGAAAGACGGTGGACGAGCTGGACCTGTCCCGGTTTATGGGGCGCTGCACAGTTGTGTCAGCACACGGGATTGTCACGGGGGCCGACATCGACCGTATCATGCCCTATTGCGAAAAGATCCTATTGTTCAAGGGCGGAGGGGAGGCTTACCTCTCCACAAGCGCTGCATTTGCCTTAGCTGCCGCCGGCGTGACGTTGGTTGGGACGGATGCCTGGAGCATCGGCGCGCCGCATGAGGAGGCGGGGCCGCATGTTGAACTCCTGGGTGCAGATATTCCCATTTTGGAGGGGTTGTGCCTGTCCCATGTGAAGGAGGGTACCTATACGTTGGTGGCGTTCCCACTCTACTTGAAGGGGGCGGAAGCCTCCCCTCTCCGGGCAGTGTTGTTGGCGGAAGACGGCGAAGCGGATTAAATTTTGAAAATCAAACGGCGCGGCTCTGCTAAAAGCAGGGCCGCGCCAGTCTGTTTATAGGGGATGTTTGCTCATTTATAATAGCGGATGCTTGCGACGACTTTTCCGATCACGGTGACGTCGGTCGCATAGATGGGTTCATACTCCGGGTTATCGGGCTGCAAGCGGATGCGGTCGGGCTCCCGATACAGATATTTGACCGTCGCCTCATCCTCGATCAGGGCGACGACCATCTCCCCGTCCTCCGCTGTGGATACTTTGCGGGCAATCACAAGGTCGCCGTCCAGGATGCCGGCGCATTTCATGCTTTCCCCGCGCACGCGCAGTGCAAAGTAGTCGTCGGCATTTTGGTTGGGCGGGCAGAAGGGGACATAGCCCTCCACCTCTTCCACTGCGAGGATGGGTTGCCCCGCAGCCACACGGCCAACGACCGGCACCTGTACAGTGGGCTGCTCCCCCACAAGATGGATGGCGCGGTTGAGGCCGGCGTCGCGGCTGATATATCCCTCGCGTTCCAGTGTCTTCAGGTGCGCGTGGACGCTGGACGTGGATTTCAGGCCGGTCGCTTTGCAGATTTCCCGAACGGTCGGAGGAAGGCCGCCCTGTGCCCGGCTTTTTAAATAGTCGTATACTTTCTTTTGGCTTTCTGTCAACATATCGCATCCTCACTTTCCTGGTGGTGGTTTTTGATCCATTTCCGGAGCCATTCGGAAGAGCATGTTAGAAAAATAGATGGGCGCCTGCGAAGGCTTCTATCCATTGCCCCTTTATTATAGAGAAAGGCGGTACACATCTATGAAAATGGTTATTTTAATAATTCCATTATAACACAGGCGGTCAAAAAATGTAAACGTTTGTTTGTGAAACTTTCGAGGGGTTTCTTCCCAAAGCGTCCCTTTTTGGCAATTTCTACGGAAATTCGTTCAAAAAATCTACTGAAATAGTTTAAAGAATATTCATAGCATCGTAACAACTCAAATCGGTAAAGTGAGTATAATAAGAACCGTAATCAAGCAATGGAGCCGCACCAGAACTTGATACATGTTCTACCCTCCTCAATATACCCCTCAAGCTAAGAAGAAAGACCGAATCCGTAAGGGTTCGGTCTTTTTTCATTTGTTGTGTACGGTTCCTATTTTTGCAGCTGCCGCATATTCCCCGAAATAGGTGGCAAAAATAGACTCGGAGGTGCAACGAATGACTAACAACCACTATCAGAAGAACCATTCATCCGGAGGGGCTTCCAAAGGCTTTTACATTGCTCTGGGCGTCTGTTTAATTGCAATCGGTGTGGCCGCCTGGACGACGTATGATAGCGTTATCAACTATGCGACGCCGGAGGAGGAACCATCCAGCAGCCAAACAACGGCCTATCCAGCGAATGAAGCGGTGAGCGGCGTGTTGGAGGTCCCTGGAAGCAGCTCGCCGGGCACAACATCTTCCACACCATCCGCACCGCCGAGCACATCCCCCAGCAGCCAGGCGCCGCAATCCAAAGCGCCGGTTTCCTCGGAAGAGCCCGCCGTAAAGACCACGACGGTTCCATTGTCTTTTTCGTATCCGGTCGATGGAACGGTTGTGCAAAAATTTAGCATCGACAATCTAATCTATTCTAAAACGATGAAAGACTGGCGCGCGCATGCGGGGGTGGATTTCGCTGCGGAATTGGGCACGGAAGTGAAAGCGATCGCCGATGGGACCGTGAAAAACGCCTACCACGACGACCTATTTGGGAATGTCGTATATATCGAGCACGGCGAGACCGGCGGATGCTACTGTGGCCTGGAAACGATGGACGTGAAAGCCGGCGATACGGTCAAGGCCGGTCAAAAAATCGGGACGGTTGGGACAACCCCTTGTGAGAGCGCTGACGACCCACATCTACATTTTGCGGTTAAGAAGTCCGGCAAGTGGATTGACCCCCTCACAATCTTTGAATAGGCGCCCTCGGCAACGTTTAGGGGCATAAAAAGCAGAGTCAAGAGAGGAATCTTTTGACTCTGCTTTTTTGATCTCTGCCTGTAAAGTTTAGAATATATTCATAAAAATTACAAGAATGTTGCTGGAAATATTATTAATTTCGTGGTACACTATATACGAAATGAAAAGGCCCCTTCTTTTCGGTGAAGTGCGTTTCAATTGATGTAACGGGGTGGAGATTAAATTGGATGCGAGTTGTCCGTTCGGGTGAATCCTTAACAGTTTATTCATGAAATAGACACCGAACGTTACCATACCCAGCGGAAATTTTACTATACTTAAATAGACGGGGAAAGAGAACAGACAGGTTTGTATAGCCCGGTTCCCCACGGGCATACGGAATGAGACTGGTAGAAAGGAGGTACATTCGTGAACAGCAGAGGAGCGGTTCTGGTTTGTGTTACAGGCCAGCGCGATTGTGACAGATTGATTAAAGCAGGGAAGCGGATTGCAGAAGAGCGGTCGGTTCCACTGCATGTATTGTGTGTACAGCCGACTTCGGCGGGGTTCGATGCCGACTGTGAGGAGTTGGAGTATCTGCGGCAGACATCGCGCGACGTGCAGGCAGAAATGTCCGTCTATTTTCATGATGACGCAGCGTTGTTGGCAGTCGGGTTTGTAAAACAAATAGGAGCGACTCATATTGTGACGGGAATGGCGGAAGCCCCCGTTAATGGATTTGTGGAAGTCCTTCATAAGCTTTTGCCCCAAATCCCCATTTCCATGGTGGCAAAAGACGGCATCATATATAATATCTGCCCGACAAACAGAAAGGCAGTGCCCGCCAGAATGATGAATGCATAAGCTGGCGGCTGTTCCAGGGGTCCTGGCCTTGTGCCAGGACCCCTTTTTGCTCCCTCTAGATGGCAATTTACATCTCTTAAATTAGCAAGATGGAATTTTGCTTGTCTGCTTGCCATTTCATGGCCAATGCCGTACAATAGACACATCCCTGTGAAATCCGAAGAAAGGAGGGGGATACACAGATGCTCAAAGAAAACCAACGGATTTTTAATGTGACCATGGTGGTGCTGGATGCATGCATCTGCCTGATTTCTATGGTCCTGGCCTTTGTGATCCGTTTTAACGTGTTGGATGGTGGCCATGACCGCATTGGAATCGTCTACTATTTGAGGCTGATGGTCCTGGTAATCCCGTTTTATTTTTTATTGTATCAATATTTTGGCCTGCACGATTCCTTCCGAAGCAAAGCGCTTGTGTCGGAGATCGGAAAAATTGTTCAGGCGAATATGGTTGGTTCGATCTTTATCTTTGTGTTGGTCTTCTTTTTGAAGGAGGTCAACGTTTCCCGAATGGTCGTTGTGCTGTTCGCGGGGATGAATACCCTGTTCGGCTCCATCGAACGGGTGGCGATCCGGAAAATCCTGCGGCGCTTGCGCGAAAAGGGATATAACCTGAAGCAGCTCCTGATCGTCGGCTGGAACCAGGCGTCCGGAGAATTTTACGATAAGATCATGCTGAACCGCAGTCTGGGATACGACGTCTGCGGCTATCTGAGCGGGCAACCGGAAAATGTGGGGAAACGCAACCTTCCCTATCGGGGGACGTTCCAGGACCTTTCCAACCTTTTGGAAAATAAGGAGATCGACGAGGTGGTTATCTCGCTCGATTACGATGAATTCCCGGAGTTGGAGGAGATCATCGATACCTGCGAAAGGGAAGGGGTCAAATCCAGCCTGCTCCCCTTCTATACGAAATTCTTGCCCACCAGGCCGTATATCGACGTGGTGGAAGGCATGCCGCTCATCAACTTGCGCCGCGTGCCATTGGACAATTTGGTAAACGGCTTTTTAAAGCGGAGCTTTGATATTGTGGCTTCACTTTTGGGCCTGGTCCTTCTGTCCCCCGTCTTTTTGGGGGTGGCGATCGGCGTGAAATGTTCGTCCCCCGGTCCGGTGATCTACCGCCAGACACGCATCGGCCGCCGCAAGAGGGAATTTACTATGTATAAGTTCCGTTCCATGAGTACGGAGAACAATGCGGATATGACCACATGGGGAACCCGCAACGACGGACGCCGGACCGGGTTTGGGGCCTTTTTGCGCAAGTACAGCCTGGACGAGCTGCCGCAGCTCTGGAATGTGCTAAAAGGGGATATGAGCCTAGTAGGGCCGAGGCCCGAACGCCCGTATTTTGTAGAAAAGTTCCGGGAGGAGATCCCCCTGTATATGATGAAGCACCTTGTCCGCCCCGGGATTACGGGATGGGCCCAGGTCAATGGCTGGCGTGGGGATACCTCCATTGAAGAACGGATCAAATGTGACATTTATTACATTGAAAACTGGACCTTCCTTTTGGACATCAAGATCTTGTTCCTAACCATATTTAAAGGAATTGTGAACAAAAGCGAAGATCTCTGAAAAGGAAGGGATTCTGTGCTATAATGATTCCATAAATGCCTGTGAAAACGAAGATTTCCGCGTGGATAGAGCGTTGCGGCTACCCCAAAGCAGCGGGGACTGCCGTATTGCCGTTTGGCGGAAGGGTGTGGAAATAGGGAGGAGACAGCTTTGCTGCCGTATGTTTTGCTGTTGCTGTTTCTTGTTGTGTCTGGATTCCTCTTATGCGAACGGAATCCAAGCAGGAGGAAAGACGCGATTTACTTGGGGATCGCTTCCTTGGGGTTGATTCTCTTTGCTGCATTCCGCGGGGAGACGGTTGGCATTGACTATCCGATGTATCAGACATACTTTGAACAGATGCATCGGGAGGGATGGCAATTTTTGACCGGGCCACAGAATGAATACCGCATGGAGTTCGGCTTTAGCTTTCTCAACTTTGCGATTTCCCGGTTTACCGGGGATGTCCACGTCTTTATGGCGGTTGCGGCAACGATCCTGGTGCTATTGGCGGCCATTGCCATCTATCGGGATTGTTCCATTCCCTGGGTGGGGATGTTTATCTTTGTAAGTTTCCATTTTTTCGGCAATTCCATGAGTTTTATCCGGCAGTCCTTCGCCATTGGGATTTTCTTATTCGCCATTCGCTATCTCAAGGAAAAGCGTTTTGTGCCATATCTGTTGATCGTATTGCTGGCGGCGACGTTCCACAAGTCCGTCCTGCTGCTGATTCCCTTCTATTTTTTGGCGCAGGTTCCCATTTGTTGGAAAACCCTTGCGGTGTATGGGACAGGGACGATTCTAATTATGGCCTTCTTCTGGCCGATTTTCGAATTTATCACCCAATTTGTTTACCAGTTCTATGCAACGGAGGAAGGGCTTTATTTCCTGCGTGGGCGCGATTGGCAGACCGCGTTTATCCCCGTATCCTTGGCGGTTGTGGCCCTTTTGTTGAAAGGCCACCTACTGCGGCAGAACCCACAGAATGGGGCGCTGGTCCATCTGGCGGTATGCACGGGTTTGCTCTTTATTTTAACTTGCCAACATTATATTTTTCAGCGGATTGGAAATATTTTCTTTGCCGGCGCGATTTTTTTGCTCCCCGAGCTCCTTAAAGGGATCCGGATCGAACCCGCTGCGGACGAGGACTTGGAGCAGCGGAGGTTCCAGATGCGGTCCGAACGGAAGCAGCAGATGCGGGAGCGCCGGAAGAGGAAGAGTGTGGAGAACTGGCACCGGCAATATTATTATTACAGCCTCGGCGTTACGCTCTTTTTTGGCACCCTATATTATATCTGGTTCCTGCTGCAGAACCGCATCAATCTGATTCCCTATGTGACCTTTTTTTAAAGAGGATATTTGTGCTTAGAGGCGCAATATAAAACGATAAGAAAGAGGGCGACTATATGTGGGCATATGCCATCATTGTATTTAGCATCTTAATTCTTGGCCTGCTTTTGGGGGAATGGAAACCGAGCCGGAAAAAGGAGATTTTATACCTTTGTATTTCCTCGGTGATCCTAATTGTTTTTTCTTCTATCCGGGCGACCAACGTGGGGATTGATTATTTCCAGTTTTATGTGCCGTTTTTTGAGAATGTCCACAGCGGCGGTTGGGGGTATTTAATCAGCGATGCGAACACCTACCGGTCTGAATTTGGGTTCAGCCTGTTGACATATCTGATTTCCTTTGTTACGGGAAACCCCTTTGTTTATGCGGCGGTGATCGCTGTTTTTATGGTCGGCCTGACCGCGCTAGTGCTCTATCGGGACTGCCCGAAACCGTGGGTTGGGATGTTCATTTTTGTCGCCTTCAACTTCTTTGGGAACACGCTGAGCTATCTCCGCCAGTCTTTGGCAATCGCTATTTTCCTATTTGCCATTCGCTATATCAAGGAAAAGCGGATCGTCCCATACATGTTGCTGGTTTTGTTGGCGGCGAGCTTTCACAATTCCCTGCTGCTGGTGATCCCCATCTATTTCCTGGCGCAGATTCCGGTCAACCGGGTTTCTATGGGCGTCTATGCGGGCGTTACGGTTCTGGTACTGATCTTTTCCTGGCAGCTCTTTGACCTGGTCACGCAGTTTGTCTATCAATATTATGCGACTGAGCAGAACCTCTACTTTATGAATGGCCGCGACTTCATGACGGGATTTGTGCCAGTTTTGGCCATGGTGATGATCATCGGCTTCAAAAAACTGTTGCTCAAACAAAATCCAAGGAATGTGGTTTTGGTCAATCTTGCCATGTATGCAGGGATCTTTTTCATCTTGACCTGGAAGCATTTCCTGTTCCAGCGGATTGGCAATATCTTCTTTACCGCTGCGATTTTGTATATCCCGGAGCTGTTGGCTGCCTTGCAATCCACCGCCACCGAAGAAGAGAAAGAAAAACGCTTTCTGGCGGGCAAAGGTAGCTGGCGCAATTATGGTTATTACTATGGTTTGGCGGCTGTCATGGCCTTTGGGTTGATCTATTACTTCTGGTTCATCCAGCAAAACCGCATCAACCTCTTGCCGTTCTATACCGTCTTCCAGGAGATCCAGGTGAGCGCTCTGCGCGTACAGGCGATTACGACGACCATCCTGAATACTTTGGTGCAAACCTTTGGATAATAAGAAGGAGACGCTCTTTTTACAGAACGTCTCCCGTTTCTTCTATGGACTTCTCAACCGAGCGCTACGTCTAAAATCATCATCACCAGGAAACCAAGCATGACGCCCGCCGTCCCTGGGTGGGAATGTTCGCCGAGGTGTGCTTCCGGAATAAGTTCCTCCACCACAACATAGATCATCGCGCCTGCGGCAAAGGAAAGGAACCAGGGCATCAATGGCGTCACCGAACCAGCGATTAAAACCGCCAATAGGCCGCCAATCGGTTCGACAATCCCGGAGAGCGCCCCGTATGCGAACGACCGGGTGGCCGACAAGCCTTCTTGCCGCAAGGGAAGGGAAATTGCTGCGCCCTCTGGAAAATTTTGAAGGCCCATTCCGAGGGCCAATGCCATTGCAGCCGCCAACGTCACCGGCGCGCCTTCCTGTGCGACAAGCGCAAAGGACAGGCCGACTGCCATGCCTTCGGGGATATTGTGCAGCGTCACGGCAAACACCAACATGGTCGTACGCTTTAGTGAGGAAGAAATCCCCTCCGGTTGGTCGCTGCCCGGGTGCAGATGGGGAAGGAGCCGGTCGAGCAGCATTAAAAACAGGCCCCCCAAGACAAAACCACCCGCTGCGGGAATCCATCCGATTTGCCCCTGCTCCTCTGCCATTTCAATCGAAGGGATCAGCAGGGACCATACGGAAGCGGCAATCATGACGCCGGCGGCAAATCCTAAGAAAATGCGCTGTAGATTTGCCTTTACCCCTTTGCGGAATAAAAAAACCATAGCTGCGCCCATAGCGGTACAGAGGAAGGTGAATCCCGTCCCGATCAAGGCCAGCCATGCGGGATGCAATCCTTGCATGGACGTCCTCCTTTTCCGACTCCCGATATATGGATTATAATCACGAGAATCGTTATTATGATTATAGAGGAGGAACGTTTGAAATGCAATGGAATTTTTCGCAGGCCCTCCCATCTGGTTCCATCGGAGGGAGGTTTCTACTTTTACCGGTTGGAATTGGGCACAGCGGCCAAGGAACCCTTTTTGTATTTCATCCTGGTGGCCATGCCGCCGCGGATATGCCGCTGCGCTTTGTTTACCTCTAGCACATTTTTTACTTCCCGATAGAGCTGTGGATCGACATATTTTAAACGCTGGGCGACATCTTTATGTACCGTGCTTTTGCTGACGCCAAACTTTTTGGCTGCTTTTCGGACTGTGGCCTTGTTTTCGATGATATATTCGCCGAGCTCGACAGCGCGCTCTTCAACGATGCCTTTCATGGTACGCCCCCCTGTTCTAGTTAGGGCATGTTCAGATTGCAAGCTCAAGACATGGAAAACGGTGCGGTTTTCGCTTGAACGCGCCCTATGCTACCAAATATATGTGGGGGGACCCGAGAATATGAAGGGGCCGTCCTCTGGCGGTTGTTCTGGGGTGCGGCCTATGATATAATTCTAAAGAATGAGCTTTACTGTTGGAGGGACAAAGAATGGATGCCCCAAAGGTCAGTGTGATTGTACCGGTTTACAACTGTGAGGACTATATTGCAAGGTGCATACAGTCCCTATTGGCGCAGACATTACGCGAAATAGAAATTATCGCGATCGACGATGGGTCAACGGACAAATCGGGTGCGATATTGGATCGATATGCTGAAAAAGACCAACGCCTTCGCGTATTTCATCAGAAAAACGGCGGGGTGTCCGCAGCACGGAATAAGGGGCTTCAATACGCGCAAGGAACCTATATCGGTTTTGTGGATGGGGACGACTATGTAGAACCTGATATGTACCAAGAGCTCTTGGCCACTGTCGATCATCGGGCAGAAGTCGCGATATGTGGTTACGACCTGCAATTTGTTGGACATCGGGAAACTCGGCCATGTCAAGGGGCGCCCCTGATCCGAATCACATCTCCATCGGATTTTTATATGCAATATTTTTGGAAGTCTCCAAATCTGTGGGATAAAATTTATTGCAGGCAGATGATCGAGCAAAGGCGGGTATTTTTTTCCGGTGATGTTGGAGAGGATCTTTTGTTTAACCTGGAACTGCTCCCCCATTTAAAGACCGCAGCGATTGTACAAAAGGTTTTATATCACTATGTACAGAGAAAAAACTCTATTATTCACAGAGGTAATTGGAAAATCCTGCGGCAAGGAGATCTTTTCGAAAACTATCTTGTGAAGTTCTGTGGGAAAGCATCTATGGAAGAGGAGCAGAGCCCTCTACTTTATATTTCTTTCTTCTCGGTGTTAACGGGTTATTTGTGCTCTGCGAAGACAGCTTCGAGGCCATTTGGCTCTCTAAAACATCATATTTATAAATTGACTTGGGACACACAATTATGTGCGATTTGCGAAAAAGCCATGCAGAGTGGGGAGTTGTATAAACTGAGAAAGAAATGTTTGATCACGCCAGCGTTTTACCAGATCGAAAAGTGGCTTTGTTTTTTGCTGAAGCACCGGATGGTCCGTGCTTCTTCAGCGGTTATTTGGATGATAAGCCGGTTGTATGTAAAAAGTCACTTGGAGGATGAAACAACACTTTTCGCATAGTGATCAAAAGGACTCGGTTGACGGCAAAGACCGATTTACCTCAAGCGTATGCTTCATTTCGGAATGGCAAAATTGATAGGGATTGGTAAATTGTGGGTCTGAAAGGAAGTGGCTATTCGCAGTGAAAACGTTATTATCTATTTGCAGATATTATGGTTTAAAGGGAACAGCCGCAAAAGTTTGGGAAAAATATGTTGTTGACCGAAAGCGCTTTCACACAGACGCGAAGACGGAAGTACCCACTTTTCCACCTTGTCCAGAGAGGGAACTTCCGGTTATAAAAGAGAGGGTTCAACCGTTCTGTATCTATTATTTGGTCCATTATTTTTATCCGAACCGGCAGGGCGGGACGGAGCGCTTTGTATTCAATATGGCGCGGGCCCAACAGGAAAAAGGGCACCGGGTAAAAGTTTTTACTCTGGGTACGGCAGATTGTAACGAGTACCCATTTTCAGTAGGAGATATCCTGTATCGGACCTTCCTCTTTGAAGGGCTTGAAGTGGTAGAGTTTCGCTATCGCAAGACACCTTATGGGTTGTTTTATAAACGCATCGATCCGAATGATCGATCCATGCATCGTTTTGCCATGTATTTTCTGAAGCAGGATTGTCCGGACATGGTGCATTGTGCCTATCCGCAGCCGATGGCGGCGTTTTTGCAGGCGTGTACAGAGCGTGAGATTCCCTATGTTGTGACATTGACGGACTTCAATATTTTCTGCCACTATGCTACAATGGTAGACCGGCAGGGACATTTTTGCCCCGGCTGTAAACAGGGACGGCGATGCGCAGCGGTATGCAAAACGAATACGGTTCCGGACTTTTCCCAGCGTTATAGATATGCAGCTGAACTTTTGCAAAAGGCTGCTGCTGTTTCCGTACCCTCCGAATTTGTGGCGTCCGTGGTTCATCAGGAATTTCCGGAGGTTGTGCCATATGTGATCCCGCATGGGATTGCACCCGAATTTTCTTTTTCCCGTGGGCCGGTCAATCGAGTCAAGGCTTTTGCGTATGTAGGCACCTTTTCGGAATTGAAAGGAATCCATATGCTCATTGCTGCTTTCCGACGCCTGTCTGGAGCTTATACATTGGAGCTGTATGGGACAGGAACGGATGCCTATGAACGGCAATTAAAGCAGCTAGCAGGAAACGATCAAAGGGTTCACTTTCGTGGGCCGGTTGCGTTTAAGCGCATGCCGGAGATTTACCGAACACACGATTGTATTGTTGTCCCCTCCCTGTGGTATGAGACGTATAATTTCGTGGTCCGTGAGGCAATCGCTACAGGATGCTTGGTGGTGGCTTCCCAGATGGGGGCAATGCCCGAAGCGATACAGGAGGGAAAAAATGGCTTCCTTTTTAAAGCGGGGGATGAAGACGCACTGCTGAATGCCTTGGAATGCGCCGCTCGTTTCTCCGGCGATGGTTTCCCGTCGAGGCAACCGTCTACGATAGAGGAAGCAAGCAAGTATGAAGCGATCTACAGGCAATATGTTCCTATAAAATAATGTATCAGAGATTTGGTGACGATCATGAAGCAGTTTTTAAAAAAGATTCTTCCTCCACCGACTGCTTCCTTCAATCGGGAAGTAGAGCATATCCTTACGGCAATGCAGTCGAATCATCAGGACTTATCCAAAATACATGAAGAAAATGTTAGACTTCAGAGGGAAATTGCTGCGTTAAAGCAAGAAGTATCGGACTTGAAAGGATCGAAAGCACGGCTTACGGAAGAAATACGGTTGCAGACAAATCAAACGAACCGAATGCTTGCAGAGCGCAAAACGGCAGAGGACACGTTGCTGAAGGACCTAAAAGGCAGGCAATCGGAAGTATTGTGGGGCGAAATTTTTCGGGATACCATTGTAAATAGCATTTGGCTGAAAGATAAGAGCTTTTCGCCAGGCCGTTGGGCGGCAGGTTATCCATTTTTATATGCGCTTTATCGTGTTTTGGACGAGGCGCGACCAAAGCGGATTTTGGAACTTGGATTGGGCCAGACGACTCGGATGATCGGCCAATATGCGTCGGCATTTGAAGATGTACAGCATATCGTTATTGAACACGATCCGGAATGGATTGCATTTTTCAAGAGAAGCTTTTCGTTTGGAGAACGTACAACTCTCTTACAATTGCCTCTGGAGGAAAGCGCGTATTTGGAAGATAACAAGGTCCTATCTTATAAGGGGTTTACAGATGCCTTAGAGGGAAAATCATTTGATCTAATTTCGATTGATGGCCCTTTTGGAGGGAATGCAAAAATATACTCGCGTGTGGATGTCTTGCGATTATTCCCGAACTGCCTGATGGACTCTTTTGCTGTGTTGTTGGATGATTTCGATCGTCTGGGAGAACGGCGGACTATGGCGAAAATGGAGCTGAATTTAAAGGATCATGGGATTGCCTATCATGTGGGTAGGTTCGTCGGACAGAAAGAGACGCGGATATTGACCTCAGAAAATTGGAAATTTTTGTGTTCGATGTAAATCGTACAATGATCATTAAGGAGATTTTTTCATGAAACAGAGTTGGGTTAATGTAGCGTTTATCTGTGATAGTGGTTATGTAATTCCTACAGTTGTGGCAATGCATTCGCTGATCCTTAATAAAAATATCAATACGAATTATCACATACATCTAATTGAAACGGATCTAGATCAATCAGCCATTACATTGTTTAAAGAACTGGAATGTGATGATGTGCGTATTCATATCGTTCATGCTTCTGTGGATTCATTAAAAAAGTTGCATACATTTGATAGCCATTCGCATTGTGTAGCTACGGTAGCAGCGTTACTAAAATTCTATCTCCCTACCTTATTGCCAGAATGTGAAAAGGTTTTGTATTTGGATGGAGATATCCTTGTATTAAAAGATTTATTCGACTTATATTCATATGATTTTTCTTTGAATCATGAATTAGCATGCGCTGTTATAGATAGTGGCAGTATATATTATAAGCATAAATATGTGCAGCAAGTTCAACACTATTTTAATTCAGGAGTAATGTTGCTGAACTTGGCGAGAATGAGAAACGAAAGTATCTCGGAAGTATTGGTTCAAAAAAAGCAGGAATTAAATGATTCATCATTAATGGATCAGAATGTGTTTAATTTGGTTTTTGATGGGCAAGTGCACTTGTTATCCATACAATATAATGTCTTATTAGTAAATCTTATACGAGCGAAAAAGAAGTATAAATTAGAGGATATCAATGTTACGTACGGAAGTAATTACTCTAGTTTAGGAGAAATCATAGAATTTGCATCTATTGTTCATTTTTCTTCGAAAGACAAGCCATGGAAATATCAGGATGTTCCATGGGCGGACGAATGGTACCATTATTTTCAAGGGTCACCGGTTGGAGATAAAGTTCTAGAAAGAAAATGCTTAGAAGATGAAAATCTACAAAATGAAGTAGCTGGGGAATATGGAACTTCTCGATTAAAAGGGCATACACCAAAAGTGTCAATTGTGATGCCTGTATATAATGTGGAAAGTTATTTGGAAGAGAGTTTACAAAGCATATTAAGCCAAACTTTCCAAGATATCGAAATTATTTGTGTAAACGACGGGTCCACAGATCGTTCAGAAGCGATACTGAAATCTATAGCCAAAAAAGATCTACGAGTTATCGTTATTAATCAGAGTAATCAAGGCCAATCTGCGGCAAGAAATGTGGGTGTTAAAACAGCACATGGAAAGTACATTTATTTTATGGATAGTGACGATAAGCTAGAGGAGAACGCTATAGAGATTTTATATCGAGAAGCGGAAAAGGAGGAGTTGGACTTATTGCTTTTCGATGGGACATCGTTTTATGAAACATCGGAACTTGAAAAACAATTTCCACAATATAAAACGTATTATAAGAGGACTTATAAGTATAAAAAGGTACGATTAGGTTGCGATCTATACGTTGAGATGGTTAGAAATGGTGATTTTAAAGTCTCTCCATGCCTTCAGTTCTTCAATAGGGATTTTTTGTTGAGAAACAATATATGCTATAAAAATGGAATTATTCATGAGGATAATTTATTTGCGTTTATAAGTATCTTACAAGCAAACCGAGCAGCGCATATACCGGATGTTTTATTTATTAGGAGAGTACACGAAAGCTCTACCATGACTACGGAAGTGGGATTTAAAAATTTTAAAGGATATTTTATATGTGCTATCTTGATGATGCAATTTTTAAGCAATCGATCGTTTAAAAGCGCTGTCGTTTTAGCAGCATCTCAACAGATAAGTTCTTATATAAAAACTGCACGTAATATTTATATGCAATTAACTAGGAAAGAACGGGCAGAAATACATGATTTATCTGAAGTAGAAAAGTTGTATTTTCAAAAACTGATCCAAGACGCTATTAACCCAACAGCTTATGTTGAAAGGAATAGTGGAAATACAGAAGCTATTTATCAAGAACTTCAATTCTATAAAAAAGAGCTGGAAAATGTAAAAAAATCGTTTTCTTTTAGAATTGGACGTTTTATTACTTTTATCCCCAGGAAGATTCGAGGGACAATCCGGTGTTATCGGGAACATGGACTTATGTATACGCTCCATTGTATTTTTTATGGTTCACCGTAATGGGGGTTAGACGATGGATACACCAAAGATATCGGTTATCATTCCTGTCTATAATGCGGAGAAATATTTAGAAAAGTGTTTGGATAGTATTTTGCAGCAAACCTTTAGGGAGATAGAAGTGATCTGTGTAGATGATGGTTCTCAGGATGCTTCAAAACAAATACTTCGGAGATATGCTTCCCAAGATGCACGTGTAATTGTTGTTGAGCAGAAAAATATGTATGCAGGAGTAGCTCGGAACCGAGGGATGGAGCTTGCAAAGGGAAAATATTTGATCTTTTTGGATGCGGACGATTTCTTTCACCCAGATATGTTGAGGAGGGCTTACGCATGCAGTGAACAATACAGGGCAGATATTACGATATTTAATGTAAAATGTTTTTCCGACCAAACAAAGATTACTTTTAAAGGAAAGTGGTTATATAATAAAGATTTAATACCGCAAAAGCAGCCTTTTTCAATGCATGATATATATTCTCAAATTTTTCAAATCACAACAGCGGCGCCGTGGAACAAATTGTTTAATAGGGAATTCATACAAAGGGAACAAATCCTTTTTCAGGGGACACGTAGTACAAACGACGTATATTTTGTAAATTTGGCGTTGGCACTTGCAGAGCGGATTGTCACGATTGACCGCTCTTTATTGTATTACCGCGTAGATACAAAAAATAATTTGCAAAACACACAAGAACAATCCCCCCTTGACTTTTATACAGCATGTAGAGCTTTAAAGAAGTCTTTAGAGCAGAGAAAGGCCTTTCAGAATGTAGAGCAAAGCTTTGTAAATTTTGCTTTAAGCTGTACAATGAATGCTCTACGAAAGGTAAAGAACGAAGAGAGCTTTCGGGATATATGCGAATGTTTTCGGAGAGAGATTGCTATGGAATTAGGCATCCATTCTCATATAGAGGATCGTGATTATTTTTACAACGATGAAGATTATAGAATTTTGATCCATTTATGTAACGCATCCATTCCTAGCAATAAGGATTCTATTTTTAATTTAACAGGGTCTAACAACCTTGATAAGAAGCCGTTACCCGGATTACGGAAGTGGCGAGGAATTCTTTTGTGTTTCTATCATCACGGATTGTTCTATACTTTAAATGAAGTATTAAAAACGTTAAAAAATAGATTAGGGTGAACGAACATGTTACAAAAAATGCGGAAATACCAGTTCCTCTTTGAGGAGCTGGTAAAAAGAGATTTTAAGAAAAAGTACAAACGCACCGTATTGGGGATGTTTTGGAGCGTCCTATCCCCTTTGCTGATGTTGTTGGTCATGAGTTTGGTTTTTACGCAGTTCTTTGGGCGGTCTACGCCCCATTATACGATTTATCTTTTTAGTGGACAGCTGGTATTTTCCTATTTTACCGATGCGACAAATAGTGGTATGTCCTCGTTGATGGACAATTCCACAATATTTTCAAAAATTAATGTACCCAAATACATGTTTTTATTGTCGAAAAACGTCTCGTCCTTCATCAATTTTTGTTTGACATTAGTCGTGTTCCTTCTCTTTGTGGCGATCGATGGGATTCCATTCCGTTGGACCTTCCTTTTGCTGCTCTACCCAATCGGATGCCTGGTTGTGTTCAATATCGGCATGGGACTTATCCTATCTGCGCTGTATATGGTTTTCAAAGATGTCAAATATCTCTATACGGTGGTTACACAGGTCATTATGTATTTTTCTGCAATCTTCTATAACATAGAAGCGTTTTCTCTGCACATCCGCTATTTGTTCTACCTAAATCCTATTTTTGTATACATCCGCTATTTCCGCAAGATTGTAATTGAAAACGATATCCCGGAGCCGAGTTTCCATCTATTGTGCGCCTTTTACGCGTTGGTTGTCTTATTGATCGGTGCATTCATCTATAAGAAATACAATTATAAGTTCCTGTATTATGTGTAAGGAGGCATTACGATGATCATAGAAGCGAAGGATGTCTCCATCCGCTATATCCTAGGGGACTTTAAAGACATCGGGATCAAGGAGTATGTGCTCCGCAAAATCAAACGGAATTACCACGTACGGGAATTCTGGGCCGTGGACGGCGTATCATTCACATTGGAACGCGGGGACATGCTTGGAATTATCGGCAGCAACGGCGCGGGCAAATCCACGCTCCTAAAGGCTGTCACCGGCATTATGGTGCCGACAAAGGGCTGGGTCAAGGTCAACGGGTCCATTGCCGCGTTGCTGGAATTGGCCAGTGGCTTTGACGGGGATTTGACCGTGCGCGAAAATACGTATCTGCGCGGGGCGATGCTCGGCTATACCCGCAAATTTATGAACGAAAAGTATGAGGAGATCATCGACTTTTCGGGCTTGCAAGAGTTTCAGGACCGTCCCTTCAAGCAGCTCTCCTCCGGTATGAAATCCCGGCTGGCATTTTCCATTGCCTGCTTGGTACGGCCGGATGTCTTGATTCTGGATGAGGTCCTCTCCGTAGGCGACGGCGCGTTCCGGAAAAAGAGCGAAGAAAAAATGATGGAGATCATCAATGGCGGCGCAACCACAATCTTAGTTTCCCATCTGTTGGAGCAGGTGCGAAGTATGTGCAACAAAGCCCTTTGGCTGGAGCGTGGGAAGCAGATTGCCTTTGGTGACGCCAACGAGCTCTGCGACCGCTATGAAGAATTCTTAAGCCAAAAAAAATAGGCGAATTTTTGGAAAAGTGGCATTAAGAGGCGCATTAGCCTCTTTACTTTATCTCGCTAATCTAGTATTATATTGGTATATCACCCCTCCACACTCCCGGCAGCGGTCCGGCGCGGCAGCGGAGGGGCTTTATCTGACTTTTGAGAGATTTAAGAAGGAGAGAGTACGCATGAAAAAACTGTGGGGAATTTTTCTGGCGGCGCTGATGGTCATCGGCTGCGTGGGATGTGGCAACGGAGCAACAGGGAATGGAGACGACGCTGCGGGATTGGCCACGAATGGCGATATGGCGTCGGAAACCGGAGGAGAGGCGGCTGACGAATCTTGGACAAAGGTCGAAAGCGCGGGCCAGCTCATACTGGGCTTGGACGATGCATTCCCGCCGATGGGCTTTGTCGATACGCAGACCGGCGAATTGGTTGGGTTTGACATCGATGTAGCAACCGAGGTGTGCAGCCGGCTGGGGATTGAGCTGGTCACACAGCCCATCGATTGGGATAGCAAATCCGCAGAGCTCAGCAATGGGAATGTCGACTGCCTCTGGAACGGCTTCAGTGAAACGCCGGAGCGCGCAGAGGAATTTAATCTCAGTATCCCTTATATGAAGAACGACCAGATCATCTTAGTGAAATCCGATTCCACCTATCAGGGTTTGAACGATCTGGCGGGAAAGATTGTCGGGGTGCAAGCGGATTCTTCTGCTGAGGTTGCGCTGAATGAGAACCCTGACTTCAAGGATACGCTTCAAGAAGTCGTACAGATCGACGACTATTCCAAGGCTGTTATGGAAATCCAGAATGGAACCATTGATGCGATTGCCATCGACGAAGTGGTGGCGCGCTACTATTTGCAGAACAACCCCGGCGCCTATACCATCTTGCAGGATGAAAACGGCGACGACGCTTCCCTGGCAGAGGAAAACTATGTCATCGGTTTCCGCAAGGGCGACGACGCTTTGAAGGAAAAAGTAGAGGGCGCTTTGAAAGAGATGTCGGCAGACGGCACGTTGGCGGAAATCTCCAACAAGTGGTTCGGGGAAGACGTCACAACGATTCCGGCGGAGGAATAAGAAGCAATTTCCATGAAAAGGGCTGAAAAGGAGGTGGTTGCAGCGTGAATTACCAGGTATTGCTGTCCCAGATGTTGGAAGGGACGCTGATGTCGCTGCGCATCTTTTTTTCCACGCTGCTTTTTTCCTTGCCACTGGGATTGTTGGTGGCGCTGGGACGTATGTCCAAAAATCCGATCATTAATTTGCCTGTGCGGTTCTACATACTGGTGATGCGCGGTACGCCGCTGATGCTGCAATTGCTGTTTATCTTTTATGGCTTAAAGCCCATTTTTGGTATTCAGCTCGACCGCGTGATTTCCGCGCAGGTGGCATTTGCCTTAAATTATGCCGCCTATTTTGCAGAGATTTTCCGTGGAGGAATCGAAGGAATCCCGCAGGGACAGCATGAGGCGGCAAAGGTGTTGGGCTTTACCAAGAAACAAACCTTCTTCCGAATTGTTTTGCCGCAGGTGGTCAAGCGGATCATCCCGCCGATGGGCAACGAGTTCATCACATTGGTCAAAGATACATCGCTGGCCCAGGCGATCGGCGTGGTCGAATTGCTGCGCATTACGGAAAATTGGGTGTCCTCGGCGGTCGACATGACCCCATTCCTGATCGCGGGTATTTTCTATCTGGTGATGAATGGCATCGTGACGCGCTGCTTTACAGTGGCAGAAAAGCGCCTCAGCTATTACCGTTAGGAGGGGAAGGACCGTGGAGATATTACAGGCGGAACAAATTCGAAAGAGCTTTGATGGAAATGAAGTATTGAAAGGGATTTCTATTTCCGTGAATAAGGGCGAAGTGTTGGCGATCATCGGACCCTCCGGTTCCGGAAAGAGTACCTTCCTGCGCTGTGTCACCCAGTTGGAGACGGTCGATTCCGGCGCCATCACCCTATGTGGGGAGACGCTGGTCAAAAATGGGCCGGATGGGAAGGCGGTCTATGCGGATAAAGCGACATGCAGCCGCATTGGTCTGCGCATTGGCCTGGTGTTTCAGAATTTTAACCTGTTCCCGCATTTTTCTGTGATGCGCAACATTACGGAAGCCCCCATCCGCGTGTTGGGAAAGAAGCGCGAGGAGGCGGAGGCAACCGCACGGGAGCTATTGAAAAAAATGAACCTGGCGGACAAGGCGGACGCCTATCCCTATCAGCTTTCCGGAGGACAGCAGCAGCGGGTTTCCATTGCGCGCGCGTTGGCCATGGAACCGGAAATCCTGTTTTTTGACGAGCCAACTTCCGCGCTGGACCCTGAGTTGACTGGGGAGATCCTCAAGGTAATCCGGGAACTTGCCGCAGAGCATATGACCATGGTGGTTGTTACACACGAGATGAAGTTTGCCCACGACGTGGCCGACTATGTGGTGTTTATGGATGACGGCACGATTGTCGAACAGGGAAAACCGGAACAGCTCTTTGACAGCTCCACCAATGAACGCACCCGCGCGTTTTTGGCGCGGTATCACGATATGTAAAAAAGACTCTACAATCACTATCCTAAGCTGTAGAATAGCGATTGTAGAGGATTATTTTTATGTACACATATGGCATCTAAAGTAAGCGATGACTTCTTTAGATGCCATTTTATTATTAAATGATATTAATTAAAAAATATTGACTAATAGTAAAAAATATAGTAAATTTATATCAGAAAGGGTGATTTCAATGAGAAAGATTGATTTATAAATTGTACATAGACAATACAAGGAGGTAATATTATGAAAAAGAGTATATTTACTTTATTGACGATCGCTTTGCTGTTTTGTAATAAATACGCAGACAGTATTTGCAATTCCGCAACCTTTTATTAGAAAATTCTCTATAGAGTCGTTGCAGGGAATCTGTCCAAGTGAATATGTCAGTGCGAATGCCGCATCACTTGCAAAGGGGAAGATGTTGCTTCGTTCAAAAGGCAGAGGGGAAATATCCATAAAACGTTGGCAACAAAGCGGACAATCTTACAGCAATGACTTAATGCAGGTACAAAATGTTGATATAGGAACATATGGTTGTATGCTTACAAGTTTTACAATGGTTGCAGATTATCTGAGAAATTTAGATTATGATCCTGGACGGGTCAATAAGATTATTACAACGGCCGCTTGTCCTTTTCAATCTGTCGTCGCAGGTCAACGTTGTAGCTTATCAGTAGATGTGAATGAATTTAAAAACGTATCTGTAGCCGATACAGCGGCTTATGTCGCGGATGGAATCAGTCAAGGCTTGCCAGTGATTATTGGAATGGAAAACAGCTATACAACGCATTTTGTAGTCGCATATGCTTATAGCGGCGAATTAGTTTATATTAAGGATCCAGCATCCGACAATAAAGCAACTTTACAGGACTATACGAATAATGGATATTGGGTGAATCGAATTTTAAGGTATAGCTATTAATCATGCAAAAAGGAGCTTGTTATGAAGTGGACTTTCTTCTTTGGAGCGGTGGTTTTCTTATGCTTTGCGTTGCTTGCTTGCACAACGGCCCCAGGGCCCTCGGATGATCGTTTTGATAAGGGGAGTCCCCTTTCTTCTGCTGGGCCGTCGGAAATCCCTGTGGGAACATCAACGCCGGCAGAGCCGGACGCCATTCAGGAAATCCAAGGATACTCCCTGAAAGATGCCGGATTGACGATCACAGCGGATCAGGTTTTTTCCGACCCCAATACAGATCAAAAGCGCATTATATGGGACACATGGCACATGGAGGATGCGACACAGGAATGGTTTTCTGTAAAACGCGCAGATTATGGAGGAAATCTCACCTTTGTGACGGTTGAAACCACAGAAAGTGGAATCGATTATACCTCCCACGTGATGTTCCTTTTACAATGCTACCGCGGCGAAGATTTGGCAGATGGAAACACCATACAGATTCAAGGGGAACAAGTCCCAGTAGAGGAACTCCGCGAAAAAGAGGTCTGCGAAGTTGATGGGTGGATGGTGTGTGACCTGACCAGCTATGTACTGCCGGAAGGGTTTCCAGCGACTATGGAGAAATGGGAGCAGGAGAATCCAGGAGACTACGATTACCAATGGACATTCGAAGTCTATGATGCGTTTAAACAAAATCTTTCGAATTGGATACAAGTGGGCACCGCATCGGAACCGGCTATGACTTGATCTTTTGTCCGGCAATGTTTTAAGACCCTTCTAACGCTTTTTTCACTGGATACTACGGACATCAAACAGAAAAGCCATGGTGTCTAAAGTGTTTTATCGCTTTAGACACCATGGCTTTCCGTTTCTATAGAATGTTTCGCCGATCAACGGCCGTTGATCGCATCGATGATCGAGATGACATCATCCAAGCTGTCCACCTTGCGCAGACAAAGCTGCAAAACGTCCGGTTCCAATTTGCAGAGGTCGGGAATCAGGATGGAACGGAACCCTCCGTTGTGCGCAGCGCGGATTCCGGCGTTGGAGTCCTCCAAGACCAGGACATTTGCGGGCGGTTCCCCCAACTGTTCTGCCGTCAGCAGGAAAATTTCGGGATTCGGTTTGCTGGCGTGGACCTGGTGCCCGCTGACCACACAATCGAAACGGTGCTCCAAGCCGTGCTGTTTCAGCAGGAAATCGATTTTTTTTGGCTGGGACGAGGAGGCGACGGCTTTTTTTAAGCCGCGCTGTTCCAGCGCATCCAACAGCGAAAACAGCCCTTTTTTCGCGGGAACCTCTTCCTTCTGCAACGCCTCAAAGAAGAGCGGCGTCTGGCGGTCGATGACCTTCTGGACAGGGAAATCCGGCCCATAGACGTCCAGCAGGACTTGGGCGGAATCGGCCTTGCTGCGGCCCATAATCAGGCTGTGAATTTCGCGTGTAAAAACCTTTCCCTGTTCCGATACCGCCTGGCCCCATGTGCGTTCATAGAGTTGTTCGGTGTCAAACATCAGACCGTCCATATCAAAAATAACCGCTGTAATCCGTTCCATGGTGATTCTCCTTCCGCTTTGGGGCAATGCACAACTTCAGATGCTTTGCCGGTGCAATATCTCATGGCTGCCCTAAAGGTCCCGCACGATCGTGCGCTGTTTTTATGCCGGTGGGTCGGCTTTTCCGTATGTATTATACCAACCTGGGGCGTAAACCGCAACTGTGTTGGACGGCAAGACTTTGCGAGGGCGTTTGATCGAAAGGGCACTTGACCAAAAAGGATGCAGGCCAGTCTCCCGCGAAATCCAGGCCGGAGAAAGCATTCCGGCAGGATTTACAGGCGCATCATCCCGGACATAATGCATACGCCTGCCGCGCCGCAGGAAAGAACGCTTTGAATTTGCTCGGAATCAAGGGAGATGCCGCCGATCGCATAGACGGGCACGGACGCTGCGTGGCAGACCTCCCGCAGGAACGCCAACCCCCTGGGGGGAATCCCCGGCTTGCAGCCCGTTGCAAAGATATGGCCCGCGATGAGATACGAAGCCCCGAGTTGTCCGGCGCGGCGTGCGTCCTCAACGGAATGCACCGATGCGCCGATACGGGAAAAGCTGTCCAACGGCCGGTTGGCGTCCGCAGCGGCCTCTTCCAGCTTCCACAGGGGGAGCTGGATTTGTTTTACACCGAGACGCTTTGCCACATCGAGGAAGCTGTGAAGGACACAGGGAACCCGGTGGCGTTTGCAGATCGCCAGGACGTCCGCCGCCAGCGCTTCATAGGCGCTTTCGTCCAGGTCCTTTTCGCGCAGGATCAGGGCGGCGGGCTGGAAGGCGCAGACCCGCTCCACCTGCTCGAGAAAGGGCCTGGTGCAAAGCGATCGATTGGTAACCGCGACGACGGAGCGATTATACGTAGACATAGTCGTTCATCACCGGCTGGAGGCCGAGCTTTTGGAGGTCGTGGAATACTTCGTCCACGCTCCGCCCGTCGGAAATCTCGAATTGGTCGTCGCCCTTTGCTTCGATCTCGTCCGAGTGTTCGCCAATCCCCGTGCTGACACCTGCGGAGATTTTCGTTGCGGCGATCGAGACCAGATTGTCCCGCACGCGCGCACATTCCCGCGTGGAGATGGTGATGCTGGCAAACGGCATCAGAAGGCGGTAAGCCATCACCACCTGCAAAAGCTGCGGTTCGTGGACATCCATGGGATTGATCTTGTCGTTGTTGATGATCGGGCGGAGGCGGGGGCAGGAGAAGGCGATTTCCGCGTGCGGATATTTGCGCTGAAGCAGCCAGGCGTGGCAGCCGGTGGCGAAGGCGTCCTTGCGGAAATCGTCCAGCCCCAGCAGCGCGCCGAACCCAACGCCGCGCATACCGCCCTTTAGAGCGCGCTCCTGCGCGTTCAGCCGGTACGGGAAAATCCGCTTATGGCCCTGTAGGTGGAGCGTCTCATATTTGTCGCTGTTGTACGTTTCCTGGAAGACCGTGACGTAGTCGGCGCCGCACTGGTGAAGATAGGCGTATTCGTCGGAGTTCATCGGATACACTTCCAGGCCGATCACCTTGAAATACTTGCGCGCAATTTTGCAGGCCTCGCCGATGTATGCAACGGTGGATTTGGAGCGGCTTTCTCCGGTTAGGATGAGGATCTCCTGTAGGCCGGTAGCGGCGATCGCCTCCATCTCCTTTTCGATCTGCTCGGCGTTCAGCTGCGCGCGGTGAATCTTATTGTGGCAGTTGAAGCCGCAGTAGATGCAGTAGTTTTCACAGTAATTGGCGATGTATAGCGGCGTAAACATGCAGACCGAATTGCCGAAATGCTTGCGGGTTTCCTGCTGGGCTACCTGTGCAATTTCCTCCAAAAGCGGAAGGGCAGCGGGGGAGAGCAGCGCGCCGAAATCCTCCAGAGTGCGGTTTTCATGCCGGAGAGCGCGGCGGACGTCTTCCGCGGTATAGCGGTTGTAATCGTAGGCGGCGGTGCGATCCAGAACTTGCTGGCCAATGTCGGAATCCAAAACCTCCATGCCCGGCAGGTATGTCATGTGATCGATGCGTTCCTTTTTCATATCCTGCCGCACTTCGTCGCTCAGGATGCTTTCGTTGATATGTTCATTCTGTGCCATGGCGCGATTCCCTCCTTATTCTCTCAAAAAGCCGGTCAAAGGGGAGGAAGCGCTTGCACCCTTTTCCAGAGTGCGGCCTAGGCCGGAGAGGTAAGCTTTGCGGCCCGCCTCAATCGCCTGCCGGAACGCTTCCGCCATGACGGGGATGTCGCCAGCGGTCGCGATGGCGGTGTTGGCCATCACAGCGGCAGCGCCCATCTCCATCGCCTCACACGCCTGCGAAGGACGGCCGATGCCGGCGTCCACGATGATCGGGAGGTCGATTTCGTCGATCAGGATCTGGATGAACTCCTTGGTGCAAAGGCCCTTGTTCGTGCCGATCGGCGCGCCAAGCGGCATGATGCAGGCCGCGCCCGCGTTGGCCAGATCCCTGGCGGCGTTCAGGTCGGGATACATGTAGGGCATGACGACATATCCCTCTTTTGCCAGGACCTCCGTCGCCTTGATGGTCTCGTAGTTGTCCGGCAGCAGGTATTTGGAGTCGTGGATCACTTCGATTTTGATAAAGTCGCCGCAGCCCAGCTCCCGCGCGAGATGGGCAATGCGGACCGCTTCGTCGGCATTGCGCGCGCCGGAGGTGTTGGGAAGCAGGGTGACGGTTTTGGGGATATAGTCGAGGATGTTGGCCAGCCCGCCCTCGTTCGCGCGGCGCAGCGCCAGCGTGACAATCTGCGCGCCCGCCTTTTCAATGGCGGCTTGGATGAGTTCCAGCGAATATTTGCCGGAACCAAGAATGAAACGGGAGGTAAAGGTGTGCCCTCCAATGCTCAAAAGATCCTGTTGTGTATTCATCGTTCTTCTCCTTTTGTTGTACAGATGTATTGCACGATGCAATTGGCCTCATGCGCCGCGCAGAGCGCTACGCGGGGAGCCATCAGGCCGTAGCCGGGCCCCGGCTGAGCTATCCCATCGCCACAGAGGTAAAAATGATCGGTGATTTTGCGCGTCTGGATGCGGTTGCTATCGCCGTATCCAGCCATTCCGGAGGCGGAGACCAGGAAGGTCCGCGGGAAATGCTCCAAGATGCCGTTTACCAGCATCGCCTTTGCCTCCGGGGAATCAAAGGCTTCGCAGACGATCGGGTCCTCTGCAAAGAGCTCCGGAAGATTGCCTTCCGTCACACGGACACAATCGGTCCGGATGTCCAGATAGGGGTTGATCTGCAGCAGTTCCTCCTTGAGGGCGTCGGTTTTGTACATGCCCAAATGCCGGAGAAAATACTGCTGTCGGTTTAAATTGGCGAGGTCCACGCGGTCAAAGTCGATCAGGTGCAGGTGCCCGACGCCGATGCGGGCCAGGGCAAACGCAACGTTGGAACCCAAACCGCCGAGCCCTGCGACAGCCACCCGCGCGTGGTCCAGCTTGTCCTGCACGCCTGCGGAATGGCGTTCCCGAAGCGCGCGTTGAATCTGTTCTTTGGTGATGGGGTTGCGCGGTTCCAAATCAGCCACCTCCTACAAAATGGACGATTTCCACTTGGTCGCCGTCCGCGAGGACGGTCGAAGGGTACGCGGCCTTCGGGACAATCGCGCCGTTCCGCTCAACGGCGACGCGGGCAGGGTTGTACTGATTTTGGTCGAGGTAGCCCTGTAGGGTCGTCCCCTCCGCAAGTTCGACGGCGGTGCCATTGATCTGAATCATCATGCAGCTCCTTTCTGGAATCCAGCTGTAAGCAAAGAAAAAAGAGTTCACGAAAAAATACACCCGCGGTGGTGTACCCCTTCGTGAACTCTCGTTCACTCTCAACCGTTCCGATTCAATTGTCTTCTCCTGTTGGAGAACCTGTAAAATGTGCGCAGACGGGATGCATACAAAAACGGGAAATGCCAAGCATTTCCCGTAGGGTTCGTTTCTTTCCCTACGTTGGCATTATCCAAGTCAGGTTATGGGTCGAAGTTCGCAACTTCCTCTCAGCCTATGTATAAGCTCCCCTGTTCCATTTACGGGTCTACTATACACGATCCACTGGAATTTGTCAAGTTTTGGATAGTGGGTTTCTTGCATGGAAGTGTGGGCAGGGGCTTTGAACAGGGGCATTGGCTGCCGCCCGTGCCGTGCGCCGGCCAGGAGAAAATCCCGGTTTCTCAGAAGATGGCCGCCTACTCCAAACGGAGCTGTATATCCTTAAGGGAACGGACAGGCCGTTCCGTAATTTGATCCTGTGGCCCAACCGTTCCGCACAAAAGGGGCGCATGTTCCGCATAGAGCCGGACGGTGTCGGCGACTTTTTCCGGGCTGAAATTGGCGTAGCAATAGTTGCATCCGTTCCGGCAGGTGTGATAGGCGCCGATGTCGATGCTCTCGACACACCCGCACGCTGCGCGTTGGTTGCGGTCTTTGGCGGCGCGGAGGGGACAGCCGATGATCCGCTCGATCAGGTGAGGGTCGATGCAGCTTCCGTGTTGGACACCCACCGCCTGTAGGTCGCAGGACTCCGCACAGCTCTCGATCATCATGCCGTTCTCTTGGGCGATTTGGGCCATCTGTCCGGTCATATAGAACAGTGTATCCCCCTCCGGCGGAGACAGGAAAAGCCCTGCCGTATTGCGTTTTGTTTTTGCATAGAGATCGATCAAGCTGATGACCACCCTTTCCGTATACCCACGCAGACGCCTGGCAATTTCCGAAAAGGCGGCCAAATGGTAGGAAACGGTGTACCGCTGGTTGAGAAAGATCGGATCGTACCGCCAGACGACCCGCTCTTTGCCGATTTTGGAAGAGAGGGCCTGAAAGGTGGGGATTAGGCGGTCCTTTTTGTCGGGCAGATTGGGTTCGATGTCCCGGCCATAGCTGGTCAATGTAAATTGAACATAATAGGGATATGCCGCAAGCTCTCCCAGATGGGGGAGCATGTTCTCCGGATTTTTGGTCCAAAAGACGATGCAATCCACCACCGAAGGCGATAAAGCGATACGGCTGATTTGATGCGGGTTTATCGGGTTGCGGACATCCACATACCCCTCCCGGATGCGGTGCAGGAACCAATCCATATAGTAATTGGGAATGTCCGTCCGGCGGCTGGCGCTGAGAATCATCGCTTCACATCCTTTTAGAAAGCGGTAAAACGGCGCTTCCTATTCGAGAAGTTGTATTTGGCTGTCCGGTAATAGGATTCAATCGTACGCTGCTAACAAGAATTATTTCCGATATTTATTGCTCCTGAGCATGCTCAAGAAAGCTTGGCGGTTTGTACAGTGGTGTAGCCAATCGTGCTTTTTGGCCTCGTTTCTTGCATTGTCAATGAGATCTAAATGATTATGTAGATTGTTTATGGAAACCGTTTTTCCTATCCATTGCATTGCGGATAGAAATATATTTGCAGGGTGAGAATCATTCATAAGATGTTGCCTGACTTTCTTTTGAATAAGGTAACACATTCTACATGGGCGGTACGTGGGAACATATCCACAGGCGTGAGCTCCTGCGGGACATAGCCCAAGTCGGCCAAAATGCGCATGTCGCGTGCAAGGGTTGCCGGATCACAGGAAACATATACCATGCGTTCCGGGTTCATTTGCACCACCGTGTGCAGCAGTTCTGGGGCGCAGCCCTTGCGAGGCGGATCTATAATGATCACGTCCGGGCGTTCGCCGCGCGCTTCGAGTTTGGCAGCAGCCTCAGCCGCATCCGCACATAGAAACTCTGCGTTGACGATCCCATTGCGCTCTGCGTTTTTATGTGCATCCTCAATGGCGGGTGCAACCACCTCCACGCCGATCACACGCTTGGCCTTCTTTGCCATGGATAGGCCGATGGTCCCTGTGCCGCAGTATAGGTCCAATACCGTTTCCTTCCCAGTCAAACCTGCGTAGTCCGCCGCCTGTTGATACAGACGCTCCGCCTGTGTGCGGTTGACCTGATAGAAGGATAGGGGGGAAATATGGAAATCCAGCCCGCACAGCCGGTCTGTAATGTGATCCTGTCCCCAAACAACGCGGTTCTTTTTCCCCAGAACGACGTTTGTCCGCTCGCGGTTGCTGTTGACCATCACGCTTTTAAGCCCTGGTACGTTTTCCCGCAGAAGCCGGACCAGCTCGTCTTCTTTGTGTACGCCATTCCCGTTGACCACCACGCAAGCCATTGCCTCTCCGGTGGCTTCCGCCTGCCGGAGATAAAGGTGACGCAAACGCCCCTTGCCGGTCGCTTCCTCGTAAGGTTCGTCACCGCTCAGCGGAACCCAGGCGCGGAAGGCTTCCATTGCAGCTTGGAAAGAAGGCGGCTGTAGCTTGCAGCTCGGACAATTGACAATCCTGTGGCTATGATGCGCATAGAATCCCATCGTCAAGCTGCCGTCTTTCGCCCGACCGATGGGAAGTTGCGCTTTGTTGCGATAGCCATCCGGCTGTAGGGCCCCCAAGATGGGGCGGAAGGGAAGGTTTGTAAAGCCCCCGATGCGTTCCACGGCGTCCCGTACACGCTGTTCCTTGGCGCGCAATTCCTCTTCGTAGTGGATGTGGCGAAAAACACATCCGCCGCATTGGGCAAATTGGGGACAGTCGGGTTCGATCCTTGCGGGCGATGGGGAAAGAATCCGTTCAATCTTTCCAAAGGCATGGGTTTTGGCCACCTTGAGAATGCGTACCTCTAAAACATCGCCAACGGCAGCCATGGGGACAAACACCGCCATGCCGTTCCAGCGCCCAACGCCACTTCCCTCGGCGGTATAACCGGTGATCGTGATTTCGACAAGCTCGTTCTTTTTCATCGTATCCATTCCTGTTTGAAAAACTCCTTTATCGTAAAACGGCGCGGAGTTTCTAGCACCGCGGCCTGTGTGACTAGTTCGGGAATATCCATTATTTCTATTGTACCATAGAACCTGGAATTTTCCTATCCACGATTGAATGGCAGAGGGATTTGCGGAGGAATCTAAAGGTGGACGGCATGCTTCGAATATGCGCAGAAATATGCAGGCGCTTACACGGAAGAAGGAAATAAGTTTTGTGGGAGGAGCACCGGAAAAATAGCCAAAATCGATACTGCCCATAGGCGATACCGCTATCCAAGCCCTCCGGAAAATCCAGTTTTTTTCCATCTTTGCATGACCCAACAGAGAGATTCAAGCATCTTATTCGATTTGCGGACATAATTGCGATAAGCTCGAAAAATCGTCGAATCAAAGAAAATTCAGAATATGCTCATATAAACTCAGAATATTTACGAAATGCTTCGAAACATCTGTGGATATATTCACTAAAATTGTATGATGAAAATCTTCGTTTTGTCCAAAACAGAGATTCTAAATCAAGGAGGCGATCTTTCGTTGACAGGGGCATTTCCCACATATTATAATGGGAACCAGAAAAAGGAAACAAACGATATTCTATATTGCTTATAAGTCCCGTGACAAAGTTTGTCACGCCTTTTCAATACAACTCCTCCCCAAAAAGCGAGAACCGGGTTTAACCCGGTTTTCGCTTTTTCTATGCCTTTTTTCGAAAGGCGCGTCGAAATCCTTCACAAAATTCCCATATTTTTTTTGCCATCCCTTACTATATAAGATAGAAGGAAAAGGAGGTGCTGCACATGTCGATCCAACGCTCACGCCGGTTTGGGATCGGGATTTTTCTTTGGGTGGCGGTGCTCTTTGTAATCGCTACATGGTATTGTGCGGCGGTTTCCGGAGGGGAGGAAACCGACCCGCCGGATCTCTCCCAAATCGAAAGCCCCTATCTGTTGGAAGATAATCGGGCGCTTTTCCCGTGCGACGACGGAAGCTATGTGGCCATCAGCACGGAAGGGACGAAACGGATGTACGTGGTCAAATTGTGGAGAACCTCTTCGGGGTGGGAGGTCCGTTTGAGCGCTTCCCTGCGCCCGGGGTTCCGCAAGGCGTTTTGTGTGGACCAAAATCTCTACTTTTTCATGGATATTACCGATGTGCTGGAGGAAGGAAGCGGCGTCGATGCGCCAGCCATCCAGATCATCCGTTACCACATGGAAGATGAACAGACACAGGCGCGGATCATCCGCAATGCGGTCTGCGACTATGACCGAACCTGCCAGGTGGAATCCGGCGGACGGATTCTGCTGGTCCATGCGCCTTTGCTAGAAGAGATCAGCGACGCCACGCCGGTCCGTGTCTATCAGTTCGATAGCGCAGATTACGTTTTGTCGCCGCAAGAGGAACTGCCGCAGTTCCCGGAGGGCGGGGAGAGCTCGGAACCACCCGCTGAGAGCGAACCCTCTGAACCGGAAGCCGATGGGACGCTTCTCTATCTGTTTGACGGGCCAATCACCGTTTCAGAGCTCGAAGAATCCTACACAGAACACGTCGGCGTCGTGCGCGTCACCGGGACGGACGGGCGCATCAAAACTTCCGGCCGTGTGGCAACCGGGGATCTCATGGAGGTGCTGATCGACGGGCAGGTGAGCGACCGCGCGGTCGCCTGTATCCCGGGTGATGTGACGGGGCGCGGGAACCCCAGTGCAGCGGACACGCAGTTCCTCTATGAATATCTTACAGTGGGATGTTACCTCAGCGATGCACAGGAAAAGGCCGGGGATCTAAACAACGACGGCGTCCTCAGTACAGGAGACCTGCTCCTTTTGAAAGAAATGGTCTGGAAAAAAGGCTAACGGATTGATATCTATTATTTGAATGATAAATTTGGAAAAGAATCCAAATTTTCCGTTGACCTGTGCGGGGGAACATCCTATAATAAGGAAAAAATAGAAAGCATTTGGAGAGGGAAGCTTCTTCAAATGCTTTCCCAATGAAGGAGCATCTTACCATGTTGGAAAATTTGTTTATTCGCAACCTGTATGACCTCTCCCACACGGCGGCAGCGGAATATTTGGAGCAATACACATATCCTTGGGAGGCACTTGCCGGTATCGGGGCGTTTATCTGCAAGCTGGGGGAAACGCTTTCTCCAGAAGAATATGAAAAGCGCGGGGAGGATGTCTGGATTGCGAAAAGCGCCACGGTATTCCCGTCCGCTTATATCCACGGACCAGCCATCATCGGCCCTGAAACCGAGGTCCGCCAGGGGGCATTTATCCGAGGCAACGCCTTGGTGGGCGCCCACTGTGTGGTGGGCAACTCGACCGAGCTCAAAAATGTGATCCTGTTCGACAATGTGCAGGTTCCGCACTACAATTATGTGGGGGACTCCATCCTGGGCTATAAATCCCACATGGGCGCGGGCTCTATCACCTCGAATGTCAAGTCGGATAAGACGCTCGTGACGGTGCGCGTGGGCGATGAGCGCCTAGAGACCGGACGCAAAAAGTTCGGCGCGATGCTCGGTGACTGCGTGGAAGTGGGGTGCAATTCCGTGTTGAATCCTGGCACAGTGATTGGACGCCACACCAATGTGTATCCGCTTTCCATGGTACGGGGATTTGTGCCTGCTAACAGCATCTACAAGCGCGCGGGCGAGATCGCAGAAAAAGTGGAATAAGCCCTGCGCCAGCGAAAACCCTTTCAAATATTTCCCAAAAAAGTTTCGATCTCTTTACATTTTTCGCCTTGACGCTCCTTCCCTTTTCAGCTATGCTTAGAAGCCTACGGCCGGAGGAATGCGCCTGAAAAGAATGGGGAATTTTCAGGGAATCCCGCCGTAAAATATAGAAAGATAGGACCTTGCGCAATGGGCGCGAGGGGGGCGGTGCCCCGGTGTTTTGTAATGAGACAGAAAAGAATTGCAGCCATTCACGATATTTCCGGATTTGGGAAGTGCTCTTTAACGGTCGTGCTTCCAATCCTCTCCGCAGCGGGCATTGAGACGAGCGTGATGCCGACAGCGGTGCTCTCCACACATACAGGAGGATTGGGAAAATGTACCTATCGCGATCTGACCGAAGATATGCGGGACTATGCAGCGCATTGGAAAAGCCTGAACCTTTCGTTTGATGCGCTCTACACGGGCTTTCTCGGCTCTGCGGAGCAGATCGGCATTGTTTCAGACATTGTGGATGACTTTCGAACGAGCGATACGCTGGTGATGGTCGACCCTGTGTTGGCGGACAACGGCAAGCTGTACGCCACCTGCACGCCGGAGATGGCGCACGGGATGAAAACGCTTTGCAAAAAGGCGGACCTTATCGTCCCAAATTTGACTGAGGCGGCATTCCTCCTTGGGGAGGAATTTTATGACGGTCCCTATGACCGCGCTTACATAGAGGGGGTATTACACCGCCTGAGCGATATGGGACCGCGGTTGGTCGTTTTGACCGGGGTCTGGTTCAGCCCGGGCCTTCTGGGGGCCGCCGGACTCGACCGGGATACGGGCCGGATCACCTATGCGTTTTCACCGCGCATTGAGGGAGCTTACCACGGCACGGGCGACATTTTTGGGAGCGCTCTGCTGTCTGGCCTGCTCAACGAAATGAGCCTGCGGGATGCGATGCAGCTCGCGGTGGACTTTACCTGCGGGAGTATCCGCCGGACGCGCGAGGCGGGCACGGACCGCCGCTTTGGTGTGAACTTCGAGGCGGGATTGCCGCGCTTTATGGAAGAGCTGGGATTGTTCCCGGTGAGTTACCGCGTGGCGAGATAAATGGATACGGGGGATTGCGAAGATGTTCGCAGTCCCTCTTTTGTTTGAAGCGGTAGATTACAAAACCCTTACGATTCGGCCGTCGCGGTTTACTTTGCAATTTTTTGCTAGTATAATAAACTGTACGAAAATTTAAAGAAAAGGAGGCCGGCCCATGCTGGACAATCCTGTCATACAGAATATCTTCTCTGTGGCGCTGTATTTGCTGCGGATTGCGGTGCCGCTGCTCTCCATTGTGGTGGTCTGCCGGTGCTTTCATTCCCTGAAAGCGGGGCGGCGGCGGGAAGACCCGGTGGTGATTTTGCAGGATATGGTGACCAAGGAAATCATCCCCGTTTTGTATTGGGAGAATTCCCTTGGGCGCAGCCGAAGCTGCGACATTGTGCTGCACGACAGCACCGTCAGCCGTGACCATGCCGTTTTAATGCGCCGGGAAAGCGGTTGGATTGTGGTTGACACCAATTCCAAGGCGGGGACGCGCGTCAACGGCAAGAAGGTGGAAGACCGCGCGCAGATTTTGCCCGGCGATGTCATTACGTTGGGTTCCACATCCCTGATGCTCAAGCGGACCAGTGAAGCGAAAAACCTCAAGCCTCCGAAACGCCGCCGGGTACATGCGGCCTCCCCGTTTGGCTTGCTGTTTGTGGTGATGCTGATCCAGATCATGCTCTGTATCGAAGCGTGCTTTGCAGGCGGGCAATTCAGCTATATGCCGCTGATTCCATTGGGCGTTTTGGTTGTGATGGAGTGGGGATTTTATCTCTATTCCATGAAGGGCCTCAACCGGGTCAGCTTTGAGTTGGAAACCGTGGGATTTTTGCTCTCCGGCATCGGCATCATGTTGCTTTGCGGAAGCGGCGTGGAGGCAACCTATATCCAGCTTGGCGCCCTTTTGTTGGGCATTGTGCTGTTCTGCATCATGATCTGGTTCATGAACGACTTGGAGCGCGTGATGCGCTGGCGGCTTGCCATTGCCATCGGCGCAATTGTGTTGTTCGCGATCAATTTAGTGTTTGCTTCTGAGAATAACGGCGCGCGAAATTGGATCTCGCTTGGGCCGGTCAGCGTGCAGCCATCGGAGTTTATTAAGATCGCCTTTGTGTTTGTCGGGGCGTCTACACTGGACCGGCTGCAAACGGCGCGGAACCTTTCCGGGTTCATCCTCTTTGGAGGCGTATGCCTCGGCGCCCTGTTTTTGATGCGCGACTTCGGCACGGCCTGCATCTTTTTTGTGACGTTCCTGATTATCGCATTCATGCGCTCCGGCAGTGTGCGCACCATCGCATTGATTTGCTCCGCCGCGGTGTTCGGCGTGTTCCTGATTTTGCGGTTCCGGCCTTATGTGGCGCAGCGGTTTGCCGCGTGGCGGCATGTGTGGGAATTCGCAAACGAGGCGGGCTATCAACAGACGCGCGTCCTCACCTACACGGCCAGCGGCGGCTTTTTCGGCGTCGGATTGGGCAACGGCTATCTAAAGAGCGTGTTTGCCTCCACCAGTGACTTGGTGTTCGGCATGGTGTGCGAGGAACTGGGCCTGATTTTGGGCCTCACCATCGTGCTGGCAATTGCACTGCTGGTGTTTTACGCCCGTTCCGACGTGACGCGCAGCCGCTCGACCTTCTATTCGATCTCCGCCTGTGCAGCAGCGGGGATGATGCTGTTCCAGACCTGCCTGAACGTGTTCGGCGCAACGGACGTGCTGCCGCTGACGGGCGTGACGCTTCCCTTTGTCAGCCAGGGCGGGTCCAGCATGGTAGCGGTTTGGGGCCTGTTGGCCTTTATCAAGGCCAGCGACGAACGCACCTATGCGGTACGAAAGCGGAAATAGTGGGCCCATGATGGAGAGAAAGGCGGTGGTATGATGAAGACAACGGGAACCCGCTCCCTGATCTTATTCCTTCTGACCGGTGGATTTCTCGTGGGGCTGGTCATCTTTCTGGCGTCCCTTGTGCTGGAGGGTGGGAACTGGGCCTTCCAGCCGTATAACAAGCATCTGTCCAGCGGCGGGCAGCTCTCCTATGCGGGGGAAGTGCTCGACCGGAACGGGACAGTTTTGGCGCAGAGCAAGGACGGCGAACGCCTGTATAACGACGACGAACTGGTGCGCCGGGCGACACTCCACGCGGTAGGCGATACAATGGGGTATATTTCCACCGGCGTGCAGTATAGTTACCGTGCGGAGTTGGCGGGCTATAACATCGTTACCGGCCTGGCAACGCCCACAGGGGAAACGACGGGCAGCGACATCCAATTGACCCTGGACAGCAACCTGAGCAAGGTTACGTTGCAGGCGTTTGGAAATCAAAAGGGTGCGGCAGTTCTATACAACTACAAGACGGGCGAACTGCTCTGCATGGTGAGCTCGCCGACCTTTGACCCGGGCAACGTACCGGCAGATCTCAATACCGACACCTCCGGGAAGTACGAAGGTGTTTACCTCAACCGGGCGCTCTCTGCATCTTATACGCCCGGCTCTATTTTCAAGATCGTCACCAGTGCGGCCGCCATCGAAAATATCCCGGATCTGGATACCCGCACCTTCAACTGCCAGGGGGAGATCACGGTGAACGGCAACAAGATCACTTGCCTGAGCCGGCATGGGAATATTGGTTTCAAAGACGGCTTGGCGAAATCCTGCAACATTGTCTTTGCGGAGCTGGCGATGGAGCTGGGCAAGGAAAAGATGACGGCCGCGGCGGAAGCAATGGGCTTTAACCGCAGTTTCGACCTGGATGGGATTCCGACCAGCAAAAGCCAGTACGATGTGTCCGATGCCGAGGAAAACGAACTCGCATGGAGCGGTGTGGGACAGTATACGGATCTGACCAACCCCTACCATATGATGCTCCTGATGGGGGCGATCGCCAACGGCGGGACGCCGGTCAAGCCGTATATGATCGAAAGCATCACCACGCATTTTGGCTTAGTGACCAAGGCGGGGCACACGCAAAACGACCGCCAGCTTGTGCAGGCGGACACAGCGGCAAAGCTGAAGGAGGCCATGCGGTACAACGTCACAAGCGAATACGGGGACAATCTATTCCCGAACATGGCTGTTTGTGCAAAAACCGGCACCGCCGAGGTGGGCGGTGGCAAGGAGCCGAACGCCTGGATGGTCGGGTTCTCGAGCAATGAACAGACGCCGTACGCCTTTGCGGTGGTGGTGGAAAACGGCGCTTCCGGCATTCGGGCGGCGGGCGGCGTCGCCTCTGCGATGATGGCGGAGGCCGCAAAAATCCCGTCCGCGGGCAGCGAATAAAAGGGCCCTGGCCTTTCTTGGATAGGCCAGGGCTTTCTTGTGGCTGGAAATAAAATGAGGTGGGAAAATGATGAAAAGCTGGAAAACAAAGACGCAAATGTCGGAATCCATGGCGCTGGCGGTCTTCCTGACATTGGCCGGGGGCTTTCAGGACGCCTACTCCTACAATTGCAGGGGCAAGGTGTTTGCCAATGCACAGACAGGCAATCTGGTCCTGCTGGGGCAAAATCTGGCGATGGGAAATTGGCCGGCGGCGCTGCATTATGTGATTCCGTTGGCTGCTTTCATTTCCGGCGTTTATGTGACCGAATGGGTCCATCAGCGCTGCCGGGATTACCGGAAAATCCATTGGAGGCAGATCGTCCTGCTTGTGGAGGTGCTCCTGCTGACGGCCGTCGGGCTGATGCCGCAGTCGGTCAATATGCTGGCCAATGCCTGCATGTCGTTTGCCTGCGCTATGCAGGTCAATAGCTTCCGGAAATTCAAGGGGCTTCCCTTTGCAACAACCATGTGCATCGGGAATATGCGCAGTGCTACGGCGATGCTCTGTAAATTCCGTGTGACAAAGGAGCCCTCGCTTTGGAAAAAGAGCCGGCAGTATTATTTTGTCATCTTCGTGTTTGCGGTCGGCGCGGCGGTTGGCGCACTGATGAGCCTGCGGTTCCAGGAGCCCGCCATTTGGGTGGCGGCGCTGTTGTTGCTGATCGGGTTTGTCCTGATGTTCATCCGGGAGGATATGGAGTCGAACCCGCAGCTTGTCCACGAGTGGGATGAGATCGGGGAGGATATCCGGCACCTGGCGCAAATCCCACAGAAGGAGCTTGCTGGGAAAGAGGATGCATCTAAGTCAGAAAAGAATTGCTAAGGCGCTGGGGACCGGGCGCTGCTGCGGGGTATCCATCTGAAGAATCTGACTGGCCCGGCCTATAGCCGGCGCCAAACGAATGTGAGGCCGAAGGGTTGATGATTATAGGAAACATCCTTTCGTTTTTCGCCGCCTTGTTTATGGTGGCGAGCTGTGTGGTGAAGCGCAAGCAGGCGGTCTTTTTCTGCCAGTTCTTGGAATGCGCGCTTTTGGCGGTGGCGTCCGTCTTTTTTGGATCGTTGGCGGGGATGACCACATTGGTGCTCAGCGCGGTGCGGAACCTGGTGGTCGCAAAAGGCCGGTATACAAAGCCGGTGATGGTGGCCTTTGTCATCCTCACCATTGTGGCGGGCCTTCTGGCCAATACGCGGGGGCTGGTCGGGCTTCTGCCGGTTTTGGCAACCGTAGAATACACCATTTGTTGCCATTATATTGAGGGAGAAATGGCGACCAAATGCAGCATCTTTGTGAACGTCCTGCTCTGGATCGTCTATTCGTTCCTGATCTGCGACTTTTCGACCGCTATCAGCGATTCCATCGTTTTAGTGGTGGATACGGTGGCCATCGTCCGGCTGTGGCGAAGCGAACGTTCGGGATGCAGGCGCGAAGGCGCTGCGGAAGAACATATTTAAAAAACCGGCCCCATGCCTCGAAGAATTGCTCCGGGGTATGGGGCCGGTTCCGTATGAAGTTATGCTTCCTCTTTACATGCATCGTATAATGCAATCAGCCGCTCCAGATGGTACGAAAAGACCGGATACAGCGGGCTATCCTTTGGGATGGGCCGCTGTCCCAGCTCGTCGATGCTGGTGAGCTCGTGCAGAATCTGACGGTAGGTTGCGATCTTGCAGGAGATCTGAAAGACCTCCTCATCGTTTCCACGGAAAAATTTGATCTCCCCGATATAATGTTCCACCGCCGTGGAGAGCGCGCGGATCGTCTGATTGATCGCAAGGATGTCGATGGGGTCGCCGGTGGAGGCGAAGTCGATGGACTCCTCCACAAGGCCGCGCAGGTCGGCATAGGCGCGCTTGATCTGCGCCACATAGTTGGGCGGCATGATGATGATATTGACCAGCAGCGCAATGGCCACGCCGATCAAGACCTCCAGGCAGCGCTGCCCGGCGTAGAACCATGGGTCCGAGCCGCGATACAGCACGACGATGGTGAAGATGATACAGGCCAGCGGCGCGCCGCCGTTGAGCTTCAAAACGTGGCAGAGATACAGCGTTAGGATGACGCCGATGCCGCACAGCCCCGCGTTCCCCGGCAGCGCCATGGCAAAGGCTGCGCCGATCGCCGCGCCAATCGCTGCGCCAACGATCCGGTTCTTGCCGCCGCGGATGGAGATGTCGATGGATTTCCCCATGGAAATGACCGTGGTGGACACGGCAAAGAACGGGGTGTCCAGCATCAGCCAATAGGAAACCACCACGCAGAGGGTGGCGGCAATGCCCGTCTTGACGATGCGCAGCCCCATTCCCCCGCTGGATTTTAACAGTTTTTTGATCCGTTCCATGGCGTCCCTCATTTGTCACCCAGGACAATGCCCAAAAGTTCTGTGGGCTTTTCCAGAATGTAGACCGCGTGGTTTTCCTCCAGCTCCCGGCGGTCGCGGAAGCCCCAAAGCGCCCCGGCGGTGTCCATCCCGGCCGCCGCACCGGTCTTCATATCGGTGTTGGTATCGCCGATGTAAAGGCACTCCTTGGCAGGGACGCCGAGCTCTTCCGCGATGTGCAGTGCGCCGTCCGGCGCGGGCTTTTTTGGAATCCCTGCGCGCTGTCCATAGTAGCAGTCGAACAGCTTGTCCCCAAACATTGTTTGAATGATGGAGACCGTCCATGCATGGGGCTTATTGGAAAGGACCGCCAGGCGGATTCCCTTCGCATGGAGCTGTTGGAGCGTGTCCATCATGCCGTCGTACGGCTGAATCCGGTCCGTGGGGTCCGCGGCATAGTAGCCGTCGTATATGGTGCGCAGATGGGAAAGCTCCTCCTCGGTGAAGGCCCCTTTGACGCGCGTGAGCATCCGGCGCATCTGCGTATCCGCCCCATCCCCCACGATCTTGCGGAAGTCCTCCGGGGCGATGGTTGGATAACCGCATGCCTGGAGCGCGCGGTTTGAAAAGTTGGCAATGGAATACAGTGTATTCGCCAGGGTTCCGTCCAGGTCAAAAATACATGCCCGATACAAGCAACCACCCTTTTTCTATTTGGAATGTTTCTTTATTTTACTCAATTTCAGCCGGTTTTGCAAGGTTTGGGTGGTTCCAGCGGAAGCGGTTTCCAAGAGTGGGGCGAAAATCGTGGATTTGGGAATCATCGCCTAAAAATCTTTTACTTTATGGAAAACTATGGTAAAATAAATTTGTTTCCGAAAAAATGGTCGAAGGTGGGGAGAAGTATGGGAAAAGGCGAGAAAACACGGTATGGAATGACAGTTCCCTTCCGAACTTTACAGCATTTGCTGCAAGAGATGGACCTGGATCTGGTACAATATACAGCCAAGCGGTTTTGTTTTGTACTGGGCGCCGGCGCTTCCAGAACATCCGGCATCCCTTCCGGCCAGAATTTGGTCGACCAATGGGACGAATACATACGCAGGCGGGATTCCCAAAAGGAATATGAAATCTGGCAAAGGGAAATGGAAATCCGCTCAAAGCAGGATCAGTATGCGCACTACAGCGACTACTACCAGAAGCGCTTTGAGGAAGATGAAGCGGAGGGCCACACGTTTATTCGGAATGTGACGGCGCAAGCGGAACCAAGCGCGGGATATTTGGCGCTGGCCAATGTCATGACGGGGACGGCGAATAATATTGTCCTTACGACCAATTTTGATAAGCTGGTGGAGACCTCCATTTTTCGTGATACAGCCCAAATTCCGTGGGTTATCAGCACGGAAGAAGAACTCAAATATTTGGATCTGTATGCGGACTACCCCAAAATTTTAAAATTACACGGCGATATGTTCAACAATATGCGGAATACGACGGAGGAAACCCAACGGCTGGATTTGAGTTGGAAAGAGATGCTGAAGGATGTGTTGAAAACATATCATCCGGTATTCATCGGCTACGCGGGGAACGACCCCGGCCTGATGGGGTACTTGGAGAGCGTTGCGGGTCAGATCAAACGGCCCTATTGGTTGTATTATCGGGAGGATGAGCTCACCGAGCGTATTTGGCGGTTTGTGGCAAACAGCCAGGGCTGTTTTGTGGATGGCCGTATAGGGTTCGACGGGGTCCTAATGCATCTGTTTGACCGGTTCCATTTTCAAAAGGCCTATATGGAACAGGCAAAGGAACGGGAACAGGTCTTTCAGGCAAAGTGGCAGGAAGCAAAAGATGCGTTAACGAAACTCTTAGCGGACGAAACTGAGAGTAGAAAAGATCAAAATCTCTCGGATGACAATTCTATGCGCGAGAGCGTTGCGCAGATTATCGGACAAGAAATGCCGGAAATCTGGCTGTACAACTTGTGGAACTATCGGCCAGAAGAGCAGAAAAGGCTTTTGGACGCAGCTTTGGTAAAATTTCCAAAGAGCGCATACGTACTGGGAAGCTATGCACTTTATTGGGAAGATCAGCACGAGATGGATGAAGCGGAGAAATATTATCAACGCGCAATTGAAGCCGACTCGAAGGATGCAAAAAACTTGGGAAATTATGCGAATTTCCTAAATCTCCAACGGCAGGATTACGACAAGGCGGAGGAATATTATCAACGTGCGATTGAAGCCGACCCGAAGCGTGCCAATACGCTAGGAAATTATGCGATTTTCTTGAAGAACCAACGACAGGATTACGACAAGGCGGAGGAATATTATCAACGTACGATTGAAGCCGATCCGAAGCATGCAAATACACTTGGAAATTATGCGAATTTCCTATGTGACCAACGACAGGATTACGACAAGGCGGAGGAATATTATCAACGTGCGATTGAAGCCGACCCGAAGCATGCCAATCATCTTGGAAATTATGCGAGTTTCCTATGTGACCAACGACAGGATTACGACAAGGCGGAGGAATATTATCAACGTGCGATTGAAGCCGATCCGAAGCATGCCAATACGCTAGGAAATTATGCGAATTTCCTATGTGACCAACGGCAGGATTACGACAAGGCAGAGGAATATTACCAACGCGCGATTGAAGCCGACCCGAAGCGTGCAAATACACTAGGAAATTATGCGATTTTCTTGAAGAACCAACGACAGGATTACGACAAGGCAGAGGAATATTACCAACGCGCGATTGAAGCCGACCCAAAGAATGCAAATACGCTAGGAAATTATGCGAATTTCCTATGTGACCAACGGCAAGATTACGACAAGGCAGAGGAATATTACCAGCGTGCGATTGAAGCCGACCCGAAGGATGCAAATAATCTTGGAAATTATGCGAATTTCCTATGTGACCAACGGCAGGATTACGACAAGGCGGAGGAATATTACCAACGCGCGATTGAAGCCGATCCGAAGGACGTAAGGGCTTTGGGAAACTATACCGTATTTTTATATGAACAGCGACATGACTATGACAAAACCGAAGAATATCTCCAAAAGGCTCTTGCAGTTGCTCCCGACTGTATCACTAATCTAGAAAATTATGCAGAATACTTAGAAGATGTACGCCACGATGCAAAGGCGGCGCAGGAATACCGCCAGCGTGCAGAGAAACTTCGCACAGAGCAGGACAAGACCACCCCATCCGATAAAAATTCTTGACCTCCCCCGCCAACAATGGAAGCCACCTCCGAATCATTTTAGGTTTTATACACCGGAAGGCCAGCAGGGGCATTCCACTGCTATCATACCAAAAATCGTATAGGTGGGATTCTGATGCATTATACAGAACGGATTCGGGCCCTGCGCGAGGATCAGGATTTGACACAGGAGCGGATTGCAGGGATTCTTCATGTGGGGCAAAAGACCTATTCGGATTATGAGACAGGCAAAATCCGCATCCCATTGGACAGCATGATCGTGTTGGCAAAATTTTATAATGTGGATTTAAATTACATCTGCGGCGTCAGCGGCCAAAAGCGTCCCTTCCCACGGGACTGAGCGGACGGGCGCGCTGTTTGTGAAGTAGGACAGGAGAGGATACAGATGGAATATCGTTTGGAAAGCGGGCGTCTCAATGATTACTTGCAGGAGAGCCGGTATGTCGATTACCACCACCCGGCGATTCAGCAGGAGGCCGGCCTCCTGTTTGCCGGATGCACCAACGACCTGGAAAAGATTCTCGCGGCGTTCACCTTTGTGCGCGATGAACTCCCCCATTCCGGGGATATCCACAGCAGCCGCGTCACCCGCACGGCCTCCGAAGCCCTGCGCTTCCGGGAAGGAATCTGCTATGCAAAGTCCATGTTGCTGGCGGCCCTGCTGCGTAGCGCGGGAATCCCGGTGGGGTTTTGCTATCAGCGGCTGGCGCGGCATCGTCCGGAAGGCGGCTACTGCATCCATGCGTTGAATGCGGTCTACATCGCGGAACGGGATCATTGGACCCGCGTCGATGCGCGCGGCAACACCGGACGAAAAAACGCACAGTTTTTCCCCGACGACCCTTGCCGGGAACAGGTCGCCGTTCCTGTACACCCCGAGCAGGGAGAAATCGACTATCCCACCATCTATGTGGAACCGCTGAAATGCACCACGGATGTGTTGGAACAAAACGACGATTGCCGGGAGATGTTGGCAAAGCATCTTCCCTCCCGCCTCTGAGATGGGGGCGGCACAAAAACGGCTGCTCTTTGTCAACGGCACCATGGGCGCCGGGAAAAGTGCTACCTGTGCAGCGCTTTTAAAGCAGATGCAGCCGGCCGTTTTTCTGGACGGCGACTGGTGCTGGAATATGCAGCCGTTTCTCGTCAACGAGGAGACAAAGGCCATGGTGACCGGCAACATTGTCTATCTGCTCCGGAATTTCCTGCGGTGTTCCGCCTATGAGACGGTCATCTTTGGTTGGGTCATGCACCAGCGGGAAATCATAGACGGGTTGCTCGAGCAATTACAGGATCTGGATTTTCGTTTCTATCTGTTTACATTGACCCTTTCGGAAGGAGCATTGCGTGCCCGGCTGGAACACGACATTGCAAATGGGGTGCGTTCTGCAGATGTGATCGAACGCAGTGTCGCGCGTTTGCCCCTCTATGATACAATGGATTCGATCAAAATCGATGTGAGCACCATCCGCCCGGAGGAGGCGGCGCAACGAATATGCAGGGAAATCGAAAGAAGGGAAGAACCATGATTTTTGAGACGGAACGGCTTTATCTGCGGAAACTGAACCAGGGGGATTTTGCCAACTTGTGCACCATTTTACAGGATGAAACCGCGATGTATGCGTATGAGCACGCGTTCAGCGGCGAAGAGGTGCAGGAATGGCTGGACCGGCAGATCACGCGCTATCAAACGGACGGCTTTGGCCTGTGGGCCGTGCTGCTGAAAGGGACCAATACCTTTATAGGGCAAGCGGGCCTGACCATGCAGGATGCGGGCGACGGCAGGCGCGTGGTGGAAATCGGCTATCTCTTCCGCCAGGACTATTGGCACAATGGATATGCGACGGAGGCCGCACAGGGCTGTAAACGGTATGCGTTTGAGACGCTTGGCGTGCCGGAGGTGTATTCCATCATCCGGGACAACAATTATGCTTCCCAACGCGTGGCAAGGCGCAACGGGATGCAGCCCGCCGGGACGATGGTCAAACACTACCATGGGGTGGACATGCCCCATATCCTCTACTGTGTGAAAAATCACCGCATCCAGCGCATGCAGCCGGAACAGTTGGACGCCTGCATGGACATTTGGCTCCATGGCAATTTACAGGCGCACGCCTTTATCCCGGCGTCCTATTGGAGAGGGGCGGCTGACTCTGTGCGCGAGGCGCTGCCCTGCTCGGAGATCTGGGTCGATTTGGAAGGGGATACCGTGCGCGGATTTATCGGCCTACAGGAGGATTACATAGCGGGGCTCTTTGTGGCCCCCGCCTTCCGGGGGAAAGGTGTAGGAGGCGGGTTGCTCGTCTTCAGCCAAAAGAAACATCGCGCTTTAACCCTTGAGGTCTATGAAAAGAACGGGCGTGCGGTGCGTTTTTACCAGAAGCACGGGTTCCATCTGGTCGAGCAGCATATAGACGATGCAACCGGCGAAACCGCATACCGGATGTTTTGGCAAAAAGACAGCCGCATAGAAGCGGTGAACAACATCATGTTTCGGTTGGACAAATAAGATTTGTATTCAAGAAAGGGCGTATGGTTCCAATTTACCGTACGCCCTTTTGCCATCTGCAAGGAAATGCGAAAATGGGACTGGCTTTTCCACAAGCCGCCCCTTATAATGAAGACAAGTAGAAAAAGACGTTATGGAACGGAGAGAATACACTATGGAGAATCAGGAACAGCAAAGACGGCGGGAGACTCATGCACCGGAGCGCAATCCCAACCCGTGCCCACTGTATCGGAAATGCGGCGGCTGCCAGTTGCAAAATATGTCTTACCCGCGCCAGCTTCACTGGAAGCAGGAGCTGGTGGAACGGTTACTGGGACGGTTCCATCGGGTGAACCCGATTATCGGCATGGAGCATCCCTACCACTATCGCAACAAGGTACAGGCTGCCTTTGCCCTGGATCGAAGAAAGCAGATTGTCTCCGGGGTCTATCAGGCGAGCACGCACCGGGTGGTCCCTGTGGAAAGCTGTATGATTGAGGATGAGACGGCGGACCGCATTGTCGGGACCATCCGAAAGCTGATGAAAGATTTCAAAATGGAGCCCTACAACGAGGACACCGGGCGTGGATTGGTGCGCCATGTGCTGGTCAAGCGTGGGTTTGTCAGCGGCCAGGTGATGGTTGTGATGGTGACTGTCTCCCCGATTCTCCCCGCAAAAAACAATTTTGTGAAAGCCCTGCGCAAAGCGCATCCAGAGATCACGACAATCTTGCAGAACGTCAACAACCGCGCCACCAGCATGGTGCTGGGAGAATCGGAGAAGGTGCTCTATGGTCCCGGTTATATCGAAGAGTCCCTATGCGGCTGTGTGTTTCGCATATCCGCCAAGTCGTTTTATCAAATCAATCCGGTACAGACCGAGGTCCTCTATAATAAAGCGATTGAACTCGCCGGGTTTACCGGAAAAGAAACGGTGGTGGACGCCTATTGCGGCACGGGGACCATTGGGCTGATTGCCGCGAAACACGGTGCGGGACACGTAACCGGCGTGGAGCTCAACCGGGATGCTGTCCGTGATGCCATTTCCAATGCCAAGCGAAATGGAATCAAGAACGTGTATTTTTACAATGCGGACGCCGGGGAATTTCTTTCCGCAATGGCCGACGAGGGGGAAACCGTCGACGTGGTGCTCATGGACCCGCCCCGCGCAGGCAGCGACGAGCAGTTCTTAACTTCTTTGGCGGGGTTAGCGCCCAAGAAGATTGTTTACATCTCCTGCAACCCAGAGACGCTTCAGCGCGATCTGCAATTCCTAGTGCGTGCGGGATACCATGTGCAGGAGATTCAGCCAGTGGACATGTTCCCACACACAAATCATGTGGAGACAGTCTGCCTTTTGTCCAAACTTTAAATAAACCCAATATTTTATTTCTGAGCATTTATACAGTATTTAATAGTGGATTTATTAAAAATAAGTTAAGAATATTTCGATGAGCTACCAGATGATTGCCGCATAGTATGGTCGCTCAGTTCATTCCCCTGTTAAAACTTAACTCTTGTGTGCGATGAATGAATCCCCCGTCCTGGGAATTTTCCCAGGACGGGGGACTTATGGTTTACAGGAAAGAACTCTTTCCTGTTATTTCGTTTTTGTTCTTACGCAATCGTCACTGCACAATGCTTCGCTGCATTCTGGCCCGGCAGGGTGGTGTAAACGCCCGTGCTCTGGCCCGGCGTGCCGGTTGCATAGACTCTGTAGTAGTAGTCGTTGCCGATCTTCGCCACAAACTGCGTCTTCAGCACATCGCCGTTGCCGGCCGTGAAGCCCGGCGTCATGGCGTTGCCGTTGACGACCGTCATCTTGAAGCAGTATGCGCTGCCTCTCTTCAACGTGAAGTTGACCGTCGTGTCGGAAACCACATACGCATTTGCTGCCACGCTCTGGCTTGCAGATACAACGCCCGCTGCGCCGTATGCGTTGCCGACATTCGCAGACGTGCTGCCGCTGTTCTTCGAGCCCGTGGAGGTGCTCTTCTCGACCAGACCGTTGATGCTATTCTCCAGCGTCTCGACTGCGTCTGCAACCTCTTCCTCGGTCGCTTCTGCGTCGTTCAGGACTGCCTTCGCAGTGCTCAATGCGGCCTTCATCGTTGCCACGCTCTTCGCCGTGTACTTATTGGTGTTGATCGCTTCAGCTTCTCCGATCAATGCTTCCAGCGCATCCTTATTCGGGATCATGCGCAAGGCGGAGATCGCCGCCGTAAGGTCTTTCACAGCCGTGTCCACCGCATCCTGCGTTGCATTTGCATCTTCCAGCACGGACTTTGCTTCGGCCAGGACAGTCTCAAAGCTCGTCCATGCCTCGTTCTGGATGTACTGGTCTGCGTTTTCGACAATGCCGTCGCCCTTGTTGACCAGCGCTTCCAGATCGCTGATGTCTGCGCGGTAGACCAGGCCATAAATGGCGTCATACAGCGCATCGACTGCTGCGGTGATGTCCGCTTCCAGGACTTCTTCATCGTCCAGCAGGTCTTCCGCCGCTGCATACGCTTCGTCCAGCGCTTTCAGGCTGTCCGGCGTGAACAGGTCGCGGTTGATGGAATATGCGATTTCCATCGGGATGTCCAGCTGGCTCTTGTCGCCTGCAACAAAGCTCAGGTAGTGCAGCGCGTCGATCAAGTCGCTCCATGCGGTGTTGATCTCGTCCTGCGTTGCGGTCTTCTTTGCTTCGACGTCCTTCGCCGCCTGCAAAGCCGCTTCGTACTTCTCCTGTACGGACGGAACGGCTTCCGCTGCTTCATCTGCACGGCCCTCTGCAATCTCAATGGCAGCGCGCAGGTTCTGCTTGTCTACCACTGTAAAGGTATAGGTGTTCTCTAAGCCCTTGACTGCGTCCTCTGCCGGGATTTCTACCACAAAGGAATCCGCTTCAAACGCGGATTCTTCCACATCCACTCCGTTGACCTGCACGCCGGCGAATTCGCGGCCCTGCATCGGCGTAAATTCGAGGGTGAGCGCTTCTTCCGTTGCCGGAGCCGTATACACGCCCAGCAAGTCGGCAATCGTCTGCTCCTCGCCATTGACCACCAGCGACGCATTGCGCCCGTTGTAGCGGATCACGATCGTGTCTTCGGTGGGTTCTTGCCCTTCAGGATCGTCGTAATCGAGTTCGCTGAAATCGTACCACAACTGTACGTGCTCATCTTCGGGGGTGATGCTCTGGGATTGGAATTCCTCAAAGGTCAATGCCTTGTCGTATATGCGGAAATTATAGAAGGTGTGCGTGTTGCGATGGTCGTCCACCTCGGCATTATCGAATTCACCGAGTCCAACGGAGAAACCATGTTCGCTCCGGTCGATTCCAGTCACGCCGTCCGTTGTATAGGACTGATCCTCCACATACAGGCGCAGTTGATCTGTGTCCGCATCAAATACGGCGGCAACACGCAGCCAGTTTTTGATCGCTTCGGTGGAGATCACATCACTGCTCACTCCTTGCCAGCCACCGTTGTGACAGATGTAGAAATACAACCGGTATCCTCCGCCAACGGCCTCTGTCCGGAAGCCGACCGAGCGGTCGCCATTTCCTGCAAGATAACCAAAGCTGCTGCTCTCTCCGATCTTGAGGGTTGTCTCGATGGTAAAGCTGTTCTCCGTTCCGCTGAGAAGCTCATTGAACTTTGCATCAGCGTCCTTTACATCGACAGGGAACCATCCCTTCAAGGCGTATTCCTTTTCTTCATCCTTAATAATCTTAATATCCTTTTTATTGGTCAGTTCCGTGATATCGATGTCATAGCCGTTTTGACTCTTATCTTTAATCCATACTTGGGCCTTTTCTTCTTGGATGCGCTGCGCAAGGCCAATCATTTCCGTAAGGGTTTGAATCTTTTCCGGATCAATCAGGTCCTGTGCCTCTTCGGGTAGGCTTTCATATTTTTCCTGAAGGGCGAGCAACTGTTCTGTCTGATCCGGACGGGTGACGATAATCTCGTCGATGGATTTGGAAAGCCTTTCAGCCGCCGCTTTATCCAGTTCCTGCACAATTTCGTCCGAGTTTTCCGGTTGGCTCAAAATGGTCTGTGAGGTTGTCTCATTCGCGCCGGAGAGGGTGTTCCGGAACAGATTATAGAATGCGGCCGATGACCAACCGAAGTTCGTAGCATTGAGCCGGTCGCCTGTTTCCGGGTTGTAGTTTTCATTGATCGGTTCGTCGCCCAGCAATCCCTTTGCATTGTCAAACAGGCGGTAGGCGGACTCTACGGCCTCTTCATCCCGACCATAGTTATGCATGGCTTCCACCGCAAACATCGCCTGATCCATCCAGACCGGGCCTCTCCAATAGGCGGTCGGGCTGTATTTTGGATTATCCCTTGCTGCGGTGGGGAAGGGCATTGGGGTATAGAACTGGTTTTCGTCGAGCATGTTGTCGATGACAGCCTCCGCCTGCGCCGGCATAGCCATATTTGCCCAGAGCGGGATCCAGCCCTCGGTTCCTTTGCCGCGGTTGACCAGCAATTTTTTCACCGATCCGTCTTCGTTGGTTTGCAGATCGTAATAGAAGCCGGTATCCACATCGAACATATTCTCGTTGACGTAGTTACGTACCTGCTCGGCTTCCGCTTCGTATTGTGCAGCTTCTTCCGTTTTGCCGAGCATCTCCGCCATCGCATTGAGATAACACTTCTCGGCATACAAATAAGCGTTCAGGTCGACGGATTCCTGGTTGAGGGTATAGCCGATGGTCTGCCCGTCATCGTTTTTGACGCGATAGATTTGAACGCCAATATCGTCTGGGCCATATCCCTCTATGTCAAACCGAGTGGCATTGTCCATGCCGCTTTCCCAGGCTGCTGCCTGTAAAACCATACCGGTGTTAAACAATGCTTCTCCGTTCTCATCGTACTGGATGTTCCCGGAGCTGTCATACTGGTAGTGGTCGCGGTGTACCATAGCGCCATATTCCGCAATGCCGTTGTGATCGATGTCGCGGTTTCTGTACCACCATTCGTGATAGGCCACCAGCTTTGGATACATTTCTGCGATGAAGGCCTCGTCTCCGGTCTGCTGATAATAGTTATAAACAGCCCAAGCAGCCAAAGGTGGCTTTGTATTGCGGTCGTTCCCAATCCCGGTGTTGCGGAACAAATCGCAGATCACGCCGGCATCCCACGGACGGTTGGCGTCGTCCTCTTGAATCTGGAAGGCGAACTGCGCACGCAATTCCTCTTTAGCGAGGTCCGGATTGAACCGGGAGGTTGCGACAGCATGTTTCCAGGAGTCCCACGCCCAGAAGCCGACGGTTCCGTTGCCAAACGGCTGGATCGCACCGTAGGGCATCTGCCCGGCCGCGCTGCGCCAGTTGCCTATCAGGGTAATGACCGCTTTTGTCGCCGCATTCTTGTACCTTTGCTCCACATCGGCTGTCTTGATTTTCTCGAGGTACCCATCCCATCTTGCCTGGTTTTCTTCAAAATAGGATGCACTGTTTTGCAGCATATCGGCAACTTTGCTTTCTTCGGCCTCCGCTTCCTCCGCATCAAAGGTGTAGCTCTGCGTTTGGTAGATGGACTCGCTGCCCTGTGCGGGAACCGTCAGGTCCAACGCTGCCTCATAGGAGGTACCGTCTGCCGTGATCTCCACCGGCCGGCCAAACCGGATGTCATAATGGGTTGGCTCCTGGACAGCAATGGAAACGCCGTCTTCTATGGCTTGTAGGGTCCCTATTCGCAGGCTTCCCACCTGTTTGAGCTGCAATTCAAGCGCTTGATCGGTTTTGTTTTCCACGGTTGTCTCGATCAAAGCGGTGCGGTCGCTGGCAAAAATCAGGTTTAGATGCAAAATGAAGTCGTCCAGTTCATAGGACTGCACCAGCTTGCCCGGATAGGCGGTCGCAGTCAGCACGCTCTTAGAGAGATCGTATGTAGTGCCGTCCTGGTTGGTGACCTGCCATTTGCCGATGCTGTCCGCTAAGGTATAGAACCTGCTGTACAAAATGACGGTCGGCCAAGCAAAACCGCCGAGTTTTCCTGTGTCGTCCCCGGAGGGCAGGTAGAACCCAAACCATGCGCCCATATCGGAGAACTTATTGTCCACGGTATTGAGGATATTCGCATAGTCCCCCGCTGCATCGGTCCCGGTTGGAGTGCCCCAGACGCGGAACTCCCGGATGGAGCTGCCGGAGGAGACTTTCCCTTCTTCCAGCGACTGCATGCGGATATACCGGCCCTGCCCGCTGACGCGGAACGATTCCGCATCCCTAGTACCGTTTTCGGGAACCGGGTCATAGCGGCCGTTGTTGTTGCGGCAGATGGTTTTAAAGTGCTCATTGTCGTCCGATACCTGGATCTCATATTTCTTGGCCCAGGCGCCGGTGCTGCTGAATTCCGATTCCCCTTCCCAGAGGATTTCAATCTTGCTCAGGTCATAGACAGCCCCCAAGTCGACGGTCAACCACGCGTGGTTCATCTGCTCCGAGGTCATGCCGCGCCATTCATTTGCCCAACGTGTTTCTTCATCGCCATCAATCGCATAGATGGCCAGCCGATGGACGCCATTGTCATCCTGCTCGCTGTTTGCAAACGCGTTAATGGGCTGGATCTGTTCCGGTTCATTACTTGCAGCGCCAAAGGCTTGGATGGATGGGGCATAGGACGCCAACATAGCGATCGCCAGGAGCGTAGATACAATTTTTTTTCCTTTCATCTGAATACCTTTCCTCCTCTTTTTCATAAAGTCCTTTTTGTGTAGGGTTATAGAGCCTCCTTTCCTTATTTTATATATATCAATTCTTCGAACAGAAGTTAAATAGTTTATTCATAAAAACAATGATAATATTTTAAAAATACTATGTAATTTATCATATCTTGCTACTGCAAATAGTAACATTTTCTTCAAATAGTGTCAATTACCTTTTATAATAAAGCCAAAACGGATTTTATGCGGAAATAGGTAAGAGCAATCGATCAAGTATTGCTATTTCAGAGGGGCTTGCTGACGGTCAATATCCGTTGTATGATTAAACTGGAAACATTTAATAAAGCTTATGGGAGTTATGAATTATCCAGATGCGGAATACATCGTAGCATTGGAAAGGAAACCGTCATGAATGAATTGATTGCGATAAAAGTTATTGCACAGATGCACTGCGATTTTTCTACCAAATTTGGGATCCCCAGGCAGAGCGGCCTGGTAAAAGCCTTAAAGGGGACCGTTGTGTTTGCGCCCGAGTACCGCAATCCGGACGCTGTGCGCGGATTGGAAGGCTTTTCCCACATATGGCTGATCTGGCAATTTTCCGAGGCCGTGCGGGAGGGCTGGTCGCCCATGGTGCGGCCGCCGCGCATGGGCGGGAATACCCGCATGGGCGTGTTCGCCACACGTTCCCCGTTCCGGCCTAACGCGATCGGTCTTTCCAGCGTGAAATTGGATCGAGTGGAGTTCAGTCCTACGTTGGGGCCGGTGCTGCATGTCTCCGGCGCGGACTTAATGGATGGGACCCCGATTCTGGATATCAAGCCTTATTTGCCGGGGGTGGATAGCCACCCGGAGGCGGTGGGGGGATTTGCGGACCAGTTCCAGGGATATGCGTTGGAGGTGGATTTCCCAGAGGAGCTGTTACGATGCATTCCGGAAAACCGCCGGGAGGCCCTGATGGGTGTCTTAGCACAGGACCCGCGCCCATCGTACCAACACGACCCGGAGCGGCAATATGGCCTTTCATTTGCGGGCTTTGATGTGCGGTTCCGTGTGCGTGACGGCGTTTTATCGGTCTGTGAAGTGGTGCCTCTTACGTAAAAGGGGATCCCACCTTGCAAAAATTGAGAAAATAGGTTTGCTTTGGCCGCGTATTGTACGCGGCTTTTTTACTGCCAAAGCTGGTCTGTAAAAATCCACAGAAACTGGAAGAAGCAGAATTTAAAATAAAATACATATTTTGAAAAATTTGGTCTTATTTTCTGAATTGGATTGTACAAATAGCTGCTTTTATCAAATTTTTAATTGCCTATGGCTTCATAGGCAACGTTCCAATGAATGGTTTTACTTTAATCAAAGAAATAATTTTAGGAAAAATGCAAACAAATTACTAGAATGCCAGAAAAAAATACTATTCTTTCCAAAACATTTGTGATATAATGTATAAAAAAATAGATCGATTTTGAATAATATTATTGTTTATCCCTTTTTAGGAGGGAATATATGGGTTTAGGAAATGAGGGGTACCAAGCGTGGGGTAGAACTATGGCAATGCTGTAGAGGGAATTGCTTATAGCGAAAAAACATGTTTGGTAGTTCCTTGTTGAATATTTTTAGATAGGGGAGAGATGTGCATGAAATCGAAGAAGCTGGTTTCCCTGCTTCTCGCAGCGCTCATGACCGTCAGCGTAGGCATTCAGCCTGCTTTTGCTGCGGGAGATGACGCGGGAGATCCGTGGGACAGCGACGCACAGTGGCCGCAGCTTACGCGGGCCGCTTCCGAAATGAAACCCGAAGACCCGAAGTTTACCCACAAAGAGTGGACAGGCACCACCTATACTGGCCTAGACGGCCAGCAGGAAAACGCCTGGGACGTTGTGGGGATCAACCGCGAACCCGCAGCGACATCCACGGTTCCTTATGAATCCGTGGACAAGGCCGTGACCGGCGCAGTGGATTATGCAAAGGACCAGTCCGCATACGTCCAAATGCTTTCCGGCTCCGGGGAAAAAGATTGGCAGCTCGTGGTCGTATCCAATCCGGAAAAGGGCCAGAAATATCTGGACGACGGCTTTATGAACCCCGATTATGAGGTCAAAGCGGAGGACGGTTGGTACGATGTAGAAGTTCCGCGCAGCTGGACCCGTTATGAAGACTGCGGCGATTGGGACTATTCCATTTATACGAATACCCAGATGCCCTGGCAAGAAGGGGATAATGCCAGTGTGCCGCAGGCGCCGACCAATTATAACCCGGTGGGTTTCTACCGCAAGGAATTCACCGTAAATCCTTCCATGCTTCAGGAAAACGGCCGTGTGCTGATTTCCTTCCAGGGCGTGGAATCCGCTTATTATGTCTATGTCAACGGACATGAGGTGGGCTATAGTGAGGACAGCTACCGTCCGCACGAGTTTGATATCACCGATTACCTGAACCCGCAGGGCGAAGTCAACACCCTCGCTGTTGAAGTACATAAATTCTGCGACGGCACGTGGATGGAAGACCAGGACATGATCTATGACGGCGGTATCTTCCGCGACGTCTACCTCTACTCCACCCCGCTGGTGCATATCTCGGACTATCGCGTGATTACCGACCTGGACGAGACCTATACGAACGCAGACCTCCAGCTGAGCCCGGTGGTCACCAACTATGCGACGCAGGATGTCTCGAACTTTGCCATCGACGTTCAATTGTTTGATGCAGAGGGCAACGACGTCTTTGCAAACGACCCCATGCGCATTGACCTCGGCGCGATCGCCGCGGGCGAATCCGCAACGGCGGACGCCAGCAAGCTGGTTAGGAACCCGGAGCTTTGGAGCGCAGAGTACCCGAACCTCTACACATTGGTTCTGAACCTTTATGACAAGACTTCCGGCAAGCTGTTTGAGAGCATTTCGCAGCAGCTCGGCTTCCGTGAGATCGAGTTCACCCGCACGGAAGTAGACGAAAACTACAACCGGATTACAACGGAGTATGAGCCGATCACCATCAACGGCCAGCCGTTGTTGTTCCGCGGCACGAACCGCCACGACACCGATCCGTTCGGCGGCAAATATGTGCCGAAGGAAGTCTACGAGGAAGACGTCAAGCTGATGAAGGAATGGAACCTCAACGCGATCCGTACTTCTCACTATTCGAACGACGAATACCTCTATTACCTCTGCGACAAGTATGGCCTGTATATGATGGGCGAGACAAATGCGGAATGTCACGCGATCATGGGCCAGAACGACAACATTAATAACTATTTGGATACGATCTTGTTTGACCGCCAAAACACGTCCTATCAGACGCTGAAGAATCAGACAGCGATTGTGGCATGGTCCATCGGCAACGAGATGAGCTATGACCGCCACGGCGGCGACGATATCTTCCCGCGCGCAGTGTGGTTCTTCAAGGACCGCGATTTGACCCGCCCGGTTCATGCGGAAGGTTTGAACCAGGACTGCGGCACCGATATGGGCAGCAACATGTATCCCTCGGTCGGCACCGTACAGGGATATGCTGGCGAAGGCAAGATGCCCTATGTCATGTGCGAATATGACCACGCAATGGGCAACGCAGTCGGCAATATCAAAGAATATTGGGATGCAGTCCGCAGCTCTGATAACATGCTTGGCGGATTCATTTGGGACTGGGTCGATCAGTCCCGTTACATCAATCTTGATTCCCTGCCGAGCCAGAGCAGCATCACGGAATTGAGCAACAACGCGGCGGCTGCAACGTTGACTGGACCGGCCAGCGCAAACGACGCGGACGATGCTTCCCTCACCGGCAAGTCCTACAGCGGTTATGCAGTCATTTCCGGCGAAGCAAATGACGTTTATAACGAGGTCCTCTCCGGAGAGGATGCAAACTTCACCTTTGAAGTCATGGTGAAGCCGGACTCTACTGCGATGAACAGTGTATTCCTTGCAAAGGGCGATACGCAGGTTGCTTTGAAGACCCGCAGCAGCGGCGCTCCGGGTGTGGAATTCTTCGTCTATAATGGCGGCTGGAGCTCTGCTTCCTTTGATCTCCCGAGCGATTGGGTGGGCAACTGGCATCAGATCGCAGGCACCTACGATGGAAGCGCTTTGAGGGTCTACTATGATGGAAATCTGATGGCGACCACTAACGGCCGTTTTGACATTCGCACCAATTCGTATGACCTCGGCGTCGGTATCGATCTGGAGCACAACCGTACGGTGGACGGAGAAATCTCCATTGCGCGCATTTATAACAAGGCGCTGACGGCGGAGGAACTCCAGGCACAGAACAGCCAGACACCCGCGATCCCCGCAAGCGACGATAGCGTCGTGCTGTGGTTGGATTACTCTGAGCCGATTACCGAGCTGGAGAGCCAGTATTGGGATTACTATGCAGAGGACTATGCGCAGCAGAATCTCTACGATGAAGAGATGGACGGCAAGTTCTTTGGTTACGGCGGCGATTGGGGCGATAGCAACAACAGCGGCAACTTCTGCGGAAATGGCCTGGTATCTCCGGACCGCACCCCGCAGCCGGAAATCTATGAAGTGAAGTATCAGTACCAGTCCATTTGGGTCAATGCTACGGAAAACGAGCTCATGAACCGCAAGGTCAACATCTATAATGAGAACAACTTTACCAATGTCAACGCCTATGAAGTCCAGTGGAAACTTCTGCAGGACGGCGAAGTCATTGACGAAGGAACCCTCACGGATGAAGAGGCGAATGTAGCGCCGAAGGAGACCAAGACGGTCACCATCCCGTACACCATGCCCGCAGAGAGCGAGCGCCCGGCAGGTGCGGAGTATTACCTCAACATCGACTTCCTGCTCAAGGAGGACACGCTCTGGGCAGATGCAGGCCATGAAGTCGCGCACGAGCAGCTCGCAATCCCGGCTTCTGTCCCGGCGGTTGCACCGGTGATCTCCGACAAAGCTGTGACCGTGGATACGGAAAGCGATGCGGACTATGTCCTCGTCGAAGGCGACGGCTTCAGCTTTAAGCTGAATAAGACCACGGGCGCGATGTCCAATTATGTCTTCCAGGGCGAAGAGATTATCGAAGAAGGCCCGGCCCCGGATTTCTGGAGAACGGCGAATGCCAATGATAAAAATATGGACTCCAACTGGAAGGGTGCCAGCAGAAACATTACGCTCAATGAAGACGGCTTGACGGTCTCCACGGCGGAGGACGGCAGAACGGTTATCACCACCGAACTGACTCTGAACAACGCCAAGGGCGCCAAAGAGACGGTCGTGTACACCATCGATGGTTCCGGCGCAGTTACGGTCAACTTTACATTGGATGCCACCGACACGAGCATGGGACAGATCATGAAGGTCGGCTCCACGATGACCTTGCCGGCAGGCTATGAGAACATCACCTGGTACGGCAATGGCCCATCCGAAGGCTATAGTGACCGCTGCTCCTATGCGACGGTTGGCGTTTATGACACAACCGTAACGGATTCTTTCTTCCCATTTATCGAAAACCAGACCTCTGGCAACCACAACGGCGTGAAGTGGATGGCCCTCACGGGCGACGACAAGCCTTACGGCGTCCTCGTGGCCGGCAAGCAGGATCTGGAGGCCAGCGCATTGCACTTTACGATGGACGAGCTGGATGCAGCTGACCATCCGTACGAGCTGACGGCCCCGAACGAGGAGACGTATTTCCATGTGGACCTGATCTCCCGCGGCATCGGTAATGCAAGCTGCGGACCGGACAACCTGGATCAGTACAAGGTACCGAACAATCAGGCATACACCTATGAGTACACCATTATCCCGTATGAGACCGCTTCCGGCGACCCGATGGAGCTGAGCAAGCCCTGGAGAACCCTCGAGAGCTTTGACCAGGATGCATTTGACCAGCAGCAGGCGCAGGCGGTGGAAGAGGCGATCGATTCGATCTTCGTGTATTCCTATGACCAGCTCGACGAGGTCGAAGCGGTTATGGATCTCTACGAGGGACTGACCGATGCCCAGAAGGCGCTTGTTTCCAATTACAGCGACCTTGAGAGCGCATTGGAAGAAGTTCTTGCGCTTCGCGGCAAGGCCCCGTATGTGAAGGACCAGAGCAACAACGCGATGGACCCGGTGATCCCGGGAACGGCAACCTTGATTCAGGACGACACCTTTGGCGCCGCGATGACGGGTTATATGCCGGTTCCGAACGACAAGGGGACCGACGGCGGGGATCTCTTTAAAGAGGTATTCGCAGGAAAGAACCCGTTCACTGTGGAAGTTTGGGTGAAGCCGTCCAGCAACCAGAGGGATTACGACATGTTCCTCGGCAAGGGCGATAGCTGCATGGGCTTCCGTATCCGTACGTCGACCATTGATTTCTTCATCAAGGCGAACGATGGCAAATGGTACACCTATGAGTACGAATATAACCGCGACGAAGTGATCAACAAGTGGAACCACATCGCTGGCATTTATGACGGCAGCAACCTGTACCTCTACCTGAACGGCGAGATCGTCGCGCAGGCGGCGGATAGCTCTACGGGCGGCGTGGCTTCCAATGACACGGACTTCTATATCGGTTATGACTCTGAGACGGGCAGAAGCAACAGCAATCAGTTCGCCAAGGTGCGCGTCTACAATAAGGCGCTCAGTGCCGACGAGCTGAACGGCCAGGACGCTTATGACAAGGCAGAAGCAGAAGCACCGGCTATCACTCCGGACAATGAAAACGTTGTCCTGTGGCTCGACTTTGCAACGCTCGGCTACAACGACGTACCGGTTGTGGACGAGGACGGAGTGACGCTTTCTCCGAAGAATGCAGAAATCGTCCTGGGCACCGACCAGGAATACACCATTGTGAAGGCCGCCCCGACGGCGACCGCAAAAGCGGGTTCTGCACGTGCAGCCGCAACCATGGAAGACCTGCAGGCTCTGCTCGAGCAGGCAAATGGGATTGATACCAGCATCTACACAGAGAGCAGCGTAGCAATTCTGAATGCAGCCATCAACGTGGCGAACGTTGTAGTGGCAACACCGGGCGCGGCAGAAGCGATTATCGACAGCGCCTATAATATGTTGAAGGCAGCCATCGAAGGATTGGTGTGGGATGATACGTATGAAGTAACATCCGCAGATTGGTCCATCGTCGATTCCTTCGGACGCGAGATCGAAGGCGCGAGCATTACGCCGAATCCGGAGGATGCTGGCAAGGCGACGGTTTCCGTGGGCGAAAACGTTCCGGTTGGGACGAGAATCCGCGTGATGGCCACCAATATCAATGGCAACGAGAACCTCTCTGCAAAGACGTATGCGACGGTCGTTCCGGTTCCGGAGAAGACCCCGTATGAAAAATTGCAAGAACTGTATCTGGAGGCCACAAAGATTCACGATGCAGGCCAAGGCGAGTATCTTGACACGGCTTGGGAAGCGTTCGAATCTGCGTATGCGGCCGCAGGCGCAGCGCTGGATAACGAATCCGCAACGGACGCAGAGCTGCTGAACGCGTTGGATACCTTGCAGGCGGCAATCGACGGCCTGACGGTAGAAGAACCTTCTGAGCACACCCTGCGCGTTGAATATGATTCGAACGTGACGCTTTTGGTCAACGGTGAAAAGCCGCCGTTTGCAGACTTGCTGGGCAGCTACACCGCAGAGGTCATGGCGGGCGACGAAGTGACGCTGACCTTTGCGACGAGACTGGATGGCAGAGAGTTTGCAGCGGCCTCCGTGCTGGTCAATGGCGAAGAGACGCCAGTTGATATCGAAGCACTGGATTCCACCAAGGAATTTGATTATGTGTTGACGATGCCGAACACCGAAACCACGGTGCAGCTCGTGAGCACAGTGATCAGCAAGCTTGCATTGCGCGAGGCAATCGCAAATGCGGAAACGGCTATGGCCGGCGAAGAGTATGCGACGATGATCCCGAGCGCAAAGAGGAACTTTGACGCAGCATATGCAGCGGCGGTTGCTGTTGAGGCGGACAAGACGGCCTTGCAGGACGAAATCGACGAAGCTTGGAAGAACATGTTGGACGCAATGTTCTACCTGTCCTTCACCGCTGGAGACAGAGAAGGCTTGGCGGCCTTGTTGGATCTCCTGCCGGATCTCAACGAAGAGGACTTCACGCCGAATAGCTGGGAGGCCTATGAGAAGGCTGTTACGGACGCAGAAGCGCTCGTAGACGACGAAGACGCTCTGGAGACCGAAGTGGAGCCGGCAAAGCAGGCCCTGCAGGATGCAATCGCAGGCTTGACCTTCCGCGCGGATACCAGCTCTCTGGAGACGCTGATTGCGAAGGCGGAAGAGATCCTGGCCGACCTGGACAGCTATGAGAGCAGCGAAGAGGTCAAGAACGCCTTCATAGACGCCCTGGATGCAGCCAAGGCAATGATGGAAAACGCCAATGCTACGCAGAAGGAAGTCAATGCATGTGCAGACGACCTGACGGTTGCAATGGCAAACCTGCGCAAGACGCCGGATAAGGACGCATTGGAGGCTTTGATTGCCCAAGGTGAACAGGCGGATGCAAACGACTACACAGCGGTGGACTATGCAGCGTTGAAGGCTGCTATCCAGACCGCGAAGGCAGTTGTTGCAAAAGCGGACGCGTCCTCGGAAGAGATTGTCAGTGCATACAATACCCTGCAGGCGCGTATCAACGCGACGACAGAGGTTGAGGAGCCCACGAAGCCGGATGCTGGCAACAGCCACAAGACTTCCGGATCTTCCGGCTCGAAGAACAACAGCAATGTGTACGGCTCTGCTGGCACAGCGGTCGTCAACCAGGCGGTCACCGCAGCGCAGAATGTGCTTGCACAGGCGAGCGTATACAGCGATACAACGGTCAGCTTCTCCTTGAAGAGAGGCAGCGCATATTGCTTCAAGATGACGGTTGTCAATGGAAACGGTGTTGCCCCGAGCTTCACGGTGGGCAATGGCAGCGTGCTGAAGACGCAGTTTGTGGCGCAGATCGGAAACGACTACTACTACAGAGTCTATGCCGTCGGCACACCGGGCCAGAGCACGGGCGTTTACACGACCTTGCCGGGCCAGAACGCGCAGCAGCATTGCTCCGTAACCATCGCATAAAGGATGGTTCGCACATCTTGAACTAGATAAGACGCAGGGCGCCCTGCCGCATTCATAAGAAGTGTTTGCGGCAGGGTGCTTCTTTACTTAGAAACACTTTTGTGCCTCGGACAAAGGAGGCGTTTCCTGGGCAGGAGGTTGTGCCTCTGTGGCCGGACTATTTTACAAGTTACGACTTGATTAGAAAGGGAAAATGTGAGAAAATACGTAAAAGAAAAGTTGTGCTTCTGACAGCCATTGGCTGTTGTGGAATGTACATTTATAATGTGTTTATAGGAAATCCTTTCACATGCATTCTAGCGAACCTGTTGAAAAAAAGAGATCTTTCATCGCTTTTTTCATTCTATATAGAGGAAAATAGCGGTATTTGATTGTTTTGAGCCCTTATAATGTAAAATACGAAAAATATTTTTCGCTTGACAAAAAATGGATTTGCAATATAATTAAAAAAATTGAAGTATTTTAAAATGAGCCGTTTTGTATCTTATGCCATTCAAAATGGCTGGCCCAGGTAGCCCCATGAGGGAAATGAATCCTATGGATTGAGGGCTTATTCCGCTCGGCGGACGACAATCAAAGTGAGAAAGAATGGTGTGAATATGAGTTTTCAGATCCTGGGGACGGGAAGTGCCCATCCTGCCTGCTCGCAGACAAACGATGACCTTTCGGCTTTCCTGGATACCTCGGATGAATGGATTTCCACCCGGACAGGAATCAAAAGCCGGTATGTCTGCACAACCGAAACCATATCCGATCTGGCGGTCGAGGCAGGGCGTGCGGCGCTGCGAGATGCAGGCGTCGAACCCGAAGAGCTGGATCTGATTATCTGCTCAACGATTCGGGGCGACTACATAACGCCTGCTCTGGCCTGCGTTGTCCAGAACAGGCTGGGGGCGACTTGCCCGGCGTTCGACATCAATGCCGCGTGTTCCGGCTTTGTTTATATGTTGGACGTTGCAGCCGGCTATTTTGCCCGCAAGCGCGTCAAGAAGGTCCTGCTGATTGCCGCGGAGGAGATGTCCAAGCTGCTCGATTGGAAGGACCGCCGGATCTGCGTGCTGTTTGGCGATGGGGCTGGCGCGGCTGTGTTGGGCGAGGGGGACGGCTTGCGCTCCATCCGCATTACGACGTCCGGCAATATGGACGTGCTTAGGATTCCGAACGTGCAGGGAAATTCGCCTTTTGGCGAAACCAAGGATTGTGAATCCTACCTCTTTATGGATGGGCAGGAGGTCTATAAATTTGCAGTCAACGCCATGTGTAACGATATACGCACCGTGATTAAAGAGGCGGGCCTGACAGAGGACGACGTGGATTTTGTGCTTCCCCACCAGGCCAACCTGCGGATCATTGAAACCGCAAAGAAACGGCTGGGTATCCCACCGGAGAAATTCCATGTGAACATCAGCCGCTATGGAAATACCTCTTCTGCGGGTGTTGCAATTCTGATGGATGAGATGCACCGCGCGGGAGCGTTCCATCCGGGCGATGTGCTTGTGATTTCCACCTTTGGCGGGGGCCTGACGACGGGCGCTTGTACACTGGTTTGGACCGTATAAAGAAAGATTGAGTGGATATCTGGAAAGGAGCAATTTTTATGATAAAGACACCGATTTGCGAGTTGTTTGGCATTGAATATCCGATCTTCCAGGGCGGCATGGCCTGGGTTGCGGATGCGTCCCTCGCCTCTGCGGTTTCGAACGCAGGCGGCCTGGGGATTATCGCCGGGATGAATTCCAACGGCGAACAGCTCCGCGCGGAGATCCGCAAGTGCCGTGAGATGACAGACAAGCCCTTTGGCGTCAACGTGATGCTGATGAGTCCCTTTGTCGAAGAGGTTGCACGCGTTGTGGTAGAGGAAAAGGTACCGGTCCTCACCACGGGCGCAGGGAACCCCGGCAAATATATGCCCGCATGGTTGGAAGCCGGGATCAAAGTCGTCCCAGTGGTGGCTTCTGTGGGCGTTGCAAAGCTGGTTGAGAAGCGCGGCGCAGCTGCGGTGGTCGCAGAAGGTGGCGAAAGCGGCGGACACATCGGTGAGCTCACCACCATGGCGCTTGTCCCGCAGGTGTGCGACGCGGTGAAGATCCCGGTGATCGCGGCGGGCGGCATCGCGGATGGACGTCAGCTGGCGGCAGCGTTCATGCTGGGCGCGGTGGGCGTGCAGGTGGGTACCCGCTTCCTGGTGGCGAAGGAGTGCACCATCAGCCCGGTCTACAAGGAAAAAATTCTCAAGGCAAAGGACATCGACACCATCAGCACGGGCCGCCGACTGGGGCATCCGGTGCGCGCGTTGAAGACGCCCTTCTCCCGCGAGTTGGCCCATATGGAATATGACCCCAATGTAACCGACGAGGAATTTGAAAAGTACGGCGTGGGTGCGGTGCGCAAAGCGGCGCGAGAGGGCGACGCACAGCATGGCTCGTTCCTGGCTGGCCAGGTGGCCGCAATGGTCAATAAAGAGCAGACCTGCAAAGAGATCATCGAGGATCTCTTCACACAGGGCGAACAGGTTCTCGGAGGTGCGATGAAATGGGTAAAATAGCCTTTTTGTTCAGCGGGCAGGGCGCGCAGTATCCTGGTATGGGAAAGTCGCTCTGCGAGGCCAGCGAAGCGGCCAAGGCGGTGTTCGATCTGGCGGATTCCATCCGTTCGAATACCTCTGCCCAGTGCTTTTCCGGGACGAAAGAGGAATTGAGCCGCACGGAAAATACGCAGCCGTGCGTCTATTGTGTGGATCTCGCGGCGGCGGAAGCCCTGAAAGCCAGCGGGATTGTGCCGGACGTGGCGGCCGGCTTTTCCCTTGGCGAGGTGGCTGCCCTGACGTTCTGCGGGGTGCTCACCCCGGAGGATGGCTTCCGTCTGGTGTGTAAGCGCGCTTCCTTTATGGACGAGGCGGCGGAGCGGACAAACGGCGGCATGGCCGCTGTGCTGAAGCTCTCCGACGAGCGTGTGGAGGAACTCTGCGCGGCACATCCGGGGACCTATCCGGTAAACTACAACTGCCCGGGACAGGTGTCCGTGGCGGGCGAAAAGACGGCTTTGGAAGGGCTCTGCAAGGCGGTACAGGAGGCGGGCGGCCGTGCCGTTCCGCTGGCGGTGAGCGGCGGATTCCACTCCCCGATGATGGATTCTGCGGCGGCGCAGATGCAGGAGGAGCTTAAGCAAGTGGAGGTCTCCGCGCCGGCGACGCCGCTCTATGCAAACTATACGGCAGAGCACTATGCGCAGGATGCGGCGGCGATTAAGCAGAACATCGCCATGCAGGTCAACCACCCGGTCCCGTGGCAGGCGATTTTGAAAAAGATGGCGGACGAGGGCGTCACCGATTTTGTAGAGGTCGGGCCCGGCAAAACGCTCGCCGGTTTGGTTAAAAAGACGCTCCCCGGCGTATCCATCCATCGCGTGGAGGATGCGGAAACCTTACAGGCCACGGTGGATGCGCTGAAATAAAGCCATTTCCAGATCAAAATGATGAGAGACTAAAGGAGGAATTTTTTTGCTGACCAATCAGACTGCGGTTATCACCGGAGGTTCCCGCGGTATCGGCCGTGCGATTGCATTGAAGATGGCAGAGAGCGGCGCCAATGTTGCGATCGTGTATGCGGGCAACGAAGAGGCCGCCAACGAGACATGCGCGCTTGCCGCAGAGCACGGCGTGACCGCCAAAGCGTACCGCTGCGACGTGTCCGACTTTGATGCGACAAAGGAGACGGTGGCACAGATTCTGGCGGACTTTGGGCAGATCAACATTTTGGTGAACAACGCCGGCATCACGCGCGACGGCCTGCTGCTCTCCATGAAGGAGGCCGACTTTGACGCGGTGATCGATACGAATTTGAAGGGCGCTTTCCATATGATTAAGCATTGCTATTCGCATTTCATGAAGCGCCGCAGCGGAAGGATCATCAACATCTCCTCCGTCTCAGGGTTGATGGGCAACGCAGGGCAGGGGAACTACTCTTCCGCCAAAGCCGGGCTGGTCGGTCTGACCAAGTCCGTGGCGAAGGAGCTCGCTTCCCGTAATGTGACCTGCAACGCCATTGCGCCCGGTTTCATTGAAACGGATATGACGGCAAAGCTCAGCGATAAAGTAAAAGAAGGCGCGAGTGCGGCGATCCCGCTCAAGCATATGGGCAAGCCGGAGGATATTGCAAATCTGGCGGTCTTCCTGGCGGGAGACGGCGCGTCGTATATCACGGGCGAAGTCATCCGCGTGGATGGCGGCCTCGGTATGTAAAAGTTTGGGGGATTGTAAAAAATGGAAAAACGAGTCGTAATTACCGGAATCGGCGCAGTTACGCCGGTTGGCAACGACATCCCGACCACTTGGGAGAGCTTGCTTGCGGGCAAGAACGGCATTGGAAAAATTACGAAGTTCGATACGTCCAACAGCAAAGTGAACATTGCGGCAGAGGTCAAGGGATTCGATCCGTTGCTGTACATTGAAAAATCCCAGGTGCGCAAGATGGACCTGTTCACCCAGTATGCGATGGCTGCCGCGGCGCAGGCGATGCAGGACAGCGGCATCGAGGGCAAAGTGGAGCCGGAGCGCTTGGGCGTCTATATCGGCACGGGCGTCGGCGGAATGAATACCTTTGTGGAAGAGACCACGAAACTGCTCAACAAAGGGCCGAAGGGGATTTCGCCCTTCTTCATCACCAAATTGATTACCAATATTGCCGCCGGCAATGTTGCGATTAAATACCAGGCAAAAGGCCCGTCCCTCTGCGTTGTGACGGCCTGCGCAACTTCCGCCCACGCAGTGGGCGAGGCGTTCCGGGCGGTCAAGCACGGCTATGCGGACGCGATCATCGCAGGCGGCACGGAGGCGACCATCAATGAGCTGGCCACTGCCGGTTTTGCCAATTGCATGGCGCTGTCCAACAGCGATGACCCGGAGGACGCCTGCACACCGTTCGACAAGCGCCGCAGCGGGTTTGTCATGGGCGAAGGCAGCGCGGTCTTGATCCTGGAGGAGTACGAGCACGCGGTTGCGCGCGGCGCGAAGATCTATGCGGAGATGGTCGGTTATGGGAATACGAACGACGCCCATCACGTGACCGCGCCGGACCCGGAGGCGGACGGACCGGCAAATGCCATCCGCCAGGCGATTGCGGAAGCACAGATGCCTGCGGACGCATCCCTGTACATCAATGCGCATGGTACGAGTACACCTCTGAACGACAAGACAGAGACATTGGCGTTCAAAAAGGCGTTGGGGCAGAAAGCATACGGGGCGGTTATCAGCTCCACGAAGTCTATGACCGGCCATATGCTGGGCGCTACGGGCGCGCTGGAGGCCATTGTATGTGCGCTGGCCCTGCAAAACAGCGTGGTCCCGCCGACGATCCACTATCAAGAGCCCGACCCGGAGTGCGACCTCGACTACACCCCGAATACAGCCCGGAAGGTCGAGTTGGACTATGCGCTCTCTACCAACCTCGGCTTTGGCGGCCACAACGCATGTTTGGCGTTGAAGAAGTACAACGGGTAAGGAGGGAGTTTCATGAAAATCGAAGAAATCCGGGAACTCGCACAGATCATGAAGGAAAACGGCCTTGGAATGTTGGAATTGCAGGAGGATGGAACCAACCTGCGCATGGAAGCCGCCAGTGCCGCAGCTCCGGCAGCCCCGGCGGTCGTGCCTGTGGTACAAGCGGTGCCCGCCGCTGCACCCGTGCAGGCAGCTCCGGCAGCCCCTGCTTCGGCGGCTTCGGCAGCGCCGGTGGCCACGCAGGATGGCACACCGGTGGACTTCAACAATTTGAAAGAGGTCAAGTCCCCGATGGTCGGCGTGTTTTATCAGGCGCCTTCCCCGGAGGCGGACCCCTATGTCCGCGTCGGCAGCAAGGTCAAGAAGGGCGATGTGCTGTGCGTGATCGAAGCGATGAAGCTGCTCAATGAGATCACCGCGGACACGGACGGGGAAATCGTCGATGTTTGTGTAGAGAATGGACAGCTGGTGGAATACGGCCAGGTGCTCTTTAAGATCTTTTGAGGGCAGGAGGAAAAAGACCTATGACGAGAGAAGAGTTGAAAGAGATCCTGCCGCACCGCGAGCCCATGCTTCTATTGGATGAAGCGACCAAGATTGAGGACAATCTGGCGGAGGGCAAATATACGGTGCGCGGCGACGAATGGTTCTTGCAGGGCCATTTTCCGGGCAACCCGGTGGTCCCGGGCGTCATCCAGTGCGAAATGATGGCGCAGACCTGCTGTGTGCTGCTGGTGGAGGCGGTAAAGGGACATACCCCGCTCTACACCGGTTTGGATAAGGTGCGCTTTAAAGGGCAGGTAAAGCCGGGCGATACGATCGTATTCCATTGCAGCGCAACTGGACAGCGCGGGCCGTTCTGCTTTGCAAAAGGCGAAGGGCGTGTCAATGGCAAATTGGTGGTAAAAGGGGATCTCTCCTTTGCCATCGTTTGAGCATTGTGAATTTGATGATAAAGAGGTGTAGACCTTGTTTTCAAAGATATTGATCGCCAACCGTGGGGAAATCGCTGTGCGCATTATCCGCGCCTGTAAAGAGATGGGGATTTCCACGGTGGCCGTTTTTTCAGAGGCGGACCGCGACGCGTTGCATGTGAGCCTGGCGGATGAAAGCATCTGTATTGGCCCTGCGCAGGTACAGGACAGCTACCTGAATATGACGGCGATCCTTTCCGCGGCAGAGGCGACCGGGGCTGGCGCGATCCACCCGGGGTACGGTCTGCTCTCTGAGAATGCCAAGTTTGCCGCCCTATGTGAGGAGTGCCACATCGTCTTTATTGGGCCGTCCTCCAAGGTGATCTCCGAAATGGGCGACAAGGACGCTGCACGCAAGACCATGATTGCAGCGGGCGTGCCGGTTGTCCCGGGATGCGAGATGGTAGAGGATCTGGCCAAAGCCCACGAAGAGGCGGACCGGATCGGGTATCCGCTTCTGGTGAAGGCGCGCGCGGGCGGCGGCGGCAGAGGGATTCGCCGCGTAGACCGTTCTGAGGATTTTGAGGACGCATTCCGCTCCGCTTCTCAGGAAGCCCAGCTTGCTTTTGGGGACGGCGGCGTTTATCTGGAGAAGTTTGTCGCCCCCGCGAAACATATTGAGATGCAGCTCCTCTGCGACCGGCAGGGGAATGTCATCACGTTGGGGGAGCGCGAATGTTCCATCCAGCGGAAGAACCAAAAGATGATCGAGGAAAGCCCCTCCCCGGCGGTCACGCCGGAGCTCCGCCAGAAGATGGCGGAGGCGGCGGTGAAGGCCGCCAAGGCGGTTGGCTATACCGGCGTTGGGACCATCGAATTCCTGCTGGACCCGGATAAGAATTTCTATTTTATGGAGATGAATACCCGCTTGCAGGTGGAGCATCCGGTGACGGAGATGGTCAGCGGCATCGACCTGGTCAAATGGCAGATCCGCGTGGCTGCGGGAATGCCTCTGGCCTTTACGCAGGACGATATACATATTTCCGGCCACGCAATTGAGTGCCGCATCAATGCGGAAAATCCGGAGTTGAACTTCCGGCCGAGCTGCGGCAGGATCTCCCTGCTGCATATCCCGGGCGGGCCCTGGGTGCGCTTTGATACGGCGCTGTATCAGGACTATATGGTTCCGCCGTTCTATGATTCCCTGATCGGCAAGCTGATTGTCCATGCCCCGACGCGCGAGGAGGCCATCCGCAAGATGCAGGCCGCCCTGTGCGAATTGGTGGTGGAAGGCGTGGATCACAACGCGGAACTCCATATGGATATTTTGAGCACACCGGCGTTTAAATCCGGAGATTACTATACAAACTTCATGGAACTGCGGGAAAAGAGGGGATAACGGATGCTTCCAAAAAACCTATTTAAAAAGCCGAAAAACGACCTGGAATCGTATGACAAATATACCAAGTCCCCGGCGCCGGATATACCAAGCGAGCTGTGCATCTCCTGCCCGGAGTGCAAGGCGATGCTGTTCACAAGTGAACTGAACGAAAATCTCGACGTTTGCCCAAAGTGCGGCCACCACTTCCGCGTGAACGCGCGGCAGCGGATCAGCATGATTGCAGACGAGGATTCGTTTGAGGAACACGACGCCAACATGCGTTCGCGCAACCTGATCGGGTTCCCCAATTACGACCGCAAGCTCAAACACGCGTATCTGGAGAGCGCGGAGAAAGAGGGCGTTGTCTGCGGTACGGCGCGCATCAACGGCATGAAATGCTGCCTGTTTGTCATGGAACCCTATTTTATGATGGGAAGCATGGGCACGGTGGTGGGAGAGAAAATCACCCGCCTGATTGAATACGCCACGGAGCACTCTCTGCCGGTGATCGGCTACACGGTTTCCGGAGGTGCGCGCATGCAGGAGGGGACGCTTTCCCTGATGCAGATGGCGAAGACCAGCGGCGCGGTCAAGCGCCACAGCGACGCGGGAAACCTGTACATTGTCGTGCTGACCGACCCGACGACCGGAGGTGTTACGGCCAGCTTTGCAATGGAAGGGGACATCATATTGGCTGAGCCGCACGCGCTGATTGGGTTCGCGGGGCCGCGTGTCATCAAGCAGACCATGCGCCAAAAGCTCCCTGCGGGATTCCAGCGCGCAGAGTTCCTGTTTGAAAAGGGGTTTGTGGACCAGGTGGTTCAACGCAGCGAACAGAAGGAAATGCTGGCAAAGCTCCTGTCTTTGCACGGCGCAATCCCGGAAGGAGGGGCGTCCAATGGAAGCATTTGAGCGCGTACAGGCGGCCCGTTCGAAAGGCCGGCCGACCGGAACGGATTTTATCAATCACATCTTTGATGATTTCATCGAGATGCACGGGGACCGCCGCTTTGGAGACGACAAGGCGATTGTGGCAGGAATCGCGCGTTTAAACGGGATGCCTGTCACCGTGATTGCGTTGGAGCGCGGCCACGATACCAAGGAAAAATTATACCGGAATTTTGGCTCCGCCCATCCCGAGGGATACCGGAAGGCCCTTCGTCAGATGAAATTGGCGGAGAAGTTCCACCGCCCTGTGGTCTGTTTTGTCGATACGGCGGGCGCGTTCTGCGGGATTGCAGCGGAAGAGCGCGGCCAAGGCGAAGCGATTGCAGAAAACCTGAGTGAAATGATGACCCTTAAAACGCCGATTATCTCGGTGTTTATTGGGGAAGGAGGCAGCGGCGGAGCCATCGGGCTTGCAGTTGCCGACGAGGTGTGGATGCTGGAAAACGCCCTTTATTCGGTCATTTCGCCCGAGGGATGTGCGAGCATCCTCTGGAAGGACAGCTCGAAGGTGAAAGAAGCTGCCAGCTGCCTGCGTATGACGGCGGAGGATCTGTTGCAGCTCGGGGTGATTGAGCGGGTCATCCCAGAGGGGCACAATCAATTCGAAGAGGTTTATCAGGGCTTAAAGACGGATCTGTATGAGAAGCTTTCCCAGAATGCAAAGCTCCCCATCCAGCAGCTGCTTGAGAACCGGTACAACCGATTCCGCAGAATGGGGGCTGGGAATGGATGATTACACTTGTGACGGACAGCACTGCCTACCTGACAAAGGAGGAAGCGGATCGTTTAAAGCTCCGTGTGGTGCCCATGCATTATACCATTGCCGGGAATTCCTATACCGAGGGGTTCGCGGACGAGAATCAGAATTTTGTGGATAAAATTGCGGCGAATCCGGATCTCTGCGCAACCGCACAGGCCTCGGTTGCGGATTTTGTCGGAATGTTTCAGGCGATTGTCCATCAGGGCGGCGAGGTGCTCTGTGTGGTGATTTCCTCGCGGTTGAGCGGTGCATATAGCAGCGCCTGTATTGCGGCAAAGGCTGTGGATGCGGAAAAGGTGCGCGTTGTGGATTCCCGCACAACGGCGGGAGGACTGGCATTGCTGCTCAAAAAGGCGGCGAAGCTGATCCGGCAGGGCTATCCTTTGGAAGATATTGTAGCGCAGGTGAAAAAGCAGCGGGAAAAGACCGGCATCGCCTTCTCCGTAGAGGACATGGAATCCTTGCGGAAGAGCGGCAGATTGAGCATTGTGCGCCAGTCCGTGGGGGCGATTTTGAACATCCGGCCGATCCTCTGTTTGGAAAAAGACGGCGGCGCATTGGTTTGCGCCGGCACGGCGCGCGGCCGGAATGCACAGATGCAGGCGCTGGCGGACCGGGTGCCGGAGGATGCTGTGGAGGTCATCATTGAGTCCCTGGGGAGCGCCTATATTGCGCCCGCTCTGGCGGAGCGCATCCGCGCGCGTTTGCCGCATGCGGCCATTTCGCGGGCAACCTTGGGGCCTGTCCTGGCCATCCATATCGGCCTCGACGTCATTGGCGTTGCGTGGTCGGTTGAATAGAACGGAATCCTGGGTATTTTATAGAAATAGACTATATGGAAAAAACGTCCGAAATGGGCTTATTGAAGCCTGTGTCGGACGTTTTTGCGTTTATGGCGGCTATGAAGCGGGAGAATATCCCACACAGGTTGCTGCAAGGCACCCCGCTCTTGGCGGCAACCTTAAGAGACAGCGCTTTTATGCATCGGCGCCACTGCCGGGGTGAGCCTCTGCATAGATGGGGAGTTCTACGGAAAAGGTCGTATGATTGTCTGCACTCTCCGCAGAAATCTTTCCGTGTGCATTTTCCACAATGGATTTGGCGATGGCAAGGCCAAGACCATAACCGCCGGTTTCGCGGGAACGTGCGCTGTCCGCCCGGTAAAACCGGTCGAATACGTGGGGGAGCGCATCGGGGGAAATCTCTTCCCCGGAATTCCGCACGGACAGGACAGCGTGATTCTTTTCACGTGAGAGCACAACCTCCACGATCCCGCCGGAAGGGGTATGTTTAACGGCATTGTCGAGCAGGATGTCCACCAGACGGGAGAATCTCTCCGGGCTGCCGTTTACCATGAGATGCTCCGAAATGCGGGAACGGATTTCCACGCCCTTTTCATAGGCAACGGCTTCAAAGGAGAGCAAGCAACCCGTTGTCAGACGGCTGAAATCCACGGCGCGTGTAGGGATGGCGTCCTGGTCGTGGTCCAGCTTTGCGAGCGTCAGCATATCGTTGATGAGCCCGTTCATCCGGGTGATCTGAACCTGCATGGCGGAGATCCACTGATCCTGGCTGGCGACCGATTCCGTCCCGTTTTCTGCTAGGACGGAAAGGTTGGCGTTCAGGATAGCGAGCGGCGTTTTCAATTCATGAGAGGCGTCCGCCACAAAGTTTTTTTGACGGTCAAACGCCTCTTTGACCGGGCGCACCGTGCGGGTGGCAAAGAGCGTGCTCAACCCAAACAGCAAGAGCAGGCTTAAAATAGTAACGCCAAACAGGATCAAAAGGATGTTCCGCTGCGTGGCAATGGACCCCGTCTGGTCCAGAAGTACCAAATGGGCGTGTTCCCGATCGAATGCGTAGGAAAAATGGTAGGTATCGAGTGAGAAATTTCCGCGTTCCTGCTCCTGTTCCTGCGCCATTTCCGTGGCCTGTTGGACCAGCTCGGCCGATACGCCCGGGGGCGCGCTGAATGTGGCAACCTCTTGCTGCTCATCCAGAATGACACGGATGGCCCCCATGACCGGCGGGGGCTGACGGCCTCCGTCGTCGCGCATTTGCAAAGCGGCGTTTAACGTCATCTGCGTCTGCTGCTCATTTGCAGCGATCATCAATACAGCGGTCACTGCAAAAATAGCAATGAACACAAGGCTCAAGAGCGCCATGTTGAAGCGGACCAGCTTCCATTTTAGCTTCCGAAACATAGCGGTTCCTCCAAACGGTATCCCACATTCCGGATACAGGCGATGCGCATCTGGGAGCACAAATAGGTCAGCTTCTTGCGAAGGAAGGAGATATAGACCTCCACATTGTTCCCGGCCGCGCCGTTTTCAAACCCCCAGAGCCTGGTCAGCAATTCCTCCTTGTTGAGGATGGTATCCGGATGCAGAAAAAACTGTTTCATGATTTCGAATTCTTTATTGGCGAGCTGGACCCGCTGGTCCCTGCGCGAGAGCGTGTAATTCGCCAAATTCAGGGTGAGATCACCCACCTGTAACGTGTCGTCAAAGATCAATTCCCCCCGGCGGCGGGTCATGGCGCGGATGCGCGCCAGCAGCTCTTCTGTTGCAAACGGCTTGGCCAGGTAGTCGTCCGCGCCACAGTCCAGCCCTGCCACTTTGTCGCTGATTTCCCCTTTTGCGGAGAGCAAAAGCACCGGCGTGGAGATGGAAGCTTCGCGCAGCCGCTGCAAAACCGTTAAACCATCCAGCTTTGGGAGCATGATGTCCAGCAGGATAATGTCGTAAATTCCTGTCAAGGCTTCGTCCAGGCCCGTTTCGCCGTTGTAGGCGGCGAAGGTTTCCCATCGTTTTTTACTGAAGATTTGACAAAGCGCGTCGCTCAAAGGCTTTTCGTCCTCGATTAATAAGATTTTCATGATAATCCCCCTCTTTTGGAGTTTCCAATGTCCGCAAAACTCCAATAATCCATCATTAGAATACCGGAGGCCTGTGAACATAGTTTGCCGGAAATGTGAAGGTTCTATGATTTTGCAAGGGCAAGGCAGCGTGCTGCAACCGTTGGGCTCCTAGCAGAGATAATCGGCTTAGCATCCATCCCAGCGCGCCCAAACATTCAGGCTTGGCCGCCTGTGACGAAATTGTGAAGACACCCTTAAACTTGTGTGAAGTGGGAATTTTTTCAGCTTGATTTCAGGTTTCGTCCCTATAATAAAGACCGTACAAACGGCAGGGGATCAAACCGGTCCCGTGCAATGACAGAGAAAGGGGTGTATCTTCCATGAATGGATTTCTGCAGCGCAGAGAATGGACAGCGCGCTTCCCCTCGTTTTGGGGGACGCACCGGTGGGCAATTTTAGCAGGCCTCTTGGGCGCGGCAGTCTGGGCGGCGGGGATCGCAGGGACCCTTTTGCTTGCCAGAAGTTAACCTGTAAATTCTTTGATGAGGTGATAGTAATGAATCATAAATGGAAACGGACCATGTCCGTGCTTTTGGCGATGGGCACGGTTGCTCTCTCCATCCCGGCGCAGGGCTTCGCCGCGTCCGTGGATACGTCGGAAAAGGTGCTGTCCAATCTGGGGATCACCGATTCCGTGTTGGTGGGCTCCAACGTCGAAGTGACCCGCGGCCAATTCGCACAGCTTTTATTGAATACGTCGTCCTTTAAGGGGAAGGCGGGAACAACTGTCAACTATCGCCGCTTCGGCGATGTTGCGGCGGATCATACGTATGCTACGGCAATCAATGTTGCAACCCAGCAGGGATGGATGACCGGCTATCTGGACGGCACATTCAAACCCGACCAGCCGGTCAAGCTGCGCGAGGCCGTGTATGGGGTGTTGGCGTTGCTCGGATATACCAACGAGGACTTTACTGGGGATCAGACGCAGGGGCGCATGTCCATGTACTATTCGAAAGAACTGGACGACGGCTTGGCGTTGGTTTCGATGGAATCCAATTTGACCATGTCCAACTGTAAATCCTTGCTCTATAACACGCTCAAGGCGACCAACAAATCCGGGAGCATGTATGGACAGATCTTTGACTGCGAACTGGATGCGGATGGCGAAATCAACTATCTGAAATTATCCGACAACAATGTAAATGGTCCGATCGAAGTAACGGATAGCAAGGACATCGGCGATATCCTGCCGTTCAGTGAAGAAAACGCCACGTATATCATCGACGGCGAAGTGGGATATAACCTCGACTACAACAGCGTAGATGTGGGGGATGTCGTCTACTACAGCAGCAAAACGCGCACGGTTTGGGTTTACCAGGACCATCGCGACAGCGGCGAAGTGACGGGCATTGTCTATGACAATTCCAGCTCGATGATCCCAGTGGCCGTCTATGTGGATGGAACGAAGTACACCATCGAAAGCGAAGAGATGCAGTATGCATTCTCCACATTGGGCGAGGTGCATGTGGGCGACGAGATCACAGTGGTATACGACGATGAGTCCAGCACAGACGATGCGGACAGCTATAATTTTGTATTGAAGGGGTACCTGCTCGATGACTGATACAGATGATGTGAAGTTCAACACAGCAGAACTTGAGAATTTACAGCCAAAGCGTTCCTTCTTCCGCAGAAAAAATAAAACCGGCAGAAAGCGTCCCAAATGGAAAAAGTTTGTCAAAATTATCATTGCCTTGGTGCTGGTGGCAACCCTGGCCTTTGCCGGGTTCCACATCCTCAATCGAAACGAAGGCTCCAATGGGATGGAATCCGAAACACGGACGGCCACGGTCGAGCGGCAGACGATCCAGTCGTCGATTTCCTCCTCCGGCACATTGGCCGCTTTGGATACATACACCATCACCTCCCTGGTTTCCGGAGAGGTCATCAGCGCGGATTTTGAAAAGGGCGACCAGGTGGAAAAGGGCGATGTCTTGTACCGCATTGACACCGGGGACGTGGACGAACGTATTGAGTCCGCGCAGACCTCCTTGGAACGCGCGCAGGAGCGTTACCAGGAGGCGCAGGAAAACTACGATGAGGCGGCCGAGGACTACCAGTCCCTTGATTATGTCTCCCCGGAGGAAGGCTATGTACAGGCGGTCTATGTGGAAGTAGGGGACACCGTCAACAGTGGCGACAAGCTGGTTGACCTCTATAATGACCGGACAATGGTCCTCAAGGTGCCGTTTTTGAATACGGATGCCAACCAGATTTCCGCCGGCGATACGGCCCAGGTGCAGATTTTGGAAACCTATGAAACCGTGAGCGGTACGGTGACAGCGGTGAGCTCCATGGAGCAGACGCTCAGCGGCGGCAGCGTTGTCCGGATGGTGACCATTGAAGTGGGGAACCCGGGCGGGATCTCCACGTCCAGCACGGCGGCAGCCACAGTCAACGGCTTGGCATGCAGCGGCGACGGGACGTTCACCGCAAAGCTGGAAGAGACGGTCACCGCCGATCACGGCGGGGAAATTGCGTCGATGGCCGTGGAAGAGGGAAGCTATGTCCATGAGGGCGCAACGTTGTTTACCTATACGCAGGAGTCGGCGGACGATGCGCTTCAAACGGTCCAGGATTCCTTGGAAACGGCGGAACAGAGCGTAGAAGATGCCGAGAGCGAATTGGAGAATACACAGGATAGTTTGGAGGACTATGAGATCACCGCGCCGATTTCCGGCCAAGTGATTGTCAAAAATACAAAAGCCGGCGATACGCTCAACAGCGGAGGAGACAGCAACACGGCGATGGCGATCATATACGATATGTCGGCGCTCACCTTTGACATGTATGTGGATGAGCTTGACGTCCTCGATGTAGAGGTCGGGCAGAAGGTGGAAGTCACAGTGGATGCGTTTGAAGGGGAGACCTTCACCGGGCAGGTGACGAACGTCAGCCTGGAGAGCACTTCGAGCAACGGCGTCACCCAATACCCCGTGACGGTCCAGATGGACGAAGTGGGGGATCTGCTCCCCGGTATGAACGTCAACGGCGAGATCATCATCGACGAGGCGGAGAACGCGCTGGCGATCCCGGCGCAGGCGCTGCAGCGCGGCAATGTCGTCTATGTGCAGGACGACAGCGTTACAGAGGCGCAGGGCAATGTCCCGGCTGGGTTCCGCTCCGTAGAGGTAGAGACCGGCTTGATCAGCGAGGATTATGTAGAGATTAAGAGCGGCCTCTCCGAAGGGGACGTCGTCTACATTGACCCGACCACATCGACCGACAGCACCACCATGATGGGCATGGGCGGCATGCCCGGCGGTGGAATGCCTGGCGGTGGCGGTGGAATGCCTGGCGGCGGTGGCGGCATGCCTGGCGGTGGCGGCGGTGGCCGCGGCGGACCGGGAGGTGGATTCTAAGATGGCACAAACACATACCGGTACGCAGCCGCTCATTTCCCTCCAGAATATCTATAAGATCTATCAGATGGGCGATATGGAGGTGCGCGCAAACGACGGGATTTCCCTCGACATTTACCGGGGCGAGTTTGTCTCCATCGTGGGAAAGTCCGGAAGCGGCAAATCCACCATTATGAATATCATCGGCGCGCTCGATGTGCCCACCGAGGGAAAATATATCCTCAATGGCCAGGACGTGAGCGAAATGGAGGACGATAGCCTTGCGGAGATCCGCAATAAGACCATTGGGTTTGTCTTCCAGCAGTACAACCTGCTTCCCAAGCAGAACCTCCTGGAAAATGTGGAGCTGCCCCTGATCTATGCGGGAGTGGGAAAAAAGGAGCGCACAGAGCGCTCGCTGGAATCGCTGGAACGGGTGGGGCTGCGCGACAAGTGGCGGTATATGCCGCAGCAGCTTTCCGGCGGCCAGCAGCAGCGTGTGTCCATCGCGCGGGCGTTGGTGGGAAACCCTTCCCTGATTCTGGCGGACGAACCCACCGGCGCATTGGATTCCAAAACGGGCCGGGAGGTCCTGGACTTCCTCAAGCAGCTGCATGAGGAGGGGAACACCGTAGTTATTATCACCCACGACAATTCCATTGCAGTGGAGGCCGAGCGCGTGGTCAAGATCAGCGATGGAAAAATTATATTTGACGGAGACGTGAAGGCCTATGAGTCAATCCTTTAGGCTTGCGCTCAAGAGCATCGCAAGCAGCAAAATGCGCTCCTTCCTGACCATGCTGGGCATCATCATCGGTGTGGCGTCCGTCATCCTCCTGGTCAGCTTGATGCAGGGAATGACGAACTATATCTCGGACAGCTTTTCCGATTTGGGGACGGACCAAGTCAGCGTTTCCGTCACCAATACGGATACCCGAAACGTGGACGTCGATACCATGTATGAATTCCTGGAGGAACAACAGGACTTGTTTGCTGCGATGAGCCCGACCGTTTCCGTGGGGGGAACGCTGAAAAATGGTACGGAGAGCTCCACCACCGCTTCGATTTCCGGTGTTGGGGAGGATTATCTGAATATCCAGGCGCTGGAGCTCTCCATGGGACGTTTTATCCAGTACTCGGACATTTTGTCGCGGCAAAAGGTCTGCGTGATCGGTTCCTATGTGGCACAGGAACTTTTTGCGGGGGAATCAGCGTTGAATCAGACGCTGAAAATCAATGGCGAAGCCTATACTGTGGTCGGCGTTTTACAGGAGAAGGCCGATTCCGAAGAAGGATCGTCGGATGACTGCGTCTATCTTCCGTATTCGGTCGCAACGAAGCTTTCATTCAGTGCGGATATTTCCAGCTATGTCTTTACCGTGAAAAACACGGATTACATGGAGCAGGCTAAAAGCGTTTTGGAGGACTATCTCTATGGGATTTTCATGAACGAAGACCTGTACAATGTGACCAGCCTCTCCGAAATGTTGGAGATGGTCACCTCCATGACCGATATGATGACGATGCTGTTGGTGGGGATTGCCGCAATCTCCCTATTGGTGGCCGGCATTGGGATCATGAACATCATGCTGGTATCCGTCACAGAACGCACGCGGGAAATTGGCATCCGCAAGTCCCTTGGCGCGAAGCGCCGTACCATTTTGCAGCAGTTCGTCATTGAAGCGGGCGTGACCAGCTCCCTGGGCGGGATTGCCGGCATTGTGATTGGCTGTATATTGACGCCACTCACAGGCAATTTGATCGGGTTCGAGTCAACCCCCTCGATCAGTGCGATTTTGGTTTCCTTTGGCGTTTCGGCTGGGATCGGCATCATCTTTGGTTATATGCCGGCGCGCCGGGCGGCAAACCTGAACCCGATCGACGCCTTGCGCAGCGAATAGCGTTTGCCGGGCTAGGGCATGTGCAATTGTGCGGCGTTGGAATCTTCCCTCAAACCTCCTAATTCCATTGGCGGCGCCGCTTTTGTTATAAAGAAGATTCCAACACGCGTCCCGAAAGGATGGCTTCCAACATGCCCTCCTGATTTATATAGAAAAGAGCACGGTAGCCATAGAAGCTACCGTGCTCTTCACTTTTTCGTAAAAATGGAAGTGGATGCGGCAAACCGTATGTTAAACAATCTGGAACAGATAGAATTTCAAATAATCCGTCTCGGGTACATTCCAGAGGATGGGATGGTCGGGGGATTGCTGGCGGGCCTCGATTTGCCGCAGGGAAACGCCCGCGTCAAAGGCCGCGCTACGCAGCATGTCCCGGAACAGTGCGTCCGTCATGAAATGCGAGCAGGAGCAGGTGGCCAGATAGCCCCCGCGCGGCAGGAGCTTCATCGCGCGGAGGTTGATCTCCTTGTAGCCGCGGATCGCGTGGTCCACCGTTTGGCGCGATTTGGTAAACGCAGGCGGGTCCAGGATCACAAAATCGTAGTCACTTTTGGAGCCGCAGGGCAAAGAGGGGAGAAGGTCAAACACATTTGCCGCCTCAAAGTCCATCCGGTCGAGGAGCCCGTTCCGGCAGGCGTTTTCCCGCGCCATGTCCACAGCGGATTCCGAAATATCCACGCAGCGGACATGCGCCGCGCCGCCCTTGGCCGCGTTTAATCCAAAGGAGCCCGTGTGCGTAAAGCAGTCCAGCACGCGCTTTCCCCTGCTCAGGCGGGCGACCGCCTGCCGGTTGTATTTTTGATCCAGGAAGAAGCCGGTCTTTTGCCCGTTCTCGAAGTCCACCAGATAGCGGATGCCATTCTCCACAATTTCGGTCTGCGTGCTTTCCGGGACCGGGCTGCCGTCCAAGGGGAAGAAGCCCTTGTTTTGCTCCATGCCTTCCCGCTCACGAATGGCGACGTCGTTGCGCTCGTAGACGCCGCGGATGTCTTGGCCGTCCTCCCGGAGGATGCGGACCAGCAGGGGGAACAGCATGGATTTCCGCTGCTCCACGCCCAGGCTGAGCGTCTGTGTGACCAGGATGTCGTTGAATCGGTCCACCGTCAGGCCGGGGAAGGAATCCGCCTCCCCAAAGATAACCCGGCAGCAGGCGAGGTCGTCCCCCATGACCGTCTTGCGGTATTCCCAGGCATAGCGCAGGCGGCGCTCCCAAAAGGCTTCGTCAAAGCGGTCGTTTGCATTGGTCGAGAGAAGCCGGACCCGGATCTTGGAGTGGCTGTTGAAAAAGCCGGTGCCCAAGTACCGCCCGCGTGGGCTGATGATGTCCACCAATGCGCCATCGTTGCATCCGGCTTCGCCCTCCACCAGTTCGGTGTGGTAAATCCACGGATGGCCGGATTTGATGCTGTTTTCTGCCTTGCGGGTGACTTCCACCCGCGGATAGGTACGCTCCTGTTTCATAATGCGCTCCATTTCTAATAAAATTAACTGGGCATTGCCCTGTTTGGTTTCTACTGTTTGCCGGGCGTGAAACATGCCCGCCGCTTTTGAGGGCAGCGGGGCGCCCCGGTAACGCTGGCTTGCGCTTTATTATAGCACAAATCCCCTGCGAGGAGGAGACAGCCGGGCCGATTTTTCCCACAAAAGGATACAGGTGAGAAAGCGGGGGTGGAATAATTTCCAGTTCTGCGTTATAATAACAGAAGCGTATAGGCCTGTTATCACAAAGGACAGGTCTGCGGGTGTGCTGTAGGGGGAACAGAAGGCTCCCCCGCGCGGGAGCTCTCAATGGAAGGACAAATGGAAGAGAATCTGCCAGCCGCCCGTGTTCTAGGGGAATTGCGAAGGGATTGCATCCATCGAAACCGGTCCATTTGCAGATCGTTTCGTGTCTTGCCGGGCCATGGCAAGCGGCATGGGAGAGCGAAAAAGCGGCTATTTTTGAATTGCGTACGGAATCCAGAGGCACGTCCGCCAAAAACAGAGATGCAAATGGATGGTGTACCGCACATTTTCCCCTGAAAAATATATATTGTAAAGGAACCGATATGACATTTCAACAATTGGGGATTATCCCATCCATCTTGAACGCATTGAAAAAGGAGGCATATACCGCCCCGACTCCGATTCAGGAGCAGGCGATCCCTCCGGTCTTGAAAAAGAAGGATCTTTTGGGCTGCGCCCAGACGGGCACGGGAAAGACGGCGGCTTTTGCTGTGCCAATCCTTCAGCTTCTTGCCGAACAGGGCAGCGTACATCCCAAGAAGATCCGCGCCCTGGTTCTCACTCCCACGCGGGAGCTGGCTCTCCAGATTCAGGAGAGCTTTGCGGCATATGGCCGCTTCCTTCCGTTAAAGACCTGCGTGATCTTCGGCGGCGTGCCGCAGAACCCGCAGGTGCAGCAGCTCAAAAAGGGCGTCGACGTCCTGGTGGCAACGCCGGGCCGGTTGAACGACCTGATTGGGCAGGGATTTATCAAATTGAAGGATGTTCAGATCTTTGTGCTGGATGAAGCGGACCGCATGCTGGATATGGGCTTCATTCACGACGTCAAAAAGGTGATTGAACAATTGCCGAAGAAGCGGCAGACCCTCCTGTTTTCGGCCACCATGCCGCAGGAGATCGAAGAGCTGGCGGATACCATCCTGCACAACCCGGCAAAAGTCAGCGTGACGCCGCCGGCGACCACGGTGGAGGCCATTGAACAGAGCGTGTACTTTGTCGATAAAGAGAACAAGCGCCGCCTGCTGATCCACCTTTTGCAAAATCCCGAAATCGAATCCGCCCTGGTGTTTACCCGCACAAAGCACGGCGCAGACCGCGTTGTGCGCGAGCTGAAAAAAGCGAATATCCAGGCGGCCGCCATCCATGGCGACAAGTCCCAGAATGCGCGCCAGAAGGCCCTCGGCGATTTCAAGCAGCATAGGACCCGCGTGCTCGTCGCCACGGACATCGCTGCGCGCGGCATCGACATCGAGGAGCTTTCGCACGTCATCAACTACGACATCCCGGAGGTGCCGGAGACCTATGTACACCGCATCGGGCGCACGGGCCGCGCGGGGATGTCCGGGATTGCGTTTTCGTTTTGCGATATCAACGAGAAGGCGGACTTCGAGCGCATTGAAAAGCTGATCGGCAAGCAGGTCCCCGAAGTGGCGGATCATCCGTATCCGATGCAGAATACTACGCCGGTGCCAAAATCGGAGCTGCGACGGAACCGCGGGCAGCGCCCGGCGGCCCCGCAGCAGGCACAGCCGCGCAAACAAAAGGCGGCGCCTCCCCAGGAGGCAAAGCCGAAGAAATCTTCCAAGAGGCCGGCGCAGAAAGCGGCTGCTGCGCCCTCCGCACCCAAGGTACAGCCAGCTGCGCCGAAGAAGAGCAATTCCATCTTTCCACAGCCGACGGGCGGGAAGCGCATGGAGCCCCTCACGGAATTCCCATCGTTGCAGGATGTTTTGCCCAAACAGCGTCCCACCCTGCTGAGCAAGACGGAAGGGGGCAAAAAGCCCCGCCAATATCGCGACCCGGTCCCCGGAGGACGCGGGATGCAGGCAAAACCTGCCCAGCAAAGGCGCGCCAAAGCGCCGCATCCGGTGATCCAGCGCGCCGAACCTGCGCGCAAACGCCCGGTGGATCAACCCTTGGGGCAGACGCGCTTTGGAAGCCGGCGGGGTTGATGTATGGCGATCAACAAGCTGGTGATGGCGGCGCTGAAGGCGCTGTCCTATCCGGATATTGATATCAAGCGCAACTACAAATGGGAGCGGCAAGTGGAAAATGTGGCGCACTACCACTACCTCAAGCCTTTTTACAAAGCGTGGGATCACAAGGTTTCCTGCGGGGATCACGAGGTCCCGGTGCGCATCTTTTCCCCGCCGGGGAGGATGCGCCATGCGATCCTGCTCTTTTTCCACGGCGGCGGCTGGGTCTTGGGGAACATCGATTCCTATGATAAGGTGTGCGCAAACATGGCCCGCCTGACCAACCATCTGGTCGTCTCGGTGGACTACCGGCTGGCGCCGGAATATAAATTTCCCGCGGCGCCCGAGGACTGCTATGCGGTTGCGCGGGAAATCTTTCTTCACACAAACCTTTTAAACACCCCGGCGGAGAATATCACCCTGATTGGGGATAGCGCAGGAGCCAACCTTGCGGCGGTTGTCTCCCTGATGGCGCGCGACCGGGGGGAATTCCTTCCGCGCCGGCAGATCTTAATCTATCCGGCAACCTACAACGATCATACGGAACATTCCTTTTTTGATTCGGTGCGGGAAAACGGGACGGATTACTTATTGACCTCCAAGCGCGTCTGCGATTATATGGACTTATATAAGAGCAGCGACGAGGATCTGCACAATCCATATTTTGCCCCGCTGTTGGCCAAGAGTCTGGCAGATCAGCCGGATACGCTGGTCATCACGGCGGAGTACGACCCATTGCGCGACGAGGGGGAGGAGTATGCACGAAAACTGCGGAAATTCGGCAACCAGGTGCAGCTGCACCGCGTTGCGGACGGCCTGCACGGGTTCTTCTCCCTTCCGCCGAGCTTCCCGCAGGTGAAAGAATGCTATGAAATCATCAACCGTTTTTTGAGCGAGGTGCCGCAAGAGTGAAAGCAAAAAAATCTGCGGATTGGAGGCGGCTGGACAACGCGGCGAAAATCTTCCCGTGTACCAGCACCAAGGCGGACACCAAGGTGTTCCGGTTTTCCTGCGAGCTGACCGAGCCCGTGGACCAGCCCACGCTGCAATTGGCGTTGGAACGCGCGCTGGAGGTGTTCCCGGGCTACCGGTGCAGCCTGCGCCGGGGGATGTTCTGGTATTATCTGGAGGACAGCACCGAGCAGCCCATCGTCCGGGAGGAGTACCGACCCCCATGCAGCGCGCTCTATGAAAAGGGCAGCCGTGGCCTGCTCTTTGAAGTGACGTATTTCCGCCGCAGGATCAATTTTGAAGTCTACCACGCGCTGACGGATGGCACCGGGGCGGTGCAGTTTTTGCGCGTATTGGTCTATCACTATCTGACAATCCGGCACGCGGACCGCTTTGCGGACGCGCTGCCCGCGCTGGACTACGATGCGTCCGCCACAGAGAAGATGGACGACAGCTTCCGCAAATATTACACGCGCAAACGCAAGCAGCATGAGGCCTCCCCGAAGGCGTATAAATTGCGCGGGCCCAGCCTGCCGGATCACCGCATCGCGGTGATCGAAGGGGTGATGCCGGTCAAGGCGGTGCTGCAAAAGGCGCACGAATACGGTGCAACGATGACCGTGTTTTGCGCGGCGCTGCTGATGTGCTCCATCGAAAAGGAGATGGCGATGCGCCACAAGAAGCGCCCGGTCGTTTTGGCGGTGCCGGTCAACCTGCGCAGCTATTTCCCCTCTGGGAGCGCCCGCAATTTTTTCAGCGTCATCCAGGCGCGCTACCATTTCCGAAAAAATTCGAACCGGCTGGAAGATGTGATCGCCAGCCTGCACGATACCTTTGAAAGCGAATTGACCCAGGAGAAGATGGAGGGGCGGCTGAACCAGTTTGTCCAGTACGACTTCAATCCGGTGGCCCGCATCGCGCCCCTGGTCGTCAAAGATTTCGTGATGCGGATCGGTTATGATCTCTCCGCGAGCAAGGAGACGGCGGCCATTTCCAATGTGGGGAGGATCGACATGCCGCCGGAATTGCGGGAATACATCCGCCTGTTCGACGTGTTCGTCAGCACGAGCCGCCTGCAGGTTTGTATGTGCTCCTTTGGGGACCAACTGACCGCCAGCTTCACGGCGCCGTTTGTCAGCACGGACATTCAGAAGAACTTTTTCCGTTTTCTCACCGGGATGGGCATCCCGGTGGAAATTACGTCCAATGTGCCGTTCGGGGCGGGAGAGGGGGACCGGAAATGAAGTACTGTGCCAAATGTAAAGTTACGGTGACCGGTGCGGGTACACGCTGCCCGCTGTGTCAAGGGGGCCTTCAGGAAAACGGTGAGCCGGATGTGCGCGGCGCAATCTTCCCAAACATCCCCGACACGCTGCATAAACACAGCCTGTTTTTCCGCATCTTGATTTTGGTTTCCGTCGCCGCCGTGGTGATCTGCGGGGTCATCAACTTGATCCTCCCGGAGCACGGCTGGTGGTCGTTGTTTGTGCTGGCGGGGGTGGTCTGCGGCTGGATCAGCCTCGCGGTGGCGTTCCACTACCGGCGGAACGTCCCGAAATCCATCCTATACCAGGTGGTGGTCGTCTGCGTTTTAACTACCCTGTGGGATTATTGGACGGGGTGGCACGGCTGGTCGATCGATTATGTGATCCCGATCACCTGCGTGGTGGCGATGCTGGTGCTGGCGATTACCGCGCGGGTGTTTAAGCTCAATTTGGGCAGTTTTATCATGTATTTTACCATCTCCGCACTGTTTGCCATTGTGCCGGTGATCTTCTATGTGCGGGGAATGCTCCAAGTGGTCTATCCCTCCCTGATCTGTGTGGCGGGCAGCATCATTTCGTTGGCCGCATTGATTCTCTTCGAGGGGGACAACATGCGCAAGGAGCTGAAACGCAGGTTACATTTATAAAACAGGAAATGTGTACAACAGTGGGGTTGAACCGATGATGAAACCGGCTCAGCCCCATTGTTTATGTTTTGATCTTCACTTTTGGCAGAATACAGGTCACTTTTTTTAAAGTAATCGTTTGCTTTCTCTGATTCACCGAAATTTTGATGGAATCGCTCGTTTGCCAATGGAATGTTCTGCGCATATCAGCGGGGATGACAATTCGTCCCAATTCGTCGATTTTACGTATCGTTCCACAATCTTTCATTTTGTCACCCCCTATCCCTCAATGATTAGAGCCTATTATAGCATAATTCCAGAAAATAGTATGCCTAATATCCAGAATATAAGAGGTTATTTTCATCAAACTCCACTTATATACTGTGTTTAGGGGTGGTTTGATGGACATGGAAGTGGTTGGCAAACGCATTCAAGCATTGCGAAAAGAACACAAGATGACCCAACAACAGCTGGCAGAAGAGATAGATATTAGTGAAAAGTATTTATCGAATATTGAAACAGGAAAAGATATTTGTTCCATCCATGTGATTCTCAATATTGCAAATCTTTTGGATGCAAGTGTAGATGACCTATTGGGCAGCAACTTAAAATACAACCGGTTCCATACTCCTGCAAATGGGGCATATCATATCCGCCTAATCAACGAAACGTATGCGCTGAGTGAAAAGGAATGTGCCCATCTTCTTCGGTATATTGAGTTAATGAAAGAGCACGATAAAAAGTAAAACCATCCAGATGAGAATGTGTTGCCGCGGCTGGTTGCCGCGGCTAATTTTATTGAAAATTTTAAAGAGAGATCGAACGGCTTCATATTGCGCCGCTGATTGGAACATGCTACTCTTGAAAGAACAAGTGAAAGTGGGGGAAAGAATGGATACAGCGATTTACTATAACGGTACCATCCTGACCATGGAAGAACCGCTCTATGCAGAGGCTGTGCTTGTGGAGGACGGGGTTATCCGTCAGGTGGGCAGCCGGGAGGCGCTCTTTGCGCAGAAACGCGCGGATACGCGGCTGGTGGATTTACAGGGCGCGGTTTTGCTGCCCGCGTTCATCGACCCGCACAGCCATATCACGGCGCTGGCCCAGACGCTCGGCCTGGTAAACTTGAGCGGCTGCAAGAATTTCGGGGAGATCACCGAGCGGCTGGACGCATTTATCGCAAGAACCAAACCCGACAAAGGGCAATGGGTGTCCGCCTTTGGCTACGACCACAACGACTTAGAAGAAAAGTGCCATCCGGACCGCGCGCTTTTGGATCGGTACCCCTTCCCGGTCGTGGTGACGCATGCGTCCGGCCATATGGGGGTCGTGAACCGCATGGGCCTGCAAGCGTTGGGGATCACCGCATCGACGCCCAACCCAGAGGGCGGGGTGATCGGCCGGTGCACAGGGACCCAGGAACCCAACGGCTATTTGGAGGAAACAGCATTCACCGGCTTCACCGCGCGCATCCCGCAGCCGCCTTTGGAGCAGCAGATGCGCCAGATGGAGCAGGCGCAGGACATCTACCTGCAAAACGGGATTACCACCGCGCAGGACGGATTTACAAAGGAAGCGGAGTGGACGCTCCTGCACGGCCTTGCCGGGCAGAAGCGCTTGAAATTGGATGTAGTTGCCTATCCGAATTTGCCGGACAACCGGAAGATCGCTTTGGAACACCCGCAGTATTGCAAGCAGTATCATAACCGCTTGAAAATCGGCGGCTATAAAGTCTTTCTGGACGGTTCCCCGCAGGGGCGTACCGCCTGGATGAGCCAGCCGTATGCGGATGCGTCCGACGGGTATCGCGGCTACGCCGTGCACACGGACGAGGAAGTGCGTTCGTATATGCGGCAAGCGCTGCAAGACCACATGCAAATTTTGGCGCACTGCAATGGGGATGCCGCGGCGCAGCAAATGATCGACGCCTATGCCGCGGAAAAGACCGGGGAGGACATCCGCCCGGTGATGATCCATGCCCAGCTGGTCCGCCCGGATCAACTGGCGCGCATGGGAGAGCTCGGGATGATCGCTTCGTTCTTTGTCGCGCATACGTATTACTGGGGGGACGTGCATCTGAAAAACTTCGGGGAAGCGCGTGCAACGGCGATCAGCCCCGTGCGCGCCGCCATCGGCAACGGGGTGGTGTATACGTTCCATCAGGACACGCCGGTGATTCTACCCAATATGTTGGAAACGCTCTGGTGTGCGGTCAACCGCATCAGCAAGGGCGGCTATGTCATGGGGGAGGCCCAGCGCGTTTCGCCGCTGGAGGCGTTGAAGGGAGTAACGCTTTATGCGGCGTACCAATACTTTGAGGAGAACGAAAAGGGCTCCATCCGGCCGGGCAAGCGGGCGGATTTCGTGCTATTGGATCGGGACCCTTTGCAGGTGGACCCGATGGAGCTCAGAGACCTGCGCGTATTGGCGACGATCCGGGGTGGAACCGTGGTATATGAAGGGAAGTGAAGAGTATGGATTCATTGGCGGCGATTGTCGGACCGCTTTTGGAATGGTATGGACGCAACGCCCGTTCCCTGCCGTGGAGGGAGGAACCGGCGCCTTACCGCGTCTGGGTCTCTGAGATTATGCTGCAACAGACCCGCGTGGAGGCAGTGAAGCCGTATTTTGCCCGCTTCCTGGCGGAACTCCCGGACGTGCCCGCCCTCGCCAGCGCACCGGAACAGCAGCTGATGAAGCTCTGGGAGGGGCTGGGGTATTACAGCCGGGCACGCAATCTGCAAAAGGCCGCGCGCGTGATGGTGGAGCAGTACGGCGGGACGCTTCCGGCCGACTACGATGCGCTGTTGAAGCTGCCCGGCATCGGCCCTTATACAGCGGGGGCGGTTGCCTCCATCGCCTATGGGATTCCCGTCCCGGCGGTGGACGGCAATGTGCTGCGCGTGGTGATGCGCTTGACCGCTGGTTGGGAGGACATCGCGGACCCGGCCGTCAAGCGCGCCGTGGAGCGGCGTATGGCGGCGATCCTGCCGAAGGACCGGCCGGGGGATTTCAACCAGGCGATGATGGAGCTCGGCGCGACCGTCTGCGCGCCGGGCGGCGAGCCGAAATGCCTGGTTTGCCCGCTGAACGCCCTGTGTGAAGGGTACCGCCAAGGGATTGCGCGGGAACTCCCCGTCAAAGCCAAGAAGAAGGCGCGCCGCATCGAGGAGAGGACGGTGTTCCTGCTGGTCTGCGACGGCGAGCTGGCAATCCGCAAGCGGGCGGACAGCGGCCTTTTGGCGGGCCTCTGGGAGCTTCCCTCCGTGGAAGGAAAACTGAACCCGGAGGGCGCTGCGGAAACCCTACAGGAATGGGGTGCACAGCCGGTGTCGATCCGGGAGATGCCGGCGGCGAAACATATCTTCTCCCATGTGGAATGGCATATGACCGGCTACTGGGTCGATTTGACGGAGCGCCCGGAGGGGTTCACCTGGGCCGGGCGGGAGATGTTGCAGCAGGAATACGCCCTGCCGTCGGCGTTCCGCGCGTACTTAGAGGCGTTTACGAAGTAAAAGACCGGTATAGTGTTGTGGCTGTTTTTTTGAATCAGAATGGAGGAAGCCTTATGGAGTGCATCAATCATGACTGGTAAAAAGGAATCTTTGTTAGAGTCGGAATTTACAAAAAGGATTGGGAAACAGCTGAAAAGGCACCGTCTCCAAAACAACTTAACCCAAAAGCAAGTGGCAGAAATTTTGGACATAGACGAACAATACTATGGACAAGCAGAACGAGGCGCCAAAAGACTCAGTTTAAAGAAGTTGGTAGCTTTTTGCGCCTATTTTCATATATCCTTGGACGCTGTTGTTGCAATGGATACAGCGCAAGACGCAGAGAATGAACGAAAGGAATTTATACAAAATATTGCGGAATTACTCCCGCTCTGTACCGGAGAAGAACTGAGGTTCCTCCGGATGGTTGTGCAAAGGATGGTATCTGAGGGGAAAACAGAAATACAAAAGGATACATATTAATAAAATCCAAAGCCACGATGAACAGAAAGAGTGAAAATTCGAAAGAAAACATAACATAACGTAGCACAACACCTTCCCCTTTCTTCCGCACCGGTTTTGTGCTATACTGCAACAAACGCATGATCAGGGGGCGAGAGCATGAACTACGATGACCTTATCAGCGCTGCAACAGACGTGGGCTATCTGCTTCTGCGCAACGGCGCGGAAATCTACCGCGTGGAGGATTCCATGCAGCGCATTTTTCGCGCCTATGGAGTGGAGACGGGGGAAGTCTTCGCCATTCCCACCTGCATCTTTGTGACCATCACCACGCCGGAGGGGAAATCCATCACCAAGATCAAGCGCCTCTATACGCGCGGGACAGATTTGGATAAGGTCGACCAGGCGAACGACCTTTGCCGCCGGATCTGCCGCACATGCCCGGACGTTTCGAGCATCCATGCGGAGGTGGAGAAGATCAACCGGCGGCCGGTCTACGATTTCTGGACGCAGGTTGCCGCGTTTGCCATGGTCGCCTTTTCCTTTACCCTGTTCTATGGAGGAACCTTGTCGGACGCGTTTTGTTCCCTGTTTTGCGGCGCCGGGGTCAAGCTGGTCAACCACTTCATGGGGCGGTTCCAGGCAAACGCCTTCTTTACCAATATCGTCGCCAGCTGCGTGGCGGCGACGATCGCCATGTTGGCAGTCCAAATGGGGTTCGGCGCGAATCTGGATAAAATCATCATCGGCGCCCTGATGAACCTGGTCCCCGGCATCGTCATCACCAGCTTTATGCGCGACATTATGGGCGGCGATTTGATCGCGGGATTGATCCGCTTTGTGGAGTCGCTGCTTGTGGCCACGGCGATTGCCATCGGCGCCGGTATTGCGCTGATGGTGCCGCGCCTGATCTGGGGGGTGTGAGGATGGACGTGTATTTGCCCTGCTTCTATAGTTTTATCGCTTGTATGGCGGTTTGCCTGGTGTTCAATGTGCGCGGGAAGCTGATCTTTTTTACCTCCCTCGGCGGCGCGATCGGCTGGTTTGTCTACCTGCTCTGCCGCCCCTTGCAGAACGACATTGTGCAGTTCTTTATCGCCACGGTAGTGATCACCATCTATTCTGAGGTGATGGCGCGCATCCACAAAGTGCCGGTCACCGGCTATCTGCTCATCGCGCTGTTGCCCATGGTGCCAGGGGGCGGTATCTACTACACGATGGAATACTGCATCGCCGGGAATACGCAGATGTTCCTGGAGACCGGCCTGCACACCCTGGGTATTGCGGGGGCGCTGGCGCTCGGCATTTTGCTGGTCTCTTCGCTCAACCGGCTTTTTGGAATGCCACGGCGGAACAAGAATAATCGGTGAAAAGATTTGACATAATCACCATGGAGGACCGAAAGAATGCTATGATAGAACCATACCCGAGAGGGTGTGATGGATATTCTTTTGCGTACACCTGCGATTATGGCAGAATTTCTTAAACAGGGAAGGGGCCGGAATCCAATCTGGATTCCGGCCCTTTCCTATTGCCATCCTTATCCAAACGAAGCATTCCTCAAAGAAAGCCTATTCTTTCCGGGAATGCTCCTACTTTATAAACGGTCTTTGATCGCGTCGATCAGAATTTTCAAAGCCTTGATGCGGCCATATTTTTTGTTCTGGGACTCAATGATGTGCCACGGGGCAAAATCCGTGGACGTATAGCGGAGCATATCGTCGATCGCCTCTTCGTATTGATCCCATTTTTCGCGGTTGCGCCAGTCCTCGTCGGTGATCTTCCACTGCTTGGAGGGCGTGTTCTGGCGGTCGTTGAAGCGGCGCAACTGTTCGTCCTGGTCGATGTGCAGCCAGAACTTTACAACCACAGCACCCCAATCGTAGAGCTGCCGTTCGAATTCATTGATCTCCCGATAGGCGCGCTGCCAGTCTTCCGTGGTGCAGAAGCCCTCGATGCGCTCCACCATCACGCGGCCATACCAGGTGCGGTCGAAGATTGCGATATGCCCATCCTTTGGCAGGCGCGTCCAGAACCGCCACAGATAATGGTGGGCGAGCTCCGGCGCGGTCGGGCCTGCAATCGGGACGACCTCGTATCCGCGGGGGTCGAGCGCGGCGGCCACACGGCGGATATTGCCGCCTTTGCCGGCGGCGTCCCAGCCCTCGTAGCAGACGACGACGGGCACGCGCTTCCGATAGATCTTGTTGTGCAGCTCGCTCAGTTCCTCTTGGAGCTTTTTGAGCTGCTTTTTATATTTTTCATCGGTGATGGTCTTGTCCAGGGAGACGTCCTTCAGCTTCGGCATGGGAACAAAGGTAAAGTTGCCGGGAAGGATAATATTGGTTGGGGTAATGGGGTGTTCCTTGCGGTGCTGCTTGAGCGCCAATGCGGTTTTGATCCCGTCGATGACGGTGTGGTAGATTTCCAGCTCCGCGTGCAGGCGGTCCGTGCTGGCGATGACATGCCAGGGGGCGTAAGTGGTGTTGGTGTATTCCAACATCTCGTCAAATGCGCGGTAGTAGCGGTCGTACTGTTTGTTCCGCTTCCAATCCTGCTGGGTGACGCGCCACTCTGTATTTTTGGAATTCGCCAGGTTTTCCAGGCGCTCCCGCTGTTCCTTCTGGCTGATGTGCAGGAAGAATTTGATAATCAGATACCCGTTGTCCGCGAGCTGCCGCTCGAAGGTGTTGATATCGTTCATGCGGCGCAGGTTGGTCACATCGTCCACCTCGTCCTCCAGGCGGAGTACGGAGATTTCCTGGTACCAGCTGCGGTCCATCACCGCGATTTCCCCGCCTCCGGGGATGATCTTCCAATAGCGCCAGAGGTTCGGTTCGCGCTTTTCCAGCTCCGTGGGGGCAATGTTGGAGTACACTTTGGAGCCGCGCGGGTCAAAGTTCAGGATCAGGTTGGCGATCTGGCTGCCCTTTCCAGCCGAACCCCACCCTTCGAACACAATGATGACGGGAAGCTTGTTCTGCTTCACCAGCTGTTGCAGGGAAGAGAGCTCTTCCTTGAGCGCGGAAGCTTCTTTTTTATATTCCTCTTTTGTGATGGAAGCCTTTAGATTGACTTTTTCCAACATGCCGGGCAACCCCTTTCCATTCTACTCCTTAATGGGAGACTATATGCCAATTATACACTAATTTACTAAAATTGCAATCTTTTTTGTACGAACGGACAAATCTTATTTCTATGGATATATCTTTCTCGTATCTTGCCCAGATGTTTGCGAAAAAGCGCAGGTTTCATGCGGCTTTGCCGCACGCTTTTCCCCTTTTCTAATTGGAACGGATGTGCTATAATAAAGCGAATATTATGGAAACTCGTTTGGCAAATGGAGACAGGAAATGGTCATTCTTGGAATTGACCCGGGCTATGCCATTGTTGGCTACGGGGTCATTCGCGCACAAAATGGTCGGTTTGTCCCTTTGGAACATGGGGCGATCGTCACCAAGGCGGGGGAGAATTTCAACCGCCGGTTGGAAATCATATACGATGCGATGACGGAAGTGCTGCAAAAGTGGAAGCCGGACGCGGTCAGCATCGAAAAGCTTTATTTTAAAAACAACAAAACAACGGCGATCGGCGTGGCCGAGGCGCGCGGCGTGATTTTGCTGGCGACCCAAAAGGCCGGCGTGCCGGTCTATGAGTACACGCCGCTGCAAGTGAAACAGGCAGTGACGGGTTACGGGCAGGCGCTCAAACCCCAGGTGATGGAGATGACCCGGCGGCTTCTGTGCCTGCAACAAATCCCCAAGCCGGACGATGTGGCGGACGCCTTGGCTATGGCCATCTGCCACGGGCAGGCAGCGGGGTCGTCCCTGCGGCAGGCGCTGCTGGGGCGCAGATCATGAGATAGACGGAGTGGCGTATGTTTTATAGTATCAAGGGAACATTGACGCATATGGAGCCCGGGTTTGTTGTGGTGGAGTGCGCAGGGGTGGGCTTTAAGTGCCTCACCACGCTGAGCACCCAGCGCACCATGCCGCAGATCGGCGAACAGGTCAAGCTGTTTACCCATTTGAATGTCCGGGAGGATGCAATGGATCTGTTCGGCTTTGCCACGATGATGGAGCTAAACTGCTTTAAAATGCTGACGGCGGTTTCCGGCGTGGGGCCGAAGGTGGGGCTTGCCATTTTGAGCGAGCTTTCGCCGGAGCAGGTGGCCATGGCCGCGGCATCGGGGGACAGCAAATCGCTGACCCGCGCCAGCGGCGTGGGCGCAAAGCTGGCGCAGCGCATCGTGTTGGAATTGAAAGACAAGGTGAAAAAGATGGGCGGCGGAGTCCTGGAGGGCTTTGCACCTGCGGGCGGGGTGCCGTCGGCAGCGGGGAACGCTGCCAACGCCGTCAGTGCGCTGTCCGTGTTGGGCTATACGCCGACGGACGCGGCCTCTGTGGTAGCGAAATTTGACAGCAGCTTGCCAACGGAAGAGCTCATCCGCTTGGCGCTGAAGGAATTCGGGAAAAACCGGTGAAAGGGTGGTGAGGCGTGCCGATGGATTACGAGAATGAGATGGACTTTGAAAACCGGATGGTTGCGCCGGAGTACGCCCCCGAGGATGCGGAGGTGGAAAACCCTCTGCGCCCCCGGACCTTGGAGGAATACATCGGGCAGGAAAAGGTAAAGGAGAACCTGGCGGTCTTTATCGAGGCGGCCAAGCAGCGCAAGGAATCGCTGGACCATGTGCTGCTGTACGGCCCGCCGGGGCTCGGCAAGACGACGCTGGCGGGGATCATCGCCAACGAATTGAACGTCAATTTGCGCATCACCTCCGGCCCAGCGATTGAAAAGCCGGGGGATCTCGCTGCACTGCTGACCAACCTGAACCCCGGCGACGTGCTCTTCATCGACGAAGTGCACCGCCTGTCGCGCAGCGTGGAGGAGATCCTCTATCCGGCGATGGAGGACTATGCGCTGGACATCATCACCGGCAAGGGGCAGATGGCAGCTTCCTACCATTTGCCGCTGCCCAAGTTTACGCTGGTGGGGGCCACAACGCGCGCGGGCCAGCTTTCCGCGCCGCTGCGCGACCGCTTTGGCGTGGTGCTGCGGCTGGAAATGTATTCCCCGGAGGAGCTGGCCAAGATTGTCACCCGGAGCGCGCGCATCCTGGGCATCCCCATTGAGGCGGACGGCGCGCTGGAAATCGCCTCGCGCTCGCGGGGGACGCCGCGTATTGCGAACCGGATGCTCCGGCGCGTGCGGGATTTTGCGCAGGTGATGACGGACGGGGTGATCACGTACCAATCCGCCAAGATCGGCCTGGACCGCCTCGAGGTGGACGAGATCGGGCTGGACGCCAACGACCGGCGGATGCTCAGCGCCATGATCCGCTATTATAACGGCGGCCCGGTGGGATTGGAGACGCTTGCGGCGGCCATCGGGGAAGAAGCGGTCACCATCGAGGACGTCTATGAACCGTATTTGATGCAGATCGGCTTTTTGAACCGCACGCCCCGCGGACGCTGCGTCACGCGCGCGGCGTACCTGCACCTGGGGCTGACGCCGCCGGGGGAGCAGATCCCGCAGCAGAGCTTCTTCGATTTGGCCAGGGCGCAGGAACCGAAGGACAGCGCCTCAAAAGATTCACTGGACGGGAAATAAATCCCTTTTTGCGTTGCCGGCCCTTTGAGGGCCGTGGGTTGAAAAAACGATTGCGGGAAGACCGATCCTCCCGGCTTCTTGATCGCCGCCGAAGGGCGGTGCGGGTAGAAATCACTTGTTCTGTCCGGCTTCGTCCGCCATACCGCGCTTTGCTCGGAGGAAAAAGCGGCAGGGGTGTTCGGATGTAGCGTATCAATAAAAATTGCCGTCTCCCCGGGAGACGAGGGTTGAGACAGCATTTAGACAAAGTCCGTGTTTTCCAAGATATTCTCCCTTGCCGTTTCGGAGAGGGAGAAACGGTTAGAAAGGAATTTGCGTTTGGAATTTTCACGTGTCAAACTGGAAATTTATGTGCCGGAAGCATACCTTGGCCGCCTCCGGGAAGCGTTGAACGAGTTGGGCGCCTGCCACATCGGGAAGTATGACTGCTGTTCCTCCGTGGCCGCCGTCACCGGAACTTGGCGGCCGCTTCCCGGCGCGGAGCCGTACGACGGGACGGTGGGGGAGCTTTGCCAGGGCGCGGAGTGCAAAATGGAAGCGGTCTGCCCGCGGGAGCTGGCAGCGCAGGCGGTGGAAGCGGTCCGGCAGTTGCATCCCTATGAGGAGCCGGTGATCCATGTGCTGCCGCTTTTAGACCTCTAGCCGCAGGGCGGTTTTCCAAGCGGGCGAAGGATCTCGCCGGTTTGGAAAAGTGTCCGGCGGTCTTGCAAATCACTGGTTTCTGGCCGGTCGTATGAGATTGCGACGCGGTTTTCAGGAAAAAGCCGTTACAATAGGAAAAAAGATTGGTTTCGGAGCGTTTTGGCAAGGAAACTACCCCCGGAAAAAGGGGAACGATTTTAAGGAGTGTGTTAAGCTATGGGCAGACTTTTTGGAACGGACGGCGTCAGAGGCGTCGCAAATTCGGAGCTTACCTGTGAGATGGCCATGAACATCGGCCGGGCGGCGGCGATGGTGTTGACGGACAACAACCACCGCCATCCTAAAATTTTGATCGGAAAAGACACGCGCATTTCTTCCGATATGTTGGAGAGTGCAATTACAGCTGGCCTGTGCAGCGTGGGGGCTAATGTTGTGCAGCTCGGTGTTGTGCCGACCCCGGCGGTGGCGTTCTTGGTCGGCAAATACAAAGCGGACGCGGGCGTGATGCTCACAGCGTCGCACAACCCCTGCGAGTTCAATGGGATCAAAATTTTCAGCGGCGACGGCTATAAGCTGCCAGATGCGCTCGAAGAGCAGATCGAGGCCATCGTCCTCGACCACGCCGACGTTCCGCCGGTCCCCACAGGGGGCGACATCGGCAGCGTAACCACTGCGCCGAACGTGGTGCGTGATTATGTGGACCACATCAAGAGCACGGTCCCGTTTGCTCTGACCCGGATGCGGATTGGCATCGACTGTGCAAACGGCGCGGCCTCCCGCACGGCGGAGCTGCTGTTCACGGAATTGGGCGCGGAGTGCCATATGCTGGCCGACAAGCCCAACGGGGTGAACGTCAACGACAACTGCGGGTCCACCCATATGGAAAACCTGATGAGCTTTGTCAAGGAGAACCACCTGGACGCGGGCATCGCGTTTGACGGCGATGCGGACCGCTGCCTCGCTGTGGACGACAAGGGCCAGCTGGTGGACGGCGACTTTGTGATGGCCATCTGCGCCGCGGATATGAAATCGCGCGGCAAGCTGGCGAAGAACACTGTGGTGGGCACCATCATGACCAACATGGGCTTCACCCGTTTTTGCAGCGAAAACGGCCTGCACTTCGAGGCGACCAAGGTCGGCGACCGCTATGTGCTGGAGGAGATGCAGCTGGAAGGCTATAATTTTGGCGGCGAGCAGAGCGGCCATGTGATCTTCCTGGATTTTGCCACAACCGGCGACGGCCAGATGACGGCGGCGCAGCTGTTGAGCATTGTCCACCGCCGCGAGGCGAAGCTCTCCAGCCTAGCAACCCTGATGACCCGCTATCCGCAGGTGATCGTCAATGTGCAGGTGGGCCCGGAGGGGAAGCTGCATTTCTACACGGACAGCGAGGTCAAGGAGGCCATCGAAAACGCGAAGGCGAAGCTGGGGACTAGCGGCCGCATCGTGGTCCGCCCGTCCGGTACGGAGCCGCTCCTGCGCGTGATGATCGAGGGCGAGGACTTGGAGTATATCAATGTGCTTGCGAACTCCGTGGCGGATGTCCTGCGGGAGCGTTTGGCGTAAAAAAGTGTAAACATTTTGTAGAATTGATTTATAATCGTACGATTTGTATTGAAAATTGACGGATAAGAGAGGGTTTGCTTTGAGAGCGGCAGCATGGAAGGATTACGAACTGATCGACACGTCCGGCGGCGAACGATTGGAGCGGTGGGGGAATATCGTCCTCATCCGCCCCGACCCACAGATCATCTGGAATACGCCGCGCAAAAATCCCCTTTGGCGTGAAGCGCATGCGCGCTACCAGCGCTCCCATACGGGCGGGGGGAGTTGGCAGGAGTATCGAAAGGTGCCTTCCATGTGGAAGATCCGCTATGGGGAGTTGACCTTCCAGCTCAAGACCATGGGCTTCAAACATACCGGAATCTTTCCGGAGCAGGCGGTAAACTGGGAGTTTGCCATGCAGAAAATCGGCGCGGCGGGCCGCCCTGTAAAGGTTTTAAACTTGTTCGGTTATACCGGGGCGGCTACGCTCGCCTGTGCAAAGGCGGGTGCGCAGGTCTGCCATGTCGATGCCTCCAAGGGGATGGTCGCCTGGGCGAAGGAGAACGCAGCGGCCTCCGGCCTGGCGGACCGGCCGGTGCGCTGGCTGGTGGACGACTGCATGAAATTCGTCCAGCGGGAGCAGCGCCGCGGGAACCATTATGAGGGCATCATCATGGACCCTCCGTCCTATGGGCGCGGCCCCGGCGGGGAGGTCTGGAAGCTGGAGGAACAGCTCTATTCCCTGGTGGAGATGTGCGTGCCGATTTTGTCCGAGAACCCGCTGTTCTTCATCCTGAATTCCTACACCACCGGCCTTTCGCCCGCGGTGATGGAATACCTGCTGGGCGTATTGCTGCAAAAGCGCTTTGGCGGGAAGGTTTCCTCCGGGGAGATCGGGCTTCCGGTGACGGAAACTGGGCTGGTCCTTCCCTGCGGGAGTACCGCGATTTGGGAGTCCTAATTCGACAACATATCGGATATTACAATATGTTTTATACAATTTGGATTTGAAAAGTGTGCTTGAGATGTTTGAGAAAAGCGCATGATTTGAAATAGGTTCGAGCGAATACCTTTTGCGAGGGACATTGCCAACCGGCTAGCGCGGGATTCGATCGAAGTACGGCGCTGTGGGCTGCGCCCAAACAGAAGACCATCCACCGGCGGTTAGCGCCATTGCTGAAATTACAGGGAGTAAAAACAAATGGCTTTTATACAGACAAAGGATTTGAAATTCACCTATGACGATGTGGAAGACGGCGAAGCCGGGAAGGTGCACGAGGTGCTCAAGGGCGTCAACCTCGACATTCAAAAGGGCGAGTTTGTCGCACTGCTCGGCCACAATGGGTCGGGAAAATCCACCATCGCCAAGATGTTCAACGCCATGCTGTTGCCCGCTGGGGGCAAGGTCTACGTGGAGGGGATGGATACCCTCGATGAGAGTCTCGTCTACGAGATTCGCCGCCGCGTGGGGCTGGTCCTGCAAAATCCGGACAACCAACTGGTGGCCAGCATCGTGGAAGAGGATGTGGCGTTCGGCCCGGAAAACCTCGGCATCGCGCCGGAGGAGATCCGCAGGCGGGTGGACGACGCGCTGAAGGCGGTGGAGATGTACGATTACCGCCTAAACGCCCCCTACAAGCTCTCCGGCGGCCAAAAGCAGCGCATTGCCATCGCGGGGATCATCGCGATGCAGCCGGAGTGCATCGTGCTGGACGAGCCGACCGCGATGCTCGACCCGCGCGGCAGGGAAGAGGTGCTGCGGACGATCCACAAGCTGAACCGGGAAAAGGGGATCACCATTGTCCTGATTACCCACTATATGGATGAGGCGGTGCAGGCGGGCCGCGTGGTGGTGATGGACGACGGGCAGATCTTGTTGCAGGGGACGCCCAAAGAGGTGTTTTCCCATGTGGAGCTGCTCAAGCAGCACAAACTGGACGTCCCGCAGGCCACGGAACTGATTTACCGCCTGCGCGCGAGCGGCTATCCATTGCCGGAGTGCGTATTGAATGAAGAGGATTGTGTGGCCGCGCTGGAGCGGATTTTGAAGGCGCCGGTAGGCAGATAATTCTCCCGGCAAGGACGAATAAAAGATCCGCAGGTATCCGCACAGCGGAATCTGACGGAGGTTTGGAGAAAGCACTATGGCGATTATTGAGACGAAAGACCTGACATACACATATGGCACGGGCACGCCGTTTGAGAAGACGGCGGTGGACCATGTGAACCTCTCCATCGAGCAGGGGGAGTTCATCGGCGTGATCGGGCATACCGGTTCCGGCAAGTCCACGCTGATCCAGCAGTTCAATGGGCTTTTGCGGCCCACCTCCGGGACGGTGCTGCTGGACGGGAAGGACATCTGGGCGGAGCCAAAGAAAATCCGGGCGGTACGCTTCCGCGTGGGCATGGTGTTCCAGTACCCGGAGCACCAGCTCTTCGAAGAGACAGTCCTCAAGGACATCTCCTTCGGTCCCTCCAACATGGGGCTGGAACCGGCGGAGATTGAAAAGCGTGCGCGCGATGCGGCGAAATTTGTCGGACTGCGGGAGGAGCTCCTGGAAAAGAGCCCGTTTGAGCTCTCCGGCGGCGAGAAGCGCCGGGTCGCCATCGCGGGCGTCATCGCGATGGACCCGGACGTCCTGATTTTGGATGAACCCACCGCAGGCCTGGACCCGCGCGGGCGCGACGTTCTGCTCTCGCAGATTGTGAATTACCACGAGGTACGGCACAATACGATATTGTTGGTTTCCCACAGCATGGAGGACATCGCACGCACCGCGGATCGAATTTTGGTGATGAACGGCGGGAAGGCCGCCATGTTCGACGAGACGAAGAAGGTGTTTGCACGCGGGGAGGAATTGGAGCGGATGGGCCTGCGGGTCCCGCAGATCACCAAGATCCTCGCCATGCTGCAAAAAGACGGCTATCCGGTCGAGACCGCCCTCACGTTGGAGCAGGCGATCCGGCAGCTGATGCCGTTGCTGGAGGAAGGAGGGCGTACGCATGGTTAGAGATGTCACCCTGGGGCAATATTTCCCCGCAAAATCGGTGATCCATCGCCTGGACCCGCGCGTCAAGGTGATTTTGACCTTCCTATTTATTGTATTTGTCTTTGTGGCGCAGAATTTCGCTGCGCTGCTCCTGATGATCGCGCTGGAAGTGTGCGTAATGGCGAGCTCCGGCGTGCCGGTCAAACAGTATTTCAAGAGCCTGAAAGCGGTTTTGTTCATTGTAATTTTCACCGGCATTCTGAACCTGTTCTATGGGTCAGGGGAGCCGCTGGTGACGCTCTTTGGATTTATGCAGATCACCTGGAATGGCATCCAAAACGCCATCTTTATCGCGATCCGCATCATGAGCCTGATTTTATTCAGCGCGGTGCTGACTTTTACAACCACGCCGACCGAATTGACGGACGCTCTGGAGCGCATCATGAAACCGCTGAAAGTGCTCCATGTGCGGGTCCATGAAATCGCCATGATGATGACGATCGCCCTGCGCTTCGTCCCCACGCTTTTGGAAGAGACGGATAAGATCATGAGCGCGCAGAAGGCGCGCGGCGCAGACCTGGAAAGCGGCGGATTGATGCAGCGGATCAAAGCGCTGATCCCGATCCTGATCCCGCTCTTTGTGTCGTCCTTCCGCCGGGCGTACGACCTGGCCATGGCCATGGAGTGCCGCTGCTACCACGGCGGGGAAGGGCGCACCAAGATGAAACAGCTGCATATGGCTGCGCGCGACGGCTGGGCGGTCGCGATTTCCGTGGCGGTCTGTGCGCTGGTGATTGTGCTGAATGTTTTGATGCCGGCGATCCTATAAAAATCCCCGGGACGGAGAGGAGGAAAAGCGTATGCGCAATTTGTTATTGACGCTCTGTTACGACGGCGCGCAGTACCACGGTTGGCAGATTCAGAACAATGCGGTCTCTGTGCAGCAGGTGTTTCAGGAGGCGCTTTTCAAGGTTACCTCCGAGAAGCCCGAGATCAAGGGGTGCAGCCGCACGGATTCCGGGGTGCATGCCAATCAATACTGCATCAGCTTGAAAACCGGGCACACCATCCCCTGCGAACGGCTGCTCAACGCATTGAACCACTTTTTGCCGGAGGACATCGCTGTGCAGGACTGTAGGGAGGTCCCGATGGACTTCCATGCGCGGTACTCCTGCCTCGGCAAGGAATATATTTATAAGATTTGGAACGAACCGGTCCGCAATCCTTTTTTGCGGAACCGGGCGCTTCATTATTGGTATCCTTTGGATTTGTCCCGTATGAACGAGGCGGCGGCGCATTACATAGGGAAACACGATTTTACGTCCTTTTGTACGTCGGATGCGCGGGACCGCGGCGATATGTGCCGCACGGTCACCCGTGCAGGCATACAGAGGGACGGCGGCTTGGTCACCTTTACGGTGGCGGCGGATGGGTTCCTCTATAATATGGTGCGCATCATGGTCGGGACGCTGCTGTATGTGGCCCAAGGGAAGCTGCAGCCGGAGCAGATTCCGGAGATTCTGGCCGCGCGCGACCGCACCGCCGCAGGGCCGACCGCACCGCCCTGCGGGTTGTATCTGAACCGTGTGTTTTATGGAGAGGGACCGGTATGAGCCAGGGAAAACGCTTCGCCACGGGCGAGATCGACGTGGCAAAACACGACCGCCATGCGGAACAGATTGCGAAACGACGCGCCAAGCGCCGGGAAAAGCAAAAGCGCACGCATAAAATCCCAGGGTGGGTCTATAAGATCATCCTGATTTTGATTTTGAGCGTGGTGGGGATGCTGCTGTGGTTTAACCGGCAGAATCTTGCCCCCGACCGCGTGATGGAGTGGGTGCAGGACCGTGTGGTTGGCATTGGCGTGGGCGATGGCTTCCCGCAGCCGATCGCCGGCACCGTCGTGGAGCCGAAAAACTTCCTTTCGGTCAATAAAGAGCTTGTGGTGGTGAGCGACACGGACCTCTCCATCTATAATTCCACCGCCAAGGTGCTGGCAAGCCGCCAGCACAGCTTCAGCGAACCTGTTATGAAGACAAACGGTTCCCGCACCTTGATTTATAATCTGGGAGGGACCGGTTATCAGGTCGAGAGCCGCACAAAGACTGTTGAAAAAAAGAATACGGAAGGAAACATTTTCGCAGGGGCACTGTCGGAGGATGGGCATTATGCCTTTGCAACCCAAGCGGAAGGGTACTGCGGGGAACTGACCGCCTATAAACCAGATGGGACGGCGAAATTTCAATATTGGTTTGCGGACTATTACCCCACCTCGGTCGCCCTGGACCCCTCCGGGTCCCATGCCGCGGTGACGGCCATTTCCGCCCTGGACGGGGGATTGACCTCTGCGGTGTATCTGTTGGATCTCAGCACGGAAGGGGCGGTCGAGCCGTTTGCCGCCTATACGGAGAACATGATGCTTGATTCCTATTGGAGTGCGGACGGGACGGTATCTGCCATTGGGGATAAGATGACGGCGGTCATCAATACGGCAACGCAGACAAAGGTCAACTACGATTATCAAGGGATGCAGCTGTCGGCATATACTGTGGACAGCGGCCGCACGGTGCTCAGCCTGACGGCGTTTGATAGCGCCACGAGCAGCCGCCTGGTGGTGTTGGGCGGCGATGGAAAGGAGCTGGCCAATATTTCCGTGCCCGGAGAGATCCGTTCGGTTTCGCTGTATGGGGACACCGTGGCAGCGTTGGCCGGCGGCACGATTTACGCCTATTCTGCCGTTGGGGGAAATCCTATTGCAACGGTGGATGCCGGAGGCGATGCCAAGGCGGTGGCCTTGGCCAGCGAGAGCGAAGCGTATGTGTTGGGAATCTCAGAGTTGCGCTATGTCGAACTGGCGGCATTTTAAGGCCGGCGTACGTTACAAACCGTTAGTGAACGGAATATGAACATTTGAACGAAAACTTGTGTTTATCGCCTTTTTGTGCTATATTAATCAGGTACTTTCCGCCCTCCCTTTGGTCGGGAAGAAATTCCTGGAAAATTGGATGATTTGGGAGGAAACGAGTGGGACTGGTCTTAGACGCCGTCTTTGCGGCGATTGTACTTTGCTTCGTCGTCGCCGGCTATCGTGCTGGGCTGATGCGTACGTTGGTGGAATTTGTCGGTTACCTGTTCGCCGTAGTTGCCTCAGTGGTGTTGGCGGGCCTGGTGGCAGACGTTTTGGCGGATCTGTTTTTACAGGCGCGCGCCCCTTCCCCCACGGAATATTATTTCTTGCGGGTGATTGCAACCGCCATTGTGTTTGTGCTGTTGCAGATGCTGGTGCGGATGATCGCCTCCGCGGTGAGCGCCGTGTGCCGGCTACCGTTGTTGCATACGGCAGACAGCCTGTTGGGCTGCCTGTTTGGGGCATTTAAAGGCGTTGTTGTGGTCTTGCTTTTGTGCTCGTTTGTGCAGTTGGCGGGTCCGGTCTTTGAATTGGACAGCGGCCCCCTCCATGAGCAGGAGCTCTTCACCACTTCCTATATTTTTCGTTTTATTTCTGCGCACAATCCGGTTTATTCCCTGTTCCATGTGGAAGACTTTTTGGAAGGGGTCGGAGGCGCCTTTTAAGCGCGTGAACAGCGCTCGCATATTTTCACAGCGGACTTTGCCGCATCCGTCGGCGGCGGCCCGGAAAGGCTTGTGAGGAATTGAAGAACTGGAATAAGAATATCAATGTACCAAACGCGCTTTCCCTGTTTCGGATTGTGCTGATCGGGCCGTTTGTTTATTACTTTTTGCACGATCAAATCTTACCGGCGGCAATCTGCCTGGTGCTTTCGGGGCTTTCCGATATGTTTGACGGCATGATCGCACGGAAGTTCAATCAGATTACCGAATTGGGAAAAATGCTGGACCCGGTGGCCGATAAACTGACCCAGGGGACCGTAGCCGTATGCTTGGCGATCGAACAGCCGGTTTTGATTCCACTTTTGGCGATTTTTATCCTGAAAGAGCTTCTAATGCTGGTCGCGGGGACGTTCCTGGTCTTGAAAAAGAAGAAGCGGCCCACCGCTTCCAAATGGTATGGGAAGGTAGCGACCATTCTTTTCTATTTCTCATTTGTTGTGATTGTCGCCATGAAAGGTTTCTTCCAAGTGGAAAACCTTGCCGTCACCATTACCCTTTTATCGGTGACAGCGGCATTTATGATCTATGCCTTTATTCAATACGTCAAGATTTTTTTGCAGCTCTTGCATTCCACGGACCCCAAGGATGAAATCGATCTGAAGGCGGATATCCGTGCAAAGAAACCTGCGAAAAAACAATAATTCGATAAGCAACGCCGTCCGGTGGCCGCGGGCGGCGTTTCCGAATATACAAATGAGGCGGGTTGCCGCGTCTGGGTTCTCTCCAGGGCTTGGGGAAGAGCCATGTACACCGGCCGTGTACGTTTGCAATAGCAATGCCTCAGAGACCTATTTTTTAGAAAAAGAAGTGATTGCAATATGATGATGTGTTCGAGATGCCATAAACGCCCGGCCGTCGTGTTTATCTCGCCAACGGTAAACGCACAGGAGACAAAGGGCCTCTGCCTGGTCTGCGCCAAAGAATTGGGTATCAAACCGGTGAACGATCTGATGGAAAAGATGGGCATTACCGAAGAGCAGATGGAAGCCATGGAGTCCGAGTTCGGAAGCCTGATGAATCCAGAAAACAACGGCGAAAACAACGAGGAAGGCTTCACGCCCGGCGGTGCAGCGACCTTCCCATTTTTGCAGAATATTTTTTCGGATATGACGAACCCGCAGAAGGGCGGGGAGACGCCGCCCCCTTCATCCGCGCCTAAACGCGATAAGCGGGAAAAGCACAAGACAAAGCGCAAAGCGCTGGATACGTACTGCACCGACCTGACCGCGAAAGCGCGCCGGGGGGAAATTGATAAAATCATCGGGCGCGATAAAGAGATTTCGCGCGTGGTACAGATCCTGAGCCGGCGTACCAAAAATAACCCCTGCCTGATCGGTGAGCCCGGCGTCGGTAAGACCGCGGTTGCGGAGGGGCTGGCGCTGCGCATTGCAGCCGGCGACGTTCCCGCCCGCTTGAAGTCGAAGGAGATCCATCTGTTGGACCTCACCGCCCTGGTGGCTGGGACCCAGTTCCGCGGCCAGTTTGAGAGCCGCATCAAGAGCTTGGTCGATGAGGTCAAGGCGGAAGGGAATATCATCCTGTTCATCGACGAGGTGCACAACCTGGTCGGGACCGGCGACGCCGAAGGTTCCATGAATGCGGCAAACATCCTCAAGCCTGCATTGTCCCGCGGCGAAATCCAGGTCATCGGCGCCACGACCTTTGTGGAATACCGCAAATACATTGAAAAGGACGCCGCCTTGGAGCGCCGCTTCCAGCCGGTAACCATCGCAGAGCCCTCCATTGACGAGACAGTGGATGTGCTGATGGGCATCAAATCGTATTATGAATCGTACCACCGCGTGCGCGTGCCGGATGCATTGGTGCGCCGCGCTGTGGTGCTCTCGGAACGCTATATCAACGACCGCTTCCTGCCAGATAAGGCGATTGACCTGCTGGATGAGGCCTGCGCCTGCGCAGCGCTCCGCAATCTTCCCATGGCCGAATACGACCGCTTAAATGCAGATTTGGAGAAGATGCACCAGGAAGAGGACGATATGACGAACGACGGGGGAGAGATCGACTATGAAGCGCTGGCAAAACTGCGCTATGAGATCTCGCAGACGGACCAAAAGGTCAAGGAGCTCGCCCCTGCCGCTTTGGGCGCGGAGGTAGAGGAGGCGGACCTCGCCAAGGTCATTGAGCTTTGGACTGGAATCCCCGCCAGCCGTATCCAGGAAAACGAACTGAAAAAGCTTTCGGATTTGGAAAGCGTGCTGAATGCAAAGATCATCGGCCAGGAAGAGGCGGTCTCTGCGATTTCGGCCGCGATCCGCCGCAGCCGGGTGCAGATCAGCCCCCGGCGCAGGCCGGCTTCGTTTATCTTTGTCGGGCCGACAGGCGTGGGAAAGACCGAGCTGGTGAAGGTGCTCTCGCAGGAGCTCTTTGACACTCCGGAGACGTTGATCCGCCTCGACATGTCGGAGTTCATGGAGAAGCATTCGGTGTCCCGTATCATCGGTTCCCCGCCGGGCTATGTGGGCTATGACGAGGCGGGTCAGGTGACGGAAAAGGTCCGCCGCCGCCCGTATTCGGTGCTGCTCTTCGATGAGATCGAAAAGGCGCATCCGGACGTGATGAATATCCTGCTGCAAATCCTGGATGAGGGCCGGATCACGGACGCCCATGGCCGCACGGTGAATTTTGAAAACACGGTCATTGTGATGACCTCCAACGCGGGCAGCGAGAAAAAAGAGGGCGCGCTGGGCTTTGCGCGCAGCGATGCGGATGTGACGAAGGAAAAGGCGATGAAAGCGCTTTCTGAGTTCCTGCGGCCCGAATTCCTCAGCCGCGTGGACGAGGTGATCGTGTTCCGTCAGCTTACGCTGGAGGACTTTGAAAAGATTGCCGCCCTGATGCTGGACGAATATGTCGGTTCCCTGAAGGAACGCCATATCCATTTTGTCTACGATACGAAGGCCACCCACTGGCTGGCGGAACATGCCATCGGCGGGAAAAGCGGCGCGCGCGACCTGCGCAACCTGATCCGCCGCGAGGTGGAAGACCGCATTGCCTCGCTGGTAGTGGATCATTTCGATCAGCCGTTGTCCGGGATTGCCCTGACCGCGGACGATCAGCTCCGTATGGAGACGTTGGAATAAGGACCGGCCGGTTTCCCTTTCCCTGTAAGGGAACGGCGTCTGTTGTAGTTGAATAAAGAGGATGGGCCGCTTGGGGGAAAACACATGCGGCCCATGTTTTCTATGGGGCAAAAGGTGGATGGGATTTTCTTGAAGCTTATCCCTGCAAAATTGCTTGAAATTCTTGACAAATCCGTTTGTGCTGTGGTATACTTATTTTCGTCGCAAAATGCGAGTGTAGTTCAATGGTAGAACCCCAGCCTTCCAAGCTGGTCGTGTGGGTTCGATTCCCATCACTCGCTCCAAATGCGTGCGCCAATAGCTCAGCTGGATAGAGCAACTGCCTTCTAAGCAGTAGGCCAGGGGTTCGAGTCCCTTTTGGCGCGCCAATTATGGTGGATGTAGCTTAGTTGGTTAAAGCGCCAGATTGTGGCTCTGGAGACCGTGGGTTCGAGTCCCATCTTCCACCCCACTTAAAAAAGACGCCTACGGGTGTTTGCTGAGCACGGGACGGACAAGTTGTTCGGTCCCGTGTTGCTATATATTGGGCTGTAGCCAAGGGGTAAGGCAACGGACTTTGACTCCGTCATTCCGCGCGTTCGAATCGCGCCAGCCCAGCCAGCGGTAAGTTGCCGCTTCCAAGACGCGCACCTCACTTGGTGGGGTGCGCTTTGTTTTGCGCCCACACGTATGTTGGGCATGTTTTGCAGCGCGAACTCCGTCGGGCGCTTCGACGCGCAAGCCAAGCCGCGTTCGGGTCTCGATGCCTGTTTATGGCGTTGTGCGCGGCCATAGATGGAAAAAGATGGCCATATCCAAACCCATTATTGGCAAAAAATTTTCGTAGGATATGCGGCCAGGATTTTCGGGATGCACCCAATTTCTATAAGAAGCAGGGGAGCAACGGTTGATTGGAAAGGGGCTTTTTGATGGATTTGCTCGATCAGATGAAACATCGCCGCAGCGTGCGGTCCTATACGGGGCAGCTAATTGCGGAAGAAGCGCTCAAGAAAGTGCTGCAAGCGGGATTGCTTTCGGCTTCCAGCCGCTCAATCCGTCCTTGGGAATTTGTGGTTGTCCGCGACCGGAAAATGCTGCAAGTGCTATCCGAATGCCGGATAGGGTCGGCAAAGATGCTGCAACACGCGGATTGTGCAATTGTTGTATTTGCCGATGCAGAGAAATCCGATGTATGGGTGGAGGATTGCTCGATTGCTATGGCCAATATGCATTTGATGGCGGACGCTTTGGGGCTTGGCAGCTGCTGGATTCAGGGAAGGCTGCGTGAGGCCCCCGATGGGAGAAGCACGGAGGAATATGTGCAAAGCGCGTTGCATGTCCCTGCCCATTACCGTTTGGAAGCAATCCTTTCGCTCGGGATGCCGGAGACGCATCCGGCCCCACACCGCATCGAAGAATTGCCGGTGGATCAAATTCATTGGGAGGTCTTTTAAGAACTGTGCTATAAGGGAGTCTCTATCGCATAGGGAACGGTGCCCCTTGGAGCTATATGGTGGAAATAGGAACTCTTTTTGTAGAATCACAGCCAATGTTTTTGACAGATGTAGAATAGAAAGAAGAATTTTTGTTGACATTTGCTCGGTGTGCTGTTATAATAAATAAGCTGCATGTGAATCATTAGCTCAGCTGGCAGAGCACCTGACTTTTAATCAGGGTGTCCGGGGTTCGAATCCCCGATGGTTCACCATAAAATCAAAACGGTATAGATGCCACTGGCGAAAAGCCAGTGGCATCAACCGTTTCCGGGCTTTTTCAGCTCGAAAATTCACGGATGATTCCATAGATGCCAACCACTGTTTTCCCCTAACTGGTGGGATTCGAACCCCCTCTTCTCGGAGGTTGGCAAAACCAGAAACCATGTAGCGCCCTTTTTGAAGCATCAATTTTCAAAAAGGGCGCTATTTTTCTATCAATAGAATACACAAAATTTGAGGCGTCAATTTGTTGGTCACGACGGGCCATCAGATTGGCGCCCTTTTTGCTTTCAGACAAATTTAAAAAGGGCACTAAATATCAGGAGGTAGTAAATGAACCGAGAACAGTTTTTTCAGGAGCTTCGCACAGCTCTCCACCGTGAGGGATTCACTCCGCAGCCGGAACAGGATGAATTGCTTCCTGTGGAGTGGGATGGTCTCCCCCTCTGCCGGATCACAGCGGACGGAGGCGTTCGCTACTGGCAGGAGGATGTAGCGACGCCGGAACGGGAACGAGCCTGTGAGCGAGCCACCGATCTGGCCTGCACCGTGCGGGAGTACATGACGCTGCTGGAACAGGCTCCGCCCCTGCAAGCCCAGAGCCTGACCGGTGACTACCGCCTGCTGGCTGACTTCAACGGAGCCGTGCTGGCTGCCCATCCCACCCGGCTTGGCGTTCAATTCGTCACATGGGACTGGAGCTTCGACCGCACAGGTCTCAATCAGGGCAATTACTTTCAGGAAAACTATGCAGGTGCCAAGCAGGACTTCGCCATCCGCGCCGGCCTCATTTCCAAACAGCAAATCTTCAATCAGGAGCAGCTTATCGAAATCTACCGGTGCTGCTCTGACACCTTAGACGCTGGTTATGACTTGACTGTCGAGCAGGAAAAGTGCATACGGGGCGTTCAGGAGCAGATTGCCATTGCAGCTCCCGATGCTCTGGAGCGCATAAGGGAGCAGGAGCAGCACCCCATGGAACCCTACAACCGAGAACCGATCATGTAATATTCAGGCGCCGGAGTTTTAGAAATAAGACTCCGGCGCTTTTTTATTGCCTCAAACCAGACAGGAGGATTGAAGATTGGATCAAAAGAACGAACAAAAAGCGCCGCTGCGCATCAAAAACCTGGCTGAGTTGAAACGCTGTATCCGCCCCGGGACAGAGTTGGTGGCAACCAGCCATAGCAAGCACCCTGCCCTGGTCGGGCTTGTACGGGTGGTGACTGAGGTTCAGACCAATGCTTACTATTCCGTGGTCAAGGGCCAGCCGACTCACCAGTATTCGACCTGTAATTACGGGAAGGGATTTCGCTCTGATTTCGAAAAGGCATCCAACTATTTATTTGAGGGCACGACCATCAAGGTTCTTGACCGCAGAAGCGGTGATAACAGCGTGCTGTACGAAATGGAGCTTTATCCCGGCGAATGCCTTATGCCCAGCCAGAAAAGCGATACGGAGGAGAATGAGGGAATCAGGGAAGACGATTGCGAAATCAAGCAGAAAGGGATGGGCATGACCTTATGACACGCTACTTCATGCGGGATACACCGCTGTGCCAGCTGGAACAGCAGATGATGACCCCGCCCTATTTCAAGCCCAGGGGCCATGGCCGATACTATCCAAGTTTCCAATATAGCAGAGATGACATGGAGTGCCCATACTGCATGAACTTCAGACGAAAGCATCCCTGCCCTTTGGAGCAGTGCGTCTGTCTGGATGAACGGATCGTGGCCGGTGCGATTGACCTCAACGAGTTTGTCAGGGATTGCTTCTTCCCTGAAGCGGGAGTGCAGCTTCAGGCCCGCTTAGAGAGGAGTTTCAATGGCTGCTCCATTGGATTTTTCCTGAGCGATAGTCATCGGGAGCGTTGGCAGCACTGGCGTGCGCGTTGCTATCGAATGTCAGACCGTAATCTGGCCGCGCTGTTTCTCCTCACGGCGTATGAGGATATCTGGCGCAGGATGATCTGGAAGTTTGATGCCTGCGGATTTGACTTCAAATCTGTCCAGCTTTCCGGCATCCAGCCGGAGCTGTACAGTGTTTATCAAGCGGCCAAAGCCATCTCCACCGGCAGCCGCAATATCACTCTTGCCGATCTCGCATCCCCCGAATTGGTCACAGATGAGGCGTTCCACCTGATTGTCTGCGCTCTGCTTCTGGCTAAGTACGGAGATGCGATTTTGAATTTTGAAGGAAAGTAAGGTGATGCAATGTGATGATGGAAGCAGTTCTGAGCAACGCCGACCACCCGGAATACGGTGTTGCGACGATCCCTCTTCCCATTCCCAGAAATCAGTACGACCACTGCGTTGCGCTGTTGGAGGCACTGGAGATCGGCGATGCCTCTGAAGCCGACTGCCGCTTGGACTCGCTCGACAGTGCTTGGCCCGTGCTGAATCGGCTGGTATGCACCAAAGTCAACCTTGATGAGTTGGACTATCTGGCAAAGCGGCTGGACAGCTTTACTGTGGGCGAGTTTTCGCAATTTCAGGCAATGGCTGAAAAGCTGAATCTCGCCAGCATGAAGGATCTCATCAATCTGACCTTTTGTTGTCAGCAGGCAACAGTGATTACGGACTTCACAAATTTAAAGGAGATTGGCCGTGACCACTACATGAACATCCACGGCGGCTGCGCAAGCATGGAAGAATTGGAGCAGTTGGACGGAGCGGAAACCGCCATTCTGCTGATTGAGGACAATGAGGGAACCGTCACCCGCTATGGCGTGGTCTATGACAACGGCATGCAGCTTTCACAGCTCTATGATGGAAAACACCTGCCCTGCTACCACTATGAGGCCGATATGACTGCTGTCGGGATATCCACCCGGTGGGAGCCGGAGAACAGCAGGAATGTGACCTGGATCTATCTCCCTGCATCAAAAGGACAAATTGAGCGCGCCATGCAGCGTTCCGGCATTGCTGACCCAAAGGATATGTGCCTCTTTATAGCTGACAGTTCATTCCCAGAGGAAGTGGATGTAGCACTGGACTTCCAGTGCGATAACATCCACGAACTCAATGAGCTGGCGCTGGCTGTGGAGAAGTTTTCGATTCATGACCGCAAGAAGTTGGGAGCGGCAGTAAGCATGGCCAAGCCGGAAAACGCCAGCCAGATCCGCCGTCTGGCGGAAAACATGGATCTGTTTGAATTCGCCCCCGGCGCTCATACCCCCGAGGAATATGGGAAATACATGATTCAGAGATCCGGCCATTTTGAGTATGACCCCAATCTGGACGAGTTTTATGACTACGAGCGGTATGGCCTGCAGCACATGGACTATCAGTCGGGCGTGTTTACCGACCGAGGCTACATCGCCTATGTTGGCACAGTAGATCTGGAGGAACTGATGGCAGAAGATCCGATGGATCAGTGCCAGCGGGAACAGGGGGTTCAGATGGGAGGAATGACATGATCCAACTTTTCATGAAACGAAGTGGGAGTCCTGTCATTGTCCCGCTCAATTTGCCCGCATCTCATGACGCTATGACAGAAGCGGCCAGCCAGCTTGATGAGGCCAGCAGAGCAGGAAAAACAGAGATCGTCGAGATCAAAAGCGTGATCGCCAATCTGCCGTCGTACCTCAGCGGACTCGACCCTGGTTCCAGAACGCAGCTTGCACAGCTGAATCAGCTTTCGAGCATCATTGCCAAAATGGACTCCCGCGAACGGAACATCTATGCCGGCGCCTTGGATGGCAACAGCATCAATGATCTGAACGATATGATTCGTGTGGCGGAACAGGTGTCGGACTATATCCTCATTCCCAATGTCAATTCAGATGTGACGCTTGGCCGTTATGTCGCTGTTGCCGGTCAGATTCAGGGCGATCCCAGATTCCCCGAAGCAGCCTGGCCCTACCTGGACTTCGCAAAAATCGGCGCAGAATACCCTGAGCGGGATCAAATCCAAAACGGTCGGCGACGGCCAGCACGGCACCGCAAGATGGGCCACAGCCAAAGAGATCCGGCAGACCTATGCCCATGTTCCCTTCGAGGTGAAGAAATGGCGCAGCGGCCAGAACCTGCCCACGGAGCAGGGGCTGGTGCTGGGGTGCAAGGGAAAGAAAGGCGAACTCACCGCCCTCGTGGACAGCGATGACATCCACTGCCTGATGATCGGTGCTTCCGGCATCGGCAAGACCGCCTATTTTCTCTATCCCAATCTGGAGTACGCCTGCGCCAGCGGCATGAGCTGGCTGGCGCTGGACAGCAAGGGTGACCTCGCCCGCAATTACGGCGCCATTGCCAAGAACTGCTATGGGTATCAGAATGTGGCCGTGATCGACCTACGAAATCCCACCCGCTCGGATGGCAACAATCTGCTGACGCTGGTCAACCGGTATATGGACATTGCCCGGAGTGACCCGAACAATCTCGCGGCCCGGGCCAAGGCCGAGAAATACGCCAAAATCCTGTCCAAGACCATCGTCAATCCGGACGGCGATGACAGCAACCGCGGTCAGAACGCTTTCTTCTACGATGCGGCGGAAGGTCTGCTCACCTCGGTCATCCTGATGCTTGCCGAGTTCCTGCCGCCCGATAAAGACCACCCCCAGGAGCGCCGGCATATCGTCTCCGTGTTCAAGCTGGTGCAGGATCTGCTGGAGCCCAGCCGTGTCAAGGGCAAGAGCCACTTCCAGCTCCTGATGGCAAAACTGCCGCCGGATCACAAGGCGAGGTGGTTTGCCGGTGCCGCCCTCAACAGCGCCGAGCAGGCAATGGCCTCCGTCATGTCCACCGTGCTGTCCCGCTTGAATGCCTTTCTGGACAGCGAGCTGGAGCAGATCCTGTGCTTCGACAGCGCCATTGACGCTGAGAAGTTTGCTTCGGAGAAGTCTGCCATCTTCCTGATCCTGCCGGAAGAAGACACAACCAAGAACTTCATGGCCGGTCTCATGATCCAGAACCTGAGCCGGGAGCTGTTCGCTGTGGCCGATGAGAACGGCGGCAAGCTGAAAAACCGGGTGGTGCTTTTCTGTGACGAATTCGGCACCATGCCCCCGTTTGATATACTGCCCCTTTTCTCCGCTGGACGCTCTCGCCGGTTAACGCTCGTGCCGATCATCCAGTCCTTAGCGCAGCTCGAAAAAAACTACGGGAAAGAGGGCTGCGAGATCATTCAGGACAACTGCCAGGACACCATCTTCGGCGGCTTTGCACCCAACAGCCAGACTGCGGAGGTGCTGTCCAAAGCCCTGGGCAGCCGCACCGTCCTCTCCGGCTCGGTGAGCCGGGGCAAGAACGATCCCAGCCAGAGCCTGCAGATGATGGAGCGCGCCCTGCTGACGCCCGACGAGCTGAAATCCATTCCCAAGGGCAGCTTTATCGTCATGAAAACCGGCACTCATCCCATGCGGACCCGGCTCCAACTCTTCTTAAACTGGGGCATTACCTTCGGGGAGCCGTATGTGGTGCCGGAGAGAGCCAACCGAGCGGTGGCCTATGCCAACCGGGTGGATCTGGAGCGGAATCTCCCGCAGCTCAGCGAGCCGGAGGAGATGGACGAAAGCCGCGGCTATGCGGTATCCAGCCGGGGTGGAATCGCCCATACCCCGGCCCAGGAGAGAGCTGTAAAGCGAGGGAAGCAGATGAAGACATTCGGAGAGGAGGAACGATGAGCTACTTCGGAACGATTTACGCCGACACTGAGCTTCCCTCCAGAGCGAAGGCGGTCTATATGTACCTGCGGGATCGCTCCGATGCCGAGGGAAAGTGCTGGCCGGGCATTAAGACCATTGCCTCGGACATGAAGCTGTCCCGCTCCACGGTCAAGCGGGCGCTGCACGATCTGGAGCAGCGCGGCTATCTGAAAAAGGCTTCCCGGCACAGGCCGAATGGGAGCAGCACCTCCAATCTCTATACCGTGAAATAAAAGAGAGAGTGGTTTGTACCAAAATGTAGTACAAACCACTCTCTGAATCAATGGCAATTTCAAAATCTTCCGCCAAGGGAGAACTGCGCCCATTCGCTGAACCCAGGGGCGGTTCATTGTGAACCACCCAGAAGGACTCACTCTATCAGAGATTTAGGTCAGAGAAAAGACATCCATGCGAAAGAAAATAGTGGTGGAATTACGGTTCATCGACATCCAGACAGTATCCGACTTCCCGCACGGAGCGAATGTAGAACGGGGCATCTGGATTAGCCCGATACAGCTTCTCGCGCAGGTTGCAGATATGAAAACCTATCGTATTGTTTTCGTTTCCTGTAGTGAAATCGCCCCAGACCTGTTCGTAAATCTGTGCGTAGGTCAGCACACGGCCTTTGTTGGTGGCCAGCAGCAGGAGAATCCGATATTCTTTTGCGGTAAGCTGAATCTCCTGGCGATCCCGAAAGACCTTTCGTCTGCTTGGAAAGATCTCAAGACCAGGGAGCGACACCATCGGTTCCTCATCAACCTCGATTTTTTCTATCTCAGGGTGGTTTTTGAGGATAGACAGGATCTGCTCCAAAACTTCCGTATCTCTTTCATGCAGCTCCAGAATCATGACTCGTCCGATGATATCACCGCTTTCTCGGTCAGTTTATAAGCAACTTTCAGTCGCTCAAAGGTTTCCTCGCTGATCACATGCTCAATCCGGCAAGCATCCCGTTCCGCCGTTTCGGGGTCTACGCCGGCTTCAATCAGCCGGTCGGTAAAGAAGCGATGCTTTTCGTAGGTGGCCTCGGCAACCTCACGGCCAAGGTCAGTCAGGTGCAGGAAGTGATCCTCGTCCATGAGCAGAAAGCCGCCCTTTCTCAGCGTAGCCACCGCATGACACACGCTGGGCTTCGATACCTCCATGTGCCGGGCAACATCCACGGAGCGTACCATGCCCATCTTCTTATGGAGAACCAGGATGGCCTCCAGGTAATCTTCACCCGACGCATGAAGTCTCATCGGGACCTCCCTTCACTACTATGCCAGGCTCCATCCGGCTGCATTCTTTCGGATATTGACAAAATCCTGATAGATACCAGGCTGCTCCAGAAGTTCCTCGTGGGTGCCATGCTGTGCGATTTGGCCGTTGTCAATTACCAGTATTCGGTCGGCATTCTGGATGGTGTTCAGACGGTGAGCAATCACAAGCAAGGTCTTACCCTTTACCAGTTCCGAAATAGCTTCCTGAATATAGCTTTCATTGTCGGTGTCAACACTTGCGGTAGCTTCGTCCAAGATGACGATAGGTGCATCCTTCAAGATACAGCGAGCAATCGAAATACGCTGTTTCTCGCCGCCGGAAAGCGTAGCACCGCCTTCTCCAACCACAGTCTGGAACCCGTCCGGCAAAGCCATAATGAAATCATAGCAGCGAGCTTTCTTCGCAGCCTTATAGACTTCTTCCTCCGTAGCATCCGGCTTCCCCATGCAGATGTTGTTATAGATAGTATCCTGAAACAGATACACTCGCTGGAATACCATACTAATCTGATCCATCAGCTCCGACAGAGGTATATTCCGAATATCCACACCTCTAATTGTCACACTGCCAGATTTCACATCCCAAAGCCGAGCCAGTAAGTTTGCGATGGTAGATTTGCCGCCCCCAGAAGGACCTACCAAAGCCGTCATGGAATTTTTCTTCATGTCAAAGTTAATGTGATGCAGCACTTCTTTATCCTGATAAGCGAAAGCAACATCATGGAACTGGACCTCCGGCTGTCCAGGATGTGCCTGGACCGGAAGATGTTGTTTTCCTGTGTCGGGAAGTTCCGGTTCCTCCAATACAGCCTCAATGCGATCCAGTGCGGCGTTCATCACGGTCAAGCGGGACGCCTCGCCATAGAGCGCCTTGAGCGGCCCGAACAGGTCAAAAACGAACAGAAGGACACCAAATACATAAGCCAGAGAGAGCGCATCGCTCCGCTCCAGAAATACCGCCAAGCCAAAAATCGCAGCAATCCCGATTCCATAAAGGATATTTAGCCCCATGGTCCACGGAGTCATCTTCCGTTCAAAAGCGAGGGAAGTATTTCTGGAACGCTTAAAATTCCCGGTCAGTTCTTCCGACTTCTCACCCAGCAGGTTATAACTCTTAATAACGCCAATGCCTTCCACAAAGGACAACACGGCATCAGTCAACCGTTCACTTTGTTCCTGACGGCCCGCCGCTTCCCGAAGGGATACTTTGTTCATTCCTCTGGATACCAGCCATGCAAAAACCGTTACGATGGCAGCAACCAGACCAAGCTGCCAGTTCAGATAAAACATGAAAGCCAGCAGAACCAGAGAGGACAGCAGATAGCTCATCATGTTGCCCAGCGTACTCATGGCAACTTCCTCAATAAACACCATATCGGTGCTGAGGACTGAACTGATTTTGCCGATGTTACCGGAAGTGAAGTAACCCATGGGCAGTTTACGCAGATGTCCGCCCAGCTCCATGCGCTTCTCGGCAAACATCAGATAGCCCGCAGCACTCTGGAGACTGTCGCTGAGATAGTGGACAATCATCTGCGCCAGCACAGCTGCAACAAGGCCAAGCCCCACATAGAGACAGGTCTGTTCAGTCAGTGTCCCAGCCGCAAATCCGCCCAAAACTACAAAGGCCACAAAAATTGGCATTTTAGACAGGATGGACTCCAAAAATGCACAGACAAATGCCCCCTGGATTCGGCTCTTATAGTGACCGGAGAGTTTCAAAATTCTTGAAAACAGTGCAAACATTTAGTTTCCCTCCTTTGCAGTATGTACTTTCCATTCGGCGCTATCCTGGGCCGCCTTCCACAGTTTTTGATATTCCGGGCAAGACTGTATCAAGTCCTGATGCTTTCCTGCTGCAACCAGCTTGCCTTGGTCTATGACACAGATCTGATCGGCGTTCATAACAGCGGGCAGCTTATGAGCGATAACCACCAGGGTCTTATCCTTCACCAGTTCCGCAATCGCTGCCTCCATCTTCTCCTCGTTTTCGGGATCAGCGTAGGCGGTGGCCTCGTCGAGCACTACAATGGGGGCATCTTTCAAAATGGCTCGGGCCAGAGAAATACGCTGACGCTGACCGCCGGATAGCATCTTGCCCGCGTCACCCACCATGGAATGGATGCCTTGAGGCAATTTCTCCAGAAATTCCATACACTGAGCCTTTCGCGCCGCCTCCAATACTTCTTCATCGGTGGCGTCCAACCGCCCAATGCGGATATTCTCCAGCAAAGAAGTGTTGAACAGGTATTGATCCTGCGCCACATAGGAAATGCGGCTGTTCAGAGCCTCCAAACTCATATCACAAAGTTTCTGCCCGCCAAGGGAGATGCTGCCTTTTTGCGGGTCATAGTAGTGGATCAGAAGTTTTGCCAGAGTGCTCTTGCCCGAGCCGGACTCTCCCACCAGGGCTGTTTTCTGACCAGCCTTGGCCGTAAAACTGATGTCGTGGAGCACTTCTTCCTCCACCACCATTGGCTTTCCGTCCGGGCCGGGTTGTGCCTTGGTGTAACCAAAAGAAACATGGTCATAAACGATGGAATCGTCTTTCCCGTGGAAGCTGTCAGGCGTCTGCTGAAGCTCCGGCGCATCTAAAACCTGCTCCAATGCAGAAATCTTGTAGTTAAGCTGGGGCATGGTGGGCAGGAAGCCCAGAGATTTTAGGAGTGGCATCCCGATGCTCAGGGAGAGGCACAGCACTAAAATCAGGTCCGGCAGGGCTGACCAGCCCGAAAGAACAAACCATGATCCCAAGGGCAGAGTGAGGATGATCGTGCAGGGTAATAGACTGCTGTAAATCGCCATCCAGGGCCATGCCGCCTTATACCACGCCAAGGTATAATCCCGATAATCCGAAACATCTTTACGAAACCGTTCATAGGAGTCCGCATCCTTGTTGAATACCTTGACAACTTCCATGCCGTTGATGTACTCGATGATGGTGTTGTTCATCTTCTGGCCAGCCATATAATAGGGACCCATTTTTTTCATGCCCACCGAGTACATGGTCATCATGGCGATCAGGCTGATGGGGATGGAAGCCAAGGACAGCAGTGCCAACTTCCAGTCCACGAAAAACATCGCCACATAGACCGCAATCGGGATCATCAGGTTTGCAATTCCCTCCGGCATGGAGTGCGCCAACAGGACCTCCAGACTGTCCACATCATCAACAAACAGCTTTTTGACCGTTCCGGTGCCTTTATCCTGGATCACTCCCAGCGGCAGTTTCTCAAACCGCTTTTGAAGGGCAGTTCGCAGACGAAGCAAAGTGTCATAGGCTGCCTTGTGTGAGATATTCAGTCCCCAGCCGTAAAAAATGGCTTGCAAAACCAGGCACAGCAATACTAAAACCACTCGCAGGATAATGAACGCAGCGTCGATTGTTTTCCCCATGACCAACGGCGCAATCACCTGGTAAGCCAGAATGAAGGGAATCACCCCCATAAGAACGCTGACCAGTACGACCACTGTAGCCACATACATATTTTTCTTATATGGCCCTGCATACTCAAAGATTTTTTTGAACATAAGCCCTCCTTATATTGTGCCGTACTGTCTGTATTTCAAAAGCAGGAGGCCGCCAAGGTGAGCGGCCTCCTATCATAATCTTTCTATCCAGTCAAGGCGGCCCTGACATTCATAATTTCTAAAGTTTACTGGCGGATTCGGAAAAAATCCAAAACCTTTTTACTGCCGGATTCGTCCAATGGATAGCTTTCTTTTATTTGCCCTTTTTCCATATGGACTACATAAGAACATCCCGCCATCACTAATTCTGGATCATGTGTAATAACAAAAAGCGTTTTGCCCTGATCTGCGAGTGATTTCAAACTCAGCGCCACTTCTCGCATATGTTTGAGATCAAGCCCGCTGGTAGGTTCGTCAAACACAATGATCTCCCGGTTACTCACAATGGCAGACGCAATCGCTACCCGCTGTTTCTGCCCGCCGGATAGCGAAAGCGGATGCCTGTCTTTGTATGCCAGCAGATCAAACTGTTCAAGGATTTTATCCACAACGGTTTCATCCTCGTTGTCCATGCTCAGAAGGACTTCATCTGTTACACTTTCAGTAAATAGCTGATGGCTGGTATCCTGCATTACCATATAGCAGTGTTTGAGCCGGGCTTTCCAATCAAGGGCTTTTCCGTCAACCTGCAAAATGCCACATTTCTTTTCCAGTCCGCAAATGCAGCGGGCCAGAGTAGATTTTCCCGCACCGTTCAGACCGATAATAGCAATCGTTTCTCCAATGGGCAATTTTGCATTCGGAATATGGAGACTTTCCGGTTCCCGCTTTTTATATGAAAAGCAAAAATTTTGAAGCTCCATCTGCTTAGCTATGTGCGTCTGATACTGATTAGCCGGTTTCAGTTTCGAGAGAGAAAACGGCCGCAGCCCCATTTCTTTTTGAGTGCTATCCGATAAGCTGTCAAAATCAGCAGGTGTGTATTCCTGTTTAATCTCCCCATTTTTTACATACAGCACACGATCCACAAGGTCGTGAAGGTAGTAAAGGCGGTGTTCTGCAATCAGAATTGTTTTACCCTGCTTTTTCCAGAGGCTCAGGACCTGCCGCAGATCGTCAATGGCAGACATATCCAAATTTGAAGATGGTTCGTCAAGGGCCATAATTCCCGGCAACAATACGCTTGAAGAAGCGCAGGCTATTTTTTGCTTTTCACCACCGGACAGAGCAAACACGCTCCGTCCCATCAAATCTTCAATATGATAATCGGAAACCGTCCGTTCCATCCTTTTTAGGATATCCTCTTGGGGATAGCCCAAATTTTCGCAGGCAAAGGCTAATTCACTATCCGTATCCACATTGAAAAACTGGCTTTTAGGATTTTGAAATACAGATCCCACCATAGCAGCCAAGTCATAAAGCGGCGTATCGGATACGCTTTTTCCGTCCAGAAAGACATTGCCCTCTAAATTGCCCTCGTAATAATGAGGCACCAGCCCGTTTACCAAACGAGTAATCGTTGTTTTCCCACAGCCGGATTCCCCTGTGAGTAAAACAAATTCCCCTGTTTTTATGGTGAGATTGATATTTCTAATCCCTCCGCCGCTGGAGCCTTCACCATAAGAAAAAGAAACATTTTGAAAATCTATCATGGCAAAATCCCTCCTGCGGTGATTATCGGTGAAGCAATCGCCCAAAGCACTACAAAGCTACAAAACAAGATCAGCACCACATCGGCAAAATTGAATTTAAGCTGGCAAATGTTTGTGCGTTTGACAGGAGCGCCGAGGCCACGGGTAATTGCCGCCGCTGAAAGTTCCTCACCGGTTTTCACGGAGCAGGTAATCATCGGGATCAGCTTATACTCCAATATTTTTGAAGATTTTTTTCCTCCAAGTTTAATCCCTCGCATTTTCATAGCGTCACTGATTGCTTCTGACTCCTGAAAGACAGTTGGAAAGAAGCGGAACATGACCGTTAAAGGAATCGTCACCTCTTTGGGCATATGGATTCTTTCCATGCCGGAAATCAATTCACTGACAGTTGTTGTTTTCACTGCATAGGCAGCAATCGCAACACTGGGAAGGATTCGGCAGAAGAATCCTGTTGTAAACAGAATGAGGAAATTTAATATCCCCGTAAGGTGCGGCAAAACATAAACTTGAACAGCATAAAAAGCAGAAAATACAGCAATATAGCTCACCGCTTTTGCACATTGTTTTGATGTAAACAGCAATATAGCCGGAACCGCACAAAGAACAAGGCGGATCAGCCCCATAGCTTCTCCGCCTGTCCCTCCCATGACAAAAATACTGATGATGAAGATGAGCAACAGCTTTGTACGCGGATCAAGCGGCAGGCCCGTTTCTGCTTTTTTGCTGAGTAGAATTTCCCGCGCCATTATGCAATACCAGCACGCTGGAAGTGCTTTTTACAAATGGCCTTTCCAATCAGGCCGCCAACAATACCAAACACAAAGCAGGCAACCAGCAGAATAGGAGCAATCCACATGGGCATATATGTATTCAGTGTAGCGGCATATTCTGCGCCATATCCCTCGGTCAGCATTACCAAATAGCTTTCACGGTTCAGGAAAATGGGAGCAAAGTTGCCAAACACCCAGATGCTGAACACTCCGCAGGAAAGGACTGTACTTTTCGCGCTCTTGTAGTCAGCCTTTTTCAGAATCACATCAGCCAGCAGGCCACCAACGAGACCAGTTACCATAGTAAGATAGCCGTTACCGAAGAACACCATAATCAGGCCAATCAGGAAACCCATGATTGCGGTCATCCCGAATTTTTTAGCCTTTGTAACATACAGCATATAAGGGATGCCGCCAATCAAAGGGCACAGCACCGCCATCAGCGGAATAAAAATGGGAATAAAGCCAATCATCGCCACCAACATAACAATGACGACATAGATAACGGTGTAGATGCCGATGGTGATTAAGTCTTTTCCCTCAAGCCGGGAAGTTTTTTTCTGGGAACTCATACCAGTCTCCTCCTTATCTCTGAGAAAATGAAAATATGGTGCAGTTAGCATTACCTAACCGCACCACATAGAATATCAGTTATCGTAGACTAATCCAACCCAAAACCTACCCGTTTTGACCCAAAAACAGTCAGGCTTCTTTTTTTGTGCTATCGAACCGGCTTTCTCGGTAATTTTTTGGCGCCACTCCATATCTCTTTTTGAAGGCGGCTGCAAAATTACTGGCTTTCCCATATCCGACTATCGTAGCAACCTCACTTACATTCCAGTTGCCTTCCAAAAGCAACTGTGCCGCCTGTGCCAAACGCTGCTCTATAATATATTGATGGATCGGCATACCGTAGAATGATGAGAACCCGCGTGTCAACTTCGTCATGCTCAAGTGTACCATACGAGATAATTCCTCACACGAAGGAGCAAATGCAAGCTGACCGTCTATAATTCTCTTGGCTTCCATAATGGCGGTCCTCTCAGTCCGAGACATCGAAATATCGTTGCCCATCAGGATGTCCAATTCAAGCACTTCGCTTAAATAAATAGAAAGCAGTTCCAGCAGCTTGCCATCTAAATATAAATAGCCAAGACCGCCGCGATACTGTGTGAACCGGCTTGTCTCCGCTAAAATTTGCTCCATAACGGGTGTTACCGGGACTTTAGAAATCCCGTTAAGAAGTTTCTTTTCATAAGCAGTTACTTCCTGCCCGTCAAAGTAATCTGCAAGAAGGCGAGAAAAATAGGAAACAGGGATTTTTATGCTCTTGAATAAGAAATTGCTGTCTTTTTTGTAGCAAATGTATTCTGTACCCCCGTGCCCAGCATAAATACAGGACTCATTCTTTTGAATAGAGACAGAACGCCGTTCATCCATGATGCCCCAGGAAATTCCGTCATTCAGGCAGAAAATAATTTGCATATACTCCTTGCTGACACATCCCTGCACATTCATATCAGAGCGGTAGTTTAATTCCCAATCAGAAAGAATCACCCCATGCTTAATTTTTGTTTGAGTAATACGTCCGCTCCCTAATTCATTGGGGATATCCAAAGCAATAGTTTGTGGAGAATTGGAAAGCAAATCATTATAGAGTTGATTGAGGTAACAATTATCATAGATCATGGGGAGATTTCACCTCTTTTCACATAAAATTTTCTATAACTTCAACTGTACCATCTTCACCATACCGAACCGGTCCGAAACTGACATACTGATCTTGGTGGACAGTTTCAATCCGGTTCGGGGGATATGGCGGTAATAAGGCTCCTCAGCCAGCACCCTGACCCCGCTGCCGGTTTTCCCGGCCAGCACCGATGCGGAATCCACATAGAAAAACATCTGAGCATCCCCGTGGCCCACCTGCTTCATGTATTTCTTTCGCATCATGGCCATGCCGCTTTTGCTCACGGTATCAAAGACGATTTCAATCTCTCCAAACCCCGTGAGCATCCGCAGGAGGCCCACAACCTTGCTTTCCTCAAAATAGTGGAACAGGCCGCCGGCGGTGACCAGAATAGGAGCATCCGGCACATCGGCGCGGATTTGCCTGATCCAGTCCTCGGCAAAGGCGTCTCCGGCGAGATAGGTCTCCCGCTCCGGCTCCGGCAGCAGCTCTCGCCGGTACTCCACCACATGGGGCAGATCAACGGCATACCAGCGGGTTCTTCCATTATCGCAGCGGTAATAGGCCGTCTCCAGACCGCAGCCCAGCTGAACGATCACACCGTCCGGCCTGCGCTCCAGAAACGCCCGGATGTACCGATCCATATTGGCGGACCGGGCGGCGGAGGCCAGCAGAGTATACTGGCTCTGTCCGTCCTGCTCCGGCAGGCTGGAAGGCAGTTTCTTTTTCAGTTCCAGCGCCTTTGGATCGTACAGGATCTGCGGGCAGTACTCGCTGGCATAGATCCTGCCCAGCATGGGGACAAAAAGCGTGTCCTCTACAACACCCAACTTGGACATGGTCAACCCTCCTATTTGGACGAATTACTTTCTGCCCACAAGCAGCCGGGAAGAGCCCAGCATCATCATGGCAGCCCGGCGGTGGGAGCCGAAAGCTTCTTCTGCGGTATCAATGAGCCGGACGTTCTGATAGCCCATCTCCCGCAGTTTTTGGGCAAAGACATCCATATCGCCGTACAGCTTGGGCTTCATGTCATCATTCAGAGCGAAGACGCCGCCTTTTTTCAGCACCCGCAGGCTCTCCAGCAACAGTTTGTGCATATCGGCTCCCATGACATTGTGGTAGACATAGTTGCTGATGACCGCGTCAAAACTCTCATCGGGGAAATCCAGATGATTGGCGTCGCCATGCCGGAACACACACCGGGAGGCCACGCCTTCACTTGCGGCGTTTTTCTCACAGAGGGCCTTGCTGTAATTGTAAACAGCTCCCCAGTAGTCCATGCCAGTGACCTTTGACTCCGGCCAGGTCAGGGCCGCACGAATCGACAGGGCTCCGGAGCCGCAGCCGACTTCCAAGAGACTGCCCTGGCCGTCATAGTCCAGATGAGAGAGAACGACCCGGTGAACCTGTTCCATGATCCCGCCGCCGCCAAAGGCATACTGGCGCCTGATCCATGTGATCCAGACCAGCAGGGCTGCCAGCACCGCCGTAACAACTGAGAACAGAACGCCGAGAGCTGTGATGTGGAACACCGAAAAGGAGAGTATGGCCAAAACCACGGCCAGAGCCGTAATGCCACCGATAATATAGAACACGGGATTGGACATCCAGCTCCCGTAGTCTTCGCCGTGACTGCCGAGACGAATTTCTGCTTGTTGATTACGCTTTTGCTGCATTTGATTTTCCTCCTGTTGTTCAATATTTGTGTACTTTTTTGCAAGCGGTACAAAATATTAAATTTGCACTTGTCATTATGACGAAATTCGCAAAAATAACTGGATTTTTTTAATGAATAGAGGTATAATTTTTCTAATAAATGCAAGTAGATATTTTACAGAAATGTACACTATCTTGAAGCAGAAGAATTTGTCTCACAAATTAGCTGTCAAAAATATATAACATTTGCAGAAATTGTATGGCAATTTACAGGAGCTATGGTTAAAACTTGCTGAGAATTATTTTTTAGCGAGATTAACAAATTTATACGGAAAGGAGGATCCCTATGAAATTCGAAATGCCCACAATGACCGCTATCGTTTCTGAGGTAAGACAGAATGCAGTTAGCCCGGAGTGTTGCTCCACAAAATGGTCTGGTTGCTGTTATAAAGAGTAAAAGTAGCCTACAGAAAGCCACTCTTGATAGAGAAATCTAACTTTTTCTTGTCAAGAGTGGCTTATCTAATTAAATAATGTAATATTCCCTTAATTAAGGAGTAAGATAAATGTATCAGGAAATAACTATTCAGTTTACTGAGAACTGTAATCTACACTGTCCATACTGCTTTGCACCAAAGGGAGAGGGTGGAATCATATCGCTACACGATTTTGAGCATTTTCTGAATTTCTGCAAACGAACCCATCCGGATTGTATTCATGTTACTGGAGGTGAGCCTTTACTACATCCCAAATTTTCAATAATGATAGAGCGTCTCGCTGATATAGCGCCTTTGGTGATTTACTCTAATTTAACTTTACCGGAAAAATTTAACCACATCTCCATTAGCAATCCGAAAGATATTTTTATTTTGGCAAACTATAATGAAAGAGAGTTTTACACGAATCAGCAATGGGATATATTTCAGAAGAATATACAGGATGCAATGGCTATGGGGTTCAAAATAGCACTAGGTTTAACAATATATCGCTTACCATTTGCTGACAGGTTTATGGAGGCACTTGGGCAGATAAGAAAAAATCAAATTACTCATCTCAGAATTTCACAGGCCATGGAAAATAATAAACAGCATGGATTAGATAGGGATGGTATACAGCAGTTATATGCTTTTGTTGCAAAACACATTTCCCAGTGGAAAGCGGAAGGAATTAAAACCTATTTTGATTGCCCGGTTCCACCATGTTATATGGATACGGAGACATTTCACATCTTACAAAGCTACGATGCAGTGGGAATAACCTGCAAGCCAAAAGCTTTTGTCCAATATGATCTTGGAATAACTCATTGTTATTCCACCATTGGATATGGAGAAAAAAGAAAGCTTTGTGAGTTTGATACTATTTCGGAAATAACAGAATATTCAAAATCAAAAATTCAGTCAATGTGTAAAGGGCGAAACATTACCCCATGCCTGCATTGTGAAGTCTTTCAAGATGATTTGCCTTGTGGGTGTCCTGGTTATGGAAAAAATATACAGTAATTCACTTCTTTGTTAAGAATATAAAAAGAAAGGAATGGTCATATATGAAATTAAACTCATGTTTCGTTTTACGATTTATACACCACCTTTACTTATTAGTTCCAGTTAGTCGAAATTCTATCACGAAAGAGGCTGTTTTGCTTAATGAAACAGCTGCCATGATTTTTCAAAATTGCGAATCGGCACACAGCGCTGAGCAGTTAGCTGATATTCTTGCTAATCGTTTTACGGATATTTCGCCTGTTGAGGCGAAAATGCAGTTACTTCCATATATCGAAAGTCTTCTCCAAGAAGGTTTTCTGATAATGGATGAAAATGGAAAGGAATGATTTTAGAAATGAACTGTTTAACATCCAATACTAAATGGCCAGAGTTTATTGAACAGAATTTTTCTGGTGATCGTGAACCCTTTAGCGCTGGGATAGAGCTTTTGCCAGATTGTAATTTTAAATGTATTCATTGTTATGCAGAATCTGATCGTAAAAAATCCAAAAGAGTTATGACTACATCAGAGATTCTTCAAGTTATTGATATTCTGGAGAAGCATAACTGCATTGATTTATTTTTTACCGGCGGAGAAGCTTTGCTTCATAAGGATTTTTGTGATATTTACCGTTACGCTAAAAAGAAAGGAATTATGGTATCGGTATTGACAAATGCTTCACTGATTTCAGAAAAACATATTAATTTATGGTTAGAATACCCACCGGAATTGGTTTCTGTTACAATGTATGGGGCAGATGAAGCCACCTATAATGCTGTAACACAAAATCCCTACGGGTATTCTATGTTTGTAAACGGGGTAAAACTACTCAAGGACAATGGTATTCCATTTGAGATTAAATGTATCGGAATGCGGCAGAATTATAACGATATTCACCAGATCCGAGAATTTGCTAAAAGTATGGGGATAAACAATTCTATTTTGGCATGGGACATTCGCCCAATGAATGATGGCTCTAAAGAGCCTATTTCTTGTAGAGTATCGCCTCTGCAGGCATTTATGATTGAAATTACCGATCCAGAAAGAAAAAAATTTTGGGATCGAGTAGCATTAAATCCTGATCGAAAACAGCCCACTTTACGACAAAAAGAAGGTTATTTGTATCCTTGCGCCATTGCTGAACAGTTTGTGTTTATTACTCATGATGGGTACATGCAAGGATGTGTCAAGGCAATAAATCCAAGATATAATCTTTTAGAAGGTGACTTCCAGACAGGTTGGGAGTATTTAGGTAAAGAAGCTGTGATGAAAAAAGCAAGTCTCAAATTTCCTTGTAGAAATTGTGATAAATTTCGATATTGTGGTCAATGCACAGCTGCTTTTGTAGATGAAAACAATGATCCGGAAAGACCAGTTGAATTCTATTGTGAGTATGGGGAATTACTGAAAATGTATATGGATCAAGTAGAACAGGCGACAAAAAAGTAGATTCAATGGGTGTAGAATGAGATTGTTTCCATGTATTCATATAAAAAGTGAACTTAATTGCCGAGAAACCAGCGCCCTATAAAATCTCAAAAAGCTCGGTATATGTGTCGGCTATTCCGAAGCCGGTTCCGCCAAAGCCCGAAAAGAAAGTCAATCTTTCTCTGATAAAGGTGGCAGTCAACTTCGGCATGGAGACGGTAAAAGAAATCCAAGGTAATTTGATTATTGTATTGTTTGGAGAAACGGAGAAAAAGTTTCAGTTCCCGGTGCATTGCTGCAAGGTTTCCTGAGTCTGCCGGAACGATGCAACAATGAAACCACGCTATAAAAATTTGTGCAAAGAACCGATGTGTTTTTCGTAAAAGAGAAATGCATCGGTTTTTCTTTTTGAAGAAAGCGATTGAGGGGTCTTCTTCAAAAATCGGAAAAGCTGACTGGCTATGTTTTTTGCCGTCAGCTTTTTCGGGTAGGAGTACAGAGGGATGCAATCCCTTTGTGCCGGGTACAGGGGTGAAGCGCCCTGTTGGGGTCAAGGGGCAATGCCCATTGGCGGGTTGAGGGCAGCCAGCCCCATCGGGTCAAGGGTGAAACGCCTTGCCCAGTCAGTGGCGTTTCGCCACTTAATACTGGGTATTACCTGCGCATAAATGAAGCAGGACAGCAGCAAAGCTGCTTCAATTTCCTTGATAAAACTCAAAAAGAAATGGAGGAAAAACCTTTGAGGCTGACACGACACAATGGTCGTTCCGGTAAAAATGGTGCTTACAATCCCAAGCATAATGACCGTAGGTTCGATTTGGAAAACAGTGAACACATTGATGCGGAACGAGCTAAAAGAAATATTTATTGGGACTGTTATCGTGGTATCACAACTTCCGATAATCGTAATGCAGATGCCGAACAGGATTTTTCTTTTGAAAAAGTTGAGCAGATGTATTACACCGCCCAATATGGCGATTTCATTTTCTTTCAGAATGAGAGAAATATAAAAAACAGACATCCGGAGAGGAACAGAACCGTGGAGGACTTGCTGAAAAATAAAAAGACCTGTCCGGAAGAAACTATTTATCAGATTGGCACAGTAGAAGAATCTGTACCGCCAGAAATTTTGTTGCAGGTGGCAAATGATTTTTTTGGAGAAATGGAAAGCAGGTTCGGCACTCATGTTCACATTCTGAACTGGGCATTGCACTTGGATGAGGGAACACCTCACATTCAGGAACGTCATGTATTTGATTGTAAAAATCAATACGGTGAGCTTTGCCCACAACAGGAAAAGGCATTGGAGGAACTGGGAATACCGCTTCCAGATTCAACTAAACCAAAAGGTCGACACAACAATCGCAAGCAGACTTTTGATGCCATGTGCAGAGAAATATTGTTTGAGATTTGTGAACGCTATGGCCTGCAACTGGATCGTGAGCCAATCTATGGTGGAAAAGCCTATCTGGAGAAAAATGATTTTATTATTGAGAAACAGAAACAGGTCATGGCAGAAAAGGAACAGGCTCTTTCGGAAATTACAATGAAGTTGGAAGATGCAAAATCTCTGATTGAAGAAATTGCGGATACTGCCTATGAGAAATCCTGTGAAGTAATTGCGGAAACAGTTTTTGCAGAAACACAGAAACAGAATTTAGAGGTTGTAGCAAATTATCAGAAGTGGATCACAGAAGAAAGCAATGTTCCGGATGATAAAAAATTTGCTATCAGTAAATCTCTGGATGCCCTGCAAAACAGAATGAAGAAAACGGCGGACAAGCTTCTGAATAAGGTTTTGACCGTATTGAAGCTATCAACAATCAAAGAAAAGAATATGACTGTGGTAAAGGAAAAAGCAAAAGAATCGCTGCTTGCAAAATTGCGGCGCAATAAAGAACTTGTGAAGAAGGATGGTGATTCAGATAAGAAAATCAAACAAAAGAATATGGAACGCTAACAGGCACTTGTCATTTTATCGAAAATGTCAGGTGCTTTTTCTATGGGAGGAATGAGCCATGAACGTGTTTGATGCAGTCAAGCAGTCTGTCACAACAAGACAGTCCGCAGAGATGTACGGATTAAAGATATGTAGAAATAACATGGTATCCTGCCCTTTTCACAATGATAGAACTCCGAGCATGAAAGTGGACAATCGTTTTCATTGCTTCGGGTGCGGAGCTGATGGAGATGTAATTGATTTTGTATCAAGGCTTTATGGTATCAGCAGACTGGAAGCGGCACAAAAGATAGCGTCAGACTTTGGAATTTTTTATGATAACAAGCCTGTAAAAGCAAAGCCGAAGAAAGTGGTACGCAAAAAATCAAATGCACAGATATATGCAGAAGCTGAGCAGCGTTGCTTTCGGGTTTTGTCAGACTATTATCATCTTCTGAAAAAGTGGGAAATTGATTATGCTCCCAACAAGGAAGATGAAATATGGCATCCGCTGTTTGTGGAAGCTTTACAGGAAAAATCGCATCTGGAATATCTCTTGGGTATTTTTGTATTTGGAGAAATAGAGGAAAAAGCATTGCTTGTGATGGAATACGGGAAGGAGGTGGCATCGCTTGAACAAAGAGTTTCAAAATTTATCTGCCGAGAAGCAGAAACAGGCATTGGAAGCAGCCAGTGATATGGAAAAGCCGTGTTCTCCGATAAAAGTAAGAGAACTCTTAGACAGAACGGAAAACGGCGGTGTGAAGAACAGCATCAAAAACTGCCTTACGGTATTCCGTCTGGATGAGGTGCTTCACAAAAGCATTTGCTACAATCTGTTTACGGAAAAAATAGAGATTGTGAGGCTGTTATGGTGGCATAAAAGAAGTCCCGTACTGAATGAAACGGATGTGAATTATCTGATGCTTTATCTGGAAGAAACTTATGGGCTGAGTGTGGAAATGAAAATAGCAAGGGCAATATCAATTATTGCAGACAAAAATAAGTACCATCCGATTCAGGAAAAACTGAAAAGTCTGGTGTGGGATGGCGAGAAGCGCATTGAAAATGCTCTTCCCCACTTTCTTGGAGTGGAGAAGAACGAATATACCTGTGCAGCCATGCAGTTGTTTATGCTGGGAGCCATCCATCGAGCATTTCAGCCTGGGTGCAAATTTGAAATGATGCTCTGCCTTGTGGGAGGACAAGGTACCGGTAAGTCCACGTTCTTTCGTTTTCTTGCAATAAAAGACGAATGGTTCACGGATGATATGAAGAAGTTGGATGATGATAATGTGTTTCGTAAAATGCAGGGGCATTGGATCGTGGAGATGTCGGAAATGATTGCTACAGCCAACGCAAAAAGCATTGAAGATATTAAATCGTTCCTCAGCCGTCAGAAGGAAACCTATAAAGTTCCCTATGATAAGCAACCGGATGACAGGCTCCGTCAGTGCGTGTTCGGTGGCACTTCCAATACATTGGATTTTCTGCCACTTGACCGTACCGGAAACCGAAGGTTTCTTCCGATTATGGTTTATCCGGAACAAGCTGAGGTACACATTATGGCAGATGAAAAAGCTTCCAGAGCCTATATTGAACAGATGTGGGCAGAAGCTATGGTGATTTATCGAAGCAAAAAGTATCAACTTTCCCTTTCAAAGGAAATGGAACAGTATCTGAAAGAATTTCAGAAGCAGTTCATGCCGGAAGATACCAAAGCAGGAATGATTCAAGGATTTTTGGATGTATACAGCGGAAATATGGTTTGCTCCAAGATGCTGTATAAGGAAGCTTTGAATCATCCATTTGATGAGCCAAAGCAATGGGAAATCCGTGAAATCAACGATATTATGAACAACTCCATTGTGGGATGGAAGCAGTTCACGAACCCGAGGCATTTTGCCGGATATGGCAGACAGAAAGGCTGGGAGCGTGACAACCAGTCTGTGGCAACCGGAACAAATCCTTTAGATGGATTTATGGAACTGACGGAGGAAGAAGTCAAGCAGATGGAGTTACCCTTTGGAAATTAGGGGTAAATTGCCAGCTAAAATGCTATCGGGTTGTCGATTTGGTTGTCTGGAAAAATCCTTATTTTTCATGAGATTTTCTATTCTGACAACCAAAACAACCCATAATTATAAAAAGAATAGAATTATAGTAGCAGAGCTTTGTATTGAGATTTGACAGTTTGTTAAGGTCGGTTGCCGAACTCCGTTGTCATTACGCATTGCAAGGCTCTTTTTATGGAGGTAAGCGAAAATGAACGTGCGAAATGAAGTGAAATCTCATCTTGTGTGCGAGGGAATGACCATGCAGGATGTGTTGGGAAAATTGGAACAGCAGTATGGATGGAGCAGGAGCATTTCTAACCTGTCAGGGAAGCTCTATCGAGAAACGTTGCGATATAAGGAAGCCGTGGAGCTGGCAGATGTATTGGGCTACGAGATTGTTTGGAAAAAGAGGGGGTAAGTGCCTATGATGAAAGAACAAAATCAGAATGTAGATAAGTATGATATTCCTGTCTGGAGAAAATACACTCTGAGTGTGCAGGAAGCTGCAAAATATTTTCATATTGGGGATAAGAAGCTGCGAAAGCTGATCGACGAGGATCCGGATGCAGAGTTCATTCTGTGGAATGGTTCAAGACCTCAGATAAAACGCAGGGTGTTTGAACAATATGTAGATGAAAAATTATCTGCTATATAAAAACGGCAGATACACGATAGATTCGGAGCCAAGTTTATGGTATTATATGAATATCATAGCTTGGCTCTTTTCTATGACAGTTAGGTTGATAGAAAGGAGAAACTGAATGTCAGAAGTAAGACGAGACAATAAAGGCCGCAAGTTATTCAGTAGAGAGAGCCAGCGCAAAGACGGGAAATATGAATACAAGTATCAGGATGCATGGGGCAAGAGAAAGACAGTGTACAGTTGGAAGCTGACTCCGACTGACCGAGTTCCGGTAGGAAAACGTGATGATATTTCCCTGCGAGAAAAGATTAAGCAGATTCAAAAGGACTTGAACAACTATATCACACCGTATGGCGGTAATTTCACAGTTCTGGAACTGGTGGAAAAGTATATTTCACAGAAAACAGGCGTCCGTCATAACACAAGGTCGAATTACAACTTTGTGGTCAATGTAATTAAGAAAGAAACCTTTGGGCAGAAGCGTATTGACAAGATTAAGGTATCCGATGCCAAGGAATGGCTGATTAAGATGCAGCAGATGGATGGACGAGGTTACAGCTCCATCCACACAATCCGTGGTGTTGTAAGACCTGCATTTCAGATGGCGGTGGATGATGATTTGCTGGTAAAGAATCCGTTTGAGTTTCAGCTGAACACCGTTGTTGTGAACGATAGCGTCACAAGAGAAGCTATTACACGACAGCAGGAAAGAGATTTCCTGGAGTTTGTGAAGAACGACAAGCATTTCTGCAAGTACTATGACGGTATCTATATCCTGTTTAAGACAGGACTCCGTATCTCCGAGTTTGTTGGTCTGACGAAGAAAAACCTTGATTTTGAGAATAACAGAATCATCGTGGATCATCAGCTACAGAGAACCAGAGATATGAAATATATCATTGAAGATACCAAGACAGAAAGCGGCGAACGTATGGTGCCGATGACACCGGAAGTAAAGGAAGCGTTTCAGCGTATTCTTGCCAGCAGAAAGAATCCAAAGGTTGAGCCTATGGTAGATGGCTACAGAGGATTCCTGTTTCTTGACAAGAATGGCAGTCCGATGGTTGCACTTCACTGGGAGAAATATTTTCAGCATATCCGTGAGAAATACAACAAGATTTATAGAGTACAGATGCCGAAAGTTACTCCTCATGTCTGTAGGCACACTTTCTGTTCCAATATGGCGAAGTCCGGAATGAATCCAAAAACACTACAATATATTATGGGTCATAGTGACATCAGCGTAACGCTGAACACCTACACGCATCTGAACTATGATGATGCAGAGAAAGAAATGCAGAAAATAGTAGAAACATCTTCAAAGAAATCGACAACGCACTGTAAAAGGTGCGTGTCGTAAATCTTTTGAATTTACGACAGAATTTACGACAAATGATGGCAAAAACAAGCCAAAACAAGCGTAGTTATACCAAGTTATGGTTGTGGAGCCTCTGTCGTAGAAATGCCGAAAAGTGGTGTGAAATCAAGAAAAATCAGCATTTTCAAGGAGTTTTAGATATATGATAAAAGTACTTTTCATCTGTCACGGCAATATTTGCAGAAGCCCGATGGCCGAGTTTATCATGAAGGATCTGGTGAAGAAAGCCAGTCTGGAGCAGAGCATTCAAATCGAGTCGGCAGCTACCAGCACCGAGGAGATTGGCAATCCGGTGTATCCGCCAGCCCGCCGCAAGCTGTCCGAGCATGGCATCGACTGTTCCGGCAAACGAGCCCGGCAGCTTCTGAACAGCGATTACGAGAAGTACGACCTTCTGATTGGCATGGATCGAGCCAATCTGCGGAGTATGTACCGGATCTGCGGCGGCGATTTTGCCGACAAGATGCACCTGCTGATGGACTTTACCAACCGTCCCGGAGAGGTGGCCGATCCGTGGTACACCGACGATTTCGACACGACCTGGCGGGATGTGGAGGAAGGCTGCCGGGGGCTGTTGCACCATATCCAGTTGCAATCAGCAATTCATGGAGGTGATTTCTGAATGAATAATAAATTGATTGTCCATGGGACAGAAATTTCGGTCACCACCATTGACGACAAGGATTATATCTCCCTGACTGATATGCTCAGGGCGAAAGACGGAGACTTTTTCATCTCCGACTGGCTGCGAAACCGAAACACAGTCGAATTCCTCGGGATATGGGAACAGATCCACAACCCGGATTTTAATTATGGCGAATTCGCCGCAATTAGAAGTCAGGCTGGTTTGAACAGCTACAAACTCAGCGTCAAAGAGTGGGTTGAAAAGACGCATGCAATTGGACTGCGGGCAAAGGCCGGAAGATATGGCGGTACATATGCCTACAAAGACATTGCCTTTGAGTTCGGCATGTGGATCAGCCCTGAGTTCAAAATCTATCTGATCAAAGAATTTGAACGACTCAAGGCCGAGGAAATGAAACAGCTTGGCTGGGACATCAAGCGAAATCTGGCCAAGATCAATTACCGCATCCATACAGATGCTATCAAGGAGAACCTGATTCCGCCGGAGCTTTCCGCAAAGCAGATTTCCATGGTGTATGCCAGTGAAGCCGATGTGTTGAACATGGCCCTGTTCGGTATGACTGCAAAGCAGTGGCGGGACAGCCATCCCGATCTGAAAGGGAATATCCGTGACTACGCCAATGTCTCTCAGCTGGTCTGCCTGTCCAATCTGGAGAACCTGAATGCGGTGTTCATCAATGAGGGGATGTCTCAGGCCGAACGGCTGACAAAACTCAATGCCATCGCTATAAGCCAGATGGAGATCCTGACTCAAGATCACCGAATCGAAGCTCTGGAGGCTCATAGCGAAGACCTACCTACTATGGAGTAAAAATATAATCGGCAGGACGCTTGCGAGTGGGCGAAGGCCGTGGCATCTATAGTGTTGCGATGTTCCAAATAAACCGCATGGTTAGGCCATTTTTGGCTTCCCCGTGCGGTTTATTTTTTTATCCTATTGAGTTTTGGCTACCTTCTGACTACCTTTTCGCCAGTTCCATAGGTTGCCCATTCGATCCGTTGGAACCGGTTAGATAAACATTTTCAAAAGCCGCTTTCTACGCGAGAAAGCGGCTTTTCGTTTAGCGGTTTAGAGCTTCGTGGTTGTTATAGGCGATCTCCTGAAGATATTTATAAAGGGGCTGGATATTATACTTTTTGGGAAATTCCAGTTTCTTTTCTGCGGTGGATACACCGCCGTTGGCTTTAAAGTAGGGCGAGGTGATATAGTAAATATTGATCTCGCTGTCGTCCACGCCAAAACCGGCCGTTTCCGCAGATACATGGAAAATGCAACTTAAATTGATAGAATCCACCCGCATTTTGGCGCCGGTCGCTCCCTGTTTGTCAAAGTCAATAATGCGCCTATTTGTAACAATCACAACATCACGGATAAGCTTAAAACCTGTGGTGATGGTTTCCCCGTCCATCAGATACATGCCAAACTCCTGCATTAAGGATTCAGGAGAAACCTCGCTGAGATTCCCCGCAAAACCAGAAGCCAATTTTCCCATGATACCCATTTTCATAACTCCTTTCTATCTCAACAGCATTCGCGGTGTTGCCCATTTCCGCTTTTTCCATATAGCTGGCTTTTTGTAAGAGGCAGAATTTTCAACCGGTTAATGGCATCGCTCTATCTCCGAAAAACCCATGCATATAGATGGGATGTCCGTCCGATATGGTTCGTTTTACTCGCAGATCAGATATCTTCCATCGGATACCGGAGATCCCATGCTTCGCGCAGGCGGTCCATCAATCCCATCATATAGAGCGTTTCGGAATGGGGCATTTCTGTACATTCCGTTTTCCCGGCGGCAATCGCTCGCGCGCAGGAGCGCACTTCGTATTCATAGCCGCTGATCTCCACCGGGCACGGATAGATGTGGGGCGTGTCTTCCCCATCGACAAAGAGCTGGATCTCTTCTGCGTGCCAGAAGCTGGGGAGGATCAGGTGCCCTTTTGTCCCGTAGATGGCCGCTTCATTGCGCAAATTGCCGAGCATGGAAGTTGTGAGGGTGGCAAGCTTGCCGTCCGTATACTCCAAAAGGATGCTGTCCTGTGCATCCACTCCGCGGTCTGTTTTGATGCAGCGGGAGGCGATATGGGCGATGTCGTCGCCAAACGCGATGGAAGCCAGGGTCAGCGGGTAGATTCCCATATCGAGGAGGGCCCCGCCTGCAAGGGCCGGGTTGACCAGCCGGTCGTGCCAGGACAATTCAAATCCAAAACAGGCTTCCATAGAGCAGACTTTGCCGATCACTCCCGATGCCAATAGATCATGAAGTGTTTTGACGAATGGCATATAGCGTGTCCAGACCGCCTCTGTAATCAGCAGCCCCTTTTGCTCGGCCAATGCGAGCACCTCTTCCGCCTGTTTGCGGTTGACGGTAAACGCCTTCTCACAGAGGACATGCCTGCCATGGTTGAGGCACAGCAGGGCGTGTTCATAATGGTGAGAGTGGGGCGTAGCAATATAGACGAGGTCCGTGCCGTCGTCCTGGAGCATCTCCTCATAGGAGCCATACGCCTTTTCAAATCCATATTTCTCCGCAAAAGCCTGTGCCCGATCCAGGTCGCGCGCGGCCACGGAGTAGGAAATAACGTCATCCATTTTTGCAAGGGTTTCCGCCATGGTTGCAGCGATCCTTCCCGCGCCAAGAATGGAAACTTTGAGTTTATCCATCGAACTCCTCCTTATGCTTCTTTCTCGTGCTTCATCAGCTTGGTCGGATCGGAAAGCACGTTTTGCGCTGCAATAGCAGCCGCGCCCAATAGGGCGGGGCTCTCCGGCAGGCGGTTTACCTCGATGGTAATATCGTTGTACACCAGAGGATTGATGCAGGCATGCACCTTGTCGCATACGATTTTCAGCAGAAGATCCGGTGCGACCTCGGCCAACTCGTCCCCGATGACGATCATCCCCGGATTGAATTGGTTGATGAGGTTCACAATTCCGATCGATAAAAATTCACAGGCCTTTTCGTATTCTTCGCGCGCCACTTTGTCCCCGGTTTTCACCGCATCGGAGATACTCGCGGCAGTCAGGTTATTTTCACTTAAAATCGAAGGCTCGCCGGCCTGTAGGCGGCGGGTGATATTCTCGCAAAAGACCAGGAACGAACAATATTTTTCCAGGCAGCCGCGGTTGCCACATTCACAGAGAGCCCCGCGGTAATTGATGGTGTTGTGGCCGAATTCGCCGGCGATCCCGCGCTGCCCCAGGACCAGCTTGCCGTCGGTGATGATGCCGCATCCGATGCCCTGACCCGCCAGCACATAGATCATATTGCGGATGCCGTATTCTTTGCTGCGGTACCAGAGCTGTGCAAACGCGCTGGCATTTGCGTCGTTGGCTATGTAGATGGGGATATCAAACCCTTCGGTCAACGCCTTTTTGATCGGGAAGTTCTGCCAGCCGGAGAGCTCTGTGACAAAGAGCAGCTGGTCGCGGTCCTCCCGGTAGGGGCCGGGCATAGCCATGCAGACGGCGGGAATATGGGTCGAGGAATTTTCCCGGCGGATGTCCTGAATGGCGTTCCGGATACGGGAAATGGTGTTTTGCACGTCGTCGCGCGGTCCAATGGGATATTCCTCCACCGCATAGACCTTTCCCGACAGGCCGGCAATGCTGATATAAAAGGCGCGCCGCGTCATGCGGATACCGATAACCTTATACAGGTCGTCGTTCAATGTCACGCCAATCGACCGGCGCCCCTTGCAGCCGCTCATCAACCCGGTTTCCACAACGAGGCCGCACTCGATGAATTCCCCGATGATATTGGTGATGGTCGCCTGTTTTAGGCCGGACAACTGTGCCAACGTAGCGCGGGAACAGACCCCTTCTTGCCGCAACAGGTCTGCCACCAATGCGCGGTTGATGAGCTGGCTCCTTTCCTGGTTGATGCTTTTATGCGTAATGATTTCATTCATATCCAAGAACTCCTATACTCCCAAGTTTATCTTTTAATTACTATACACTACTATACACTTTTTAAAAACAAAATGCTTCTAGTTGAAAAATATTTATTCATAAAAGAGGAAATGATGCAAAAATTGCCCAGATAAGACGGTTTTAAGCGTCCATTTCCCCCGAAGAGGCGTCAGAAGCAGGCGATAGACAATTTTTTTCCACTTGATGATCCGTTATCCCCTTCTTTTGGAGAAAATCACGCGTGGCTGTGCGCAAAAGCGTGTAGAGGACGGAGAAGAGCGGGACGCCCACCAAAATGCCTGTAATCCCCCATAGATTGCCACAGACCAGAATAGCCAGCAGTACCCAGATGCCCGGAAGCCCGATGGAAGTCCCCACCACGCGGGGATAGATCAGGTTCCCTTCCACCTGTTGGAGGATGACGAGGAAGATTAAGAACCACAGGCAGTCCCACGGGTTGATAATCAGCAGAATAAACGCGCCGACCGCTCCACCGATGTAGGCACCCAAAATGGGGATTAAGCTGGTGAGGGAGACGATCACACTGATTAATAACGCATAGGGAAGGCGGATGATGCTCATGCCCAAATAGCACAGGCAGCCGAGAATCAGCGCTTCTGTCACCTGCCCTGTGACAAACCCGGAAAAGATATTGCTGGAAAGGCTGCCGATGGAGATCACCTGCTGTGCCCGTTTGGCCGGGAGGAAGGCATACAGGACGCGCTTCAAGTTGCGGATGAGCTTCTCCTTGCTGTACAGCATGTACACCGAAAAGATTAGGCTCATGACAAACGTAAAGATGCCGGACGCAACGCCGACGGTGGCGTTGGCAACCGACCCCACCACATCCGTGGTCACCTGGGAAGCCTGCGTGAGCAGGGAAGACCAATCAATCTGCATCACGGCTTCTTTGAGCTGGGTGAGGTCGAATTTGGTGAGGACCCCATTTAGCCACTTGGTAAAGCTATTGACGTATCCCGGTATCGCGGCGGTTAAAATCTGTATGGAGTTGGCAAGCTCCGGGACAACAAAGAAAATGATCCCGCCCACAATCAAAAATACGACAATAAAGGAAAGCAGGACGCAGACCCCGCGCCCACAACGCTGCCAAATTTTGGAGTTTTTCCGCTTTAAAAAGCCAAAAATGCGCTCTTCGAAGAGCTTTAGCAACACATTGAGCACAAAAGCGACGGCAATGCCCATCAAAAAGGGGCTAAACAGAGAGAAGAGTGCGTTTAAAATGGAACCCGCTTGTTCCAGATGGAAGACAACATAGATCAGGAGTACCGCAAAGGTAATCAGCAGCATTGCTGCTTTGATGGCTTTTTTTGTAAATTTGGGATCGTCGATCCATTCCTTTAATTTCATAAGCATGCCCTTCTGTAATGGAATTCTGCGGCGTTTCTGCCGCGGCCTTTCTTCAAACACACTCTACCGTATTCCCCTATGGATGTCAAGTTATTCCAAGAAGGAAAACCAGAGTGATCCTTTTCTCCGTTATAATGCGCGCGGAGCCTTGCAAATTTTTTGTTACAAGGATATGATGAAAGAAACCGGATATGCAAGTATCCGCTGCTTAAAAGGGAGGGGTTTTATGGAACTCATGGAAGCCATCCGTGCGCGAAAAAGCTATCGGAATGAATTTTACAACATGCCCGTGCCCCGCAGCGACCTTCGGGAGATTTTAGAGGCTGGGCTGGCCGCTCCGTCCGGCTGCAATTTGCAGACCACCCAGCTGATTGGGGTGGACGATCCCGTACTGGTCAAGCGTCTGGCGGAAATCTATGGGAGGGAGTGGTCCGCGACCGCACCGGCTGCCATCCTAGTGCTCACAAAGGAGACGATGTCCTCCAGCGGCGTTTCCTATCATGTGCACGATTATTCCGCAGCGGTGGAGAACATGTTGTTGGCGATTGCGGCCAAAGGGTACGCTTCGGTGTGGATCGAGGGACAGATTCGCGGGGAACGCGCCAAAGAGATGGGGGCACTTCTTGGCGTTCCAGAGGAATACACAGTGGCGGTATATCTTCCGGTGGGTGTTCCAGCGAAATCCATGGCAGAGGCGGTCAAAAAGCCCTTTTCGGAGCGGGCGTGGCTGAACGGCTATCAAAAGGAATTGGACTGAGAAGACCGAAAGGAGGCCGTTTCGATGCATAAATGGTTATCCTATGCAAATGAATATGTACGGCAGTCCGATTGGAAGGATCTTGCTCTGATCAAGCTCTGCTTGTGTTCAGCGGGGGTCCTGATCGGAATGTCGCTCGCAAAACGCGTGAAGAAGCTGGCGGCGTTTGGCGCAATGGCCGTATTTATTGCCACCTATCTTCCGCTGATGTGGAAACTTTTGAAGATTGTAACTGGGGACCGGTGCCCATAGAGGGAACGGTCCCGATAGATACAAGGAAAGGAACATTGTGACCATAGAGACGAAACGTTTGCTCCTTTGCCCGCTGAGCGCCCGGCAGATGCGCTTATGGCTTTCCGACCTGCCCGCTTTGGAACGCGAATGGGACTGCCATTATGAAGGCGAGCCGGTCGAAGGGACATTCCGCGAGATTGTCCAGCAGCAGTGGAAGATCACCTCCATGGATGAGCGGAATTATCTGTTTCATAGCTTCTGGCTGCTGTTGCGGAAGGCGGACCGGACGGTGGTCGGCGCAGCTGATTTTAAAGCGCCGCCCAACGCACGCGGCGAGGTGGAGATTGGCTATGGGCTGGGCGGGGCGCACGAGCGCCGCGGCTATATGACGGAGGCAGTGGACGCCCTGTGCGATTGGGCGCTTCAGCGGGAGGATGTGGAGAGCGTTTTGGCAGAAACGGAACGCAAGAACCGCCCTTCACAAAATGTCCTGCGGCGTTGCCGGTTTGTGCTGGAGCACGAAGGCCCCACCCTCTGGTGGAGGCGGAAAAAATAGGATACGCGCGGCGGGCGCCCAAATGGGGCGGACTGCTGCGCATTTTGTTATTTTGTTCGGTTGAAGGGGGAGAAAAACAGAAGGGCCTTTCTGAAAAAATCGATGAAAAAGAGCGCATCACCCAATGGCGGGTCGATGCGCTCTTTTTTGTCCCCTGGCGGGATGTAATGATTTGAAAGGACCTGTTCAATAGAAAACCATACCCTTGGGAATGACCGCCCCCTTACGGGGAATAGAAATCCTATAGTCCATGAAACTTCACTGGGCCTGTTTCCGTCCCGAGGCGGGGCATGACCATCCTGTGATAGTTCTATAACCATGAGAAACATGGCAAAATCGCCGCCCCCTGACGGGGAGTAACAACATCTGTAGGCCAACACGAACGAACTTGCACGATGCCAGGTTCAATTCCCGGGCGGTTGGAAAGGGTGGCCGTACTTGGTCCCTATAGGCGCCATTCCGTTCCGTTTGGCGCCTTGGAAATCCATTTTTTATTTTAAGAGGAGTGCCTTCTTTTCCAGGATGGCTTCTGCCGCGGCGCAAGCCGGGCAATCGCAATATTTCGCTCCGGCAGCTTTGATTTCAGCGGCGTGCGCTGCAATCTGCTTCGCTGTGTTCGCGCCAAACACTTGGGCGCCGGCATCGGAGTTTGCAAAGGCGATCAGCTGATCGACCGGCATGATGTCCGCTTCCAGCTCCTCCACATATCTTTTGGCTGCTGCCACTTCATTTTCCATGCCGATTGCATCCAGCCAGGCTTGGGCTGCCGCTTTTGCCTCCTTACAGCAGGAGTGGGCGTTCATCAATTCGTGCGTCTTTTCGACGATGGTTTGCAAAGCTTCTTGATTCATGATCCATCCGACCTTCTTTCTGAATAAAATATTAGGTATATTTTACCAGAATTCCTTGCGGATTACAATAGACGGCAGGGGATAAGCACAGGCCGGCAAAATGGCCGGTCGAAAGAGAAATAAATTAGCAGGCTGCAAAAAAAGGTTGACAAATCGACGGGTTGTAGGATATAGTATTACTAATACAACTGGATAGGAAGACCGTTGCAGAATGCACGGTTTTGCGTTGATGGGGACGGAATGCATTCCTTTCGCTACAGAGAGCCGCCGGGTGGTGTGAGGCGGTGCGGAATTTGCAGGACATCGCCCCGGAGCAGGCGGCTGAACCCCTTTTGGGCAAGTAGGTGCGTCCGGTTTCTCCCCGTTAGAAGAGAGTGTATTGTTAGATACACATGAGCGGCTGCATGATGCAGCACTTAGAGTGGTACCGCGGAGCTGATTTAGCCTTCGTCTCTAAAAAGAGACGAGGGCTTTTTATTTTGTCCGTTGGCAGAGAAAAGCGGAAATTCCCGATGCATCCGCTGGTTGAAAACGACTGGAAGAAATTTGTCAGGAGGAATGGATTATGGTATTGACAGGGGCACAGGTTATTATGGAATGCCTGCTGGAGCAGGGAGTGGATACCGTATTCGGGTATCCCGGCGGCTCTGTACTCAATATTTATGACGCGTTGTATGAGTACCGGGACCGGATCAACCACATCCGCACCGCCCATGAGCAGGGCGCGGCCCATGCCGCGGATGGCTATGCGCGGTCCAGCGGCAAAACGGGCGTTTGCATTGCCACTTCGGGCCCCGGCGCGACGAATCTCGTGACGGGCATTGCAACCGCATATATGGACTCCGTCCCAGTGGTGGCCATCACAGGCAACGTCAATTTGGACCTGTTGGGTTTGGATAGCTTCCAGGAGGTCGACATCACCGGCATTACGATGCCGATCACCAAACACAATTTCCTGGTAAAGGACGTCCGCAAGCTGGCGGATACCATCCGGGCGGCGTTCCGCATCGCCAACAGCGGCCGGAAGGGACCCGTCCTGGTGGACATTCCGAAGGACCTCACCGCGCAGAAGGTGGAGTTCCTTCCGCCAGCGCCGCCGGAGCAGGAGAAGCACCACCTGTTCCCGTTCGAGCAGCGCTTTGAGCAGGCGTTGCAAATGCTGGAAAAGGCGGAGCGGCCGTTTGTCTATGCGGGCGGCGGCGTGATCGCCTCGGGTGCATCCGAGGCGTTGAAGACCTTTGCAGAGCGGTTGGATGCGCCGGTCGCCTGTTCGCTGATGTGCCAGGGCGGTTTTGACCAGACGGACAGCCGCTATATGGGCATGCTGGGCATGCACGGGACCAACACCGCAGCGCTTGCTATCAAAAATTGCGACCTCTTCGTGGCAGTGGGCACGCGCTTTTCGGACCGCGTATTGTGCAACGCAAAATCGTTTGCACAGCACTGCCCGATCATCCAGATCGACATTGATTCCGCCGAGTTTAATAAAAACATCGACGTGGACCTCAAACTCAAGGGCGACGCCCGCGAGATTTTGGAGGAGCTGAACCGCCGCCTGCCGCAGCATACGCATGCGGATTGGATGGCCAATATCGCTGCATGGAAGGCGGATTACCCGCTCAGCCAAACGGCTTCCGACCCCAACGGCGTAACGCCGCAGGAAGTTTTGGAAACCTTGAGCGACCTGACCAACGACGATGCCATCATCTGCACAGACGTGGGCCAGCATCAGATGTGGGCGGCGCAGTTCTACCGCTTCCGCCATCCGCGCCAGTTCATTAGTTCGGGCGGATTGGGCACAATGGGCTTCGGCCTGGGCGCGGCGCTCGGCGCACAGGTGGCCAACCCGGACGCGCGCGTGATCAACATCGCCGGGGACGGCAGTTTCCACATGAATTGCAATGAGCTTGCCACAGCAGTCGCCTACAACATCCCCGTGATGGAGTTGGTATTCAACAACTCCGTGCTGGGAATGGTGCGCCAGTGGCAGAAGCTTTTCTACGACAACCGTTTTTCGCAGACGGATCTGGATAAAAATACGGACTTTGTCAAGTTGGCAGAGGCGTTTGGCGCGAAGGCGTTTGTCATCCAGACGAAGGCGGACATCCGGCCCGTGTTGGAGCAGGCGCTTGCGCTGCGCGAACCGGTTTTGATCGACTGCCGGATCGACAAGGACGTCAACGTTCTGCCGATGGTGCCCGCGGGCGCGTCGGTGGAAAGCCCGATTCTGGAAATGTGAGAGAGGGGGAGCAGCCATGACAACGACAGCAGAGAAAGAATATATCATCTCCATCCTGGCGAAGAACAATCCCGGCGTTCTGCTTCGAATTTCGGGACTGTTCAGCCGCCGCTGCTATAACATCCTGAGCATTGTGGCGGCGCAGACCGAGAATACGGAGTATTCCCGCATTTTGATCGTAGTGCAGGGCGACGACCGCATTGTGCGGCAGGTCGATAAGCAGGTCAGTAAGCTGGTGGACATCGAGCAGGTGGATGTGCTCGACCCGAAAAGCGCCGTTGTCCGCGAGCATTTGCTCATCAAGGTGGAACGCACCATGCAGAACAGCGAAAAGCTGGTCGAGATGGCCAACGTGTTCCATGCAAATATTCTGAGCGTCGAGGCCAACACCATGATTTTGGAGTTGACCGGCGATGCGACAACGATCAATTCGTTCATCGAACTCTATAATCCGTACCATGTGCTGAAGATCTTGCGCACTGGCGCAATGGCGATGCCAAAATGATCGAATAATCCCGCCTGTAGGCGTTCCCCCACCGGGTGCATACGCCTGCATCCGGAAAGCCAACCAACGATCGGGCCGGTGGCAAAACCGGGCCGCAATTTTGACGACTGATGGGGGTAAAAAGATGTTAACACTGGATAAGGTCTATCATGCCGCTTATGTGCTCAAACCGGTGATCCGCAAAACCGACCTGATCCCGGCGCGGCAGATCAACCCGGAGAGCGAGATCTATCTCAAGACCGAAAATTTGCAGGTGACCGGTTCCTTTAAGGTGCGCGGCGCCTATTATAAGATTTCGCAGCTGTCCGACGAGGAAAAGGCCCATGGCGTCATCGCCTGTTCCGCAGGAAACCATGCGCAGGGGGTTGCGCTGGCAGCGGCGCACAGCGGCATCCCGTCCCTGATTTGTATCCCGGACGGCGCGCCGATCTCCAAGGTGGAGGCAACAAAGAGCTACGGCGCCCAGGTGGAGCTGGTCAAGGGCGTGTATGACGACGCCTATAACCGCGCGGTGGAACTTCAGAAGGAGCGCAACCTGACCTTCATCCATCCCTTTAACGATCCCGATGTCATTGCCGGCCAGGGGACCATCGGATTGGAGCTGCTCAAGCAGCTGCCGGATATGGATGCCGTGATTGTACCGGTGGGCGGCGGCGGTTTGATCTCCGGCGTGGCGTTCGCCATCAAATCCCTGAACCCAAAATGCAAGGTCTATGGCGTTCAGGCGGCGGGAGCTGCCAGCATGAAGGCGTCGTTGGAACAGAACGGCCCGCATTCCCTGACGGGGGTTTCCACCTTTGCGGACGGCATCGCCGTGAAATGCCCCGGCGACCTGACGTATGAACTGTGCAGCAAATACGTCGACGATGTCGTGACCGTCAGCGACGACGAGACAGCGACGGCGATTCTGGCTTTGATTGAGCAGCAAAAACTGATTACCGAGGGCGCGGGCGCTGTAGCGGTTGCGGCGGCGATGTTCAACAAGGTGGATGTGAAGGGCAAAAAGGTCGCCTGTATCCTCTCCGGCGGCAATATCGACGTGACCATCCTTTCCAAGGTGATCAACCGCGGCCTGATGAAGGCAGGACGCTCCACCGAGCTGATTATTGAGATGATCGACAAGCCGGGCCAGCTCAAAGAGGTTTCCGCGCTGATTGCCGATCTCGGCGCGAACGTTGTCAGCGTACATCATGACCGAGGCGGGGAGGACACCGACATCAACGGCTGTTACTTGCGCATCGCTATGGAGACGCGCAACTGGGCGCATGTCGAGCAGATTGAAAAGGCGATCTCCGATGCGGGCTATCATATCGTCCACCGGCAGAACATCGGCTGAGTGAATTTATAAAGATGGTTTGTTTCTCCGTAGATGGAGAACTCTTATAAGGAATGCGATAAACAGAAAGAAGGTCTTTTTATGATGACAACGATTTCAACCCCCAATGCACCCGCAGCGATCGGTCCCTATTCCCAGGCCAAGGTGGTCAACGGAATGGTGTTTGCCTCCGGCCAGATTCCGATTGTGCCTGCAACCGGCGAGATCGCCGAGGGCGACATCACCGTACAGGCGGAACAGGTGATGAAAAACGTCGGCGAGATCCTCAAAGCAGCCAACTGCGGCTATGAGGACGTCGTCAAGACGACCTGTTTCCTGGCGGAGATGGCAGATTTCGGCGCATTCAATGCGGTGTATGAGAAATACTTCACCGGGAAACCCGCACGTTCCTGCGTGGCGGTCAAGACGCTCCCAAAGAACGTCCTGTGCGAAGTAGAGGTCATTGCCGTACAGAAAGCTTGATGCCATAAAATACGGGACATAAATTTTATCCTGCTAGAATGATTTGAGGGATAAGAATCATTCCAGCAGGATTTTTTATGCTTGTAAAATTCGAGAAGATTCTATAAAATGACAATATAGAATGATTTGCGACGATCTACATGGGGTAAAGTGATTTTTAGAAAGCATATATGTCCAATCACAAGGAAAGGGAAATCCGGATATGTGCATATAGCTGGCCGTTCCTTGTGTTTGGAATGCTGCTTATTAAGGATAGGAATATGATGACTATTTTTGGCAAACAATTTTCGCGCGCATGGCGTTCCCGCTGCGTGGTGCTCCTTTGCCTGTTGGCAGTAGCCGGGGGCTGGCTTTGGTTTTCACGGCCGGTCACGGCTTCCCAGCAGCTGCGCGGTTACTCCGTTTCCGGCGTCCAGGTGATCGACATGGTGACGCCGCCCGGAGGGCCCACCCAGTTGCATGGAATCGCCACGGAGGACAGCGAAGAGATTCAGAAGCTCCTGGGCCTTCTGGACCAATATCCAACCAACCGCAAATGGGACTGGAGCTGGCTGCTCGGGGAAGGCTTTGGCGATTACAATGGGAAAGACCCATACAGTTCCGTATGGGTGGTTCTGTCCTTTCGGGACGCAGACGGCAAAGCCGGTTCCTTGCAATACATCGTTTCCGAAACGGGCCGTGTGCAGGTGTTTGAACCCAACCGCTTTGGCGACCTCCCTGCGGGAGTCGGACGGTTCGGGGCGGAGGGCGCAAAGCAATATTTTGCGGCCCTGCATCGGTTTTATGAGCAGAAAGTGGACAGCCCGCTATGGGTCCCCTCCACTCCAACGGAGGAAGAGAAACGCACAGGCGTCGATGCGTGACACGATATGTCCCAACGATCAACGGCCTCCCATTTCCGATATAGGGAATGGGAGGCCGTTCGTTTATTTTTTCCTCGCGGATACGATCAGCATCATCGGCCGGCGAAGCTCGTCCTTCATGCCGGCGATCGAAAGCATGTGGGCGGGCGGCTGCGGTTCTACGACGTGCAGAAGCTCAAAACCTTTTTCCAGCAGCCCGTTGAGATAGGTGGTCAGCGTCTTATGGTATTTGGTGACGGGTTCCCCCAGAAAGACCGCCTGCCGTTCCCCCTCGTAGAAATAGTTGTCCACAGGGAAGTGCAGAATCTTGCCGCCGGCATCATAGTACCAATCCTGGGAACCATATGCGGTGAAAATGGGATGTTCCACGGAAAAGACAAAGGAGCCGCCCTTTGTGAGACAGGCGTGTATCTTTTGTACGACAGCTTCAAAGGATGCAACGTAGTGAAGTGCCAGGGAGCTCAAGACGATTTCAAAGCTTTCCGCAGGGAATTGGACGTCTTCGATGGAATTGCGCAGATAGGTGACCTCCGGATAGTGGGTCTTTTCCCGCGCGACCGCCAGCATTTTTTCAGAGAGGTCGACGCCGGTGACCGATGCGGCGCCGTGCTCCATCGCATAGATGCAGTGCCAGCCGTAGCCGCAGCCGAGGTCCAGGACACGTTTTCCGGTGAAATCCGGCAAGAGCCTTTGCAGGATTTCCCATTCGCCCGCGCCTTCCAGCCCCTGCTGGGAACGGCTCATCTGGCTGTATTTTTCGAAAAAGATCGGATCGTCGTATTTGCTTTGTTTCATAAGTTTCTCCTGTTAAAAGAAATGGAAAAGTGGTAAACTTTATTGTATCATGTTTCCGATGTAAAGTCAGCTAAGAGGAAGAGCAGGGATCGAAAAGCAATGTAAGACACTCTGCGAGGTGGGAGTATATGCGGCGTGTGATTTTATATATTGCAGCCAGTTTGGACGGTTATATTGCCGGTGAAAACGGCGGGATCGATTGGCTGGACAGTGAGGCGGCTCCGGATGACGCTGGGAATGGATATGAGGCCTTTCTTCGGGAGATCGACACCATCGTGATGGGGTACAATACTTACCGGCAGGTGACGGAGGAACTCTCTCCGGGGAAATGGGTGTATGCCGGAAAAAAGACCTATGTATTGACGCATCGGGACATCGCCAACCTTCCGGAGATTCAATTCGTCTGCCAGCCGGTAGAGCGGCTGATCGAAACGCTCCAGCAAGAGGATGGGAAAGGGATTTGGATCTGTGGGGGAGCCAAGATCATCCATCCGCTTCTGCAACAGAATTTGATCGACGAATTTCGCATCACAATCATCCCGATCCTTTTGGGCCGGGGAATCCCCCTCTTTGGGGCTTTGGATTGCCAGATTTCTTTGCAGTTGATCTCTACCCAAAAGAACGGCAACTTGTTGGAGCTGACCTATCGCCGGCGCGCCCAGGAGAAAGAGGGAAAATGATATGAAACAGATTGTATTGATTGCGGGGAGCTCCCACACCGGGAAGACGGCCTTAGCGCAGAAGGTATTGGAGCGGTACGGTTATCCGTATCTCTCCATCGATCATTTGAAAATGGGGTTGATCCGAAGCGGCCACTGTCCCCTCACTCCGGAGAGCAACGACGCGGATCTGACCGCCTATCTGTGGCCAATTGTCCGGGAGATCATCAAAACAGCCATTGAAAATCACCAGAGATTGGTTGTGGAAGGCTGCTATATCCCCTTCGATTACCGCTCCTCTTTTGAAAGCCGGTACTTGGAGCAGATTCAATTTGTCTGCCTGTGTTTTAGCCAAGCGTATCTTGCGGAACATTTCGACGTGATTCAGCGCTACGCCAATGTGATCGAACAACGCTTGGATGACAGCGGTTGTACCAAAGAGCAGTTGCAGCGGGAAAATGAGGAGAATCTCCGGTTGTGTCAACAATATAGCTGCCCATACATCTTATTGGAATACCCGTATCACATCGATCTGGATTCCTTATAAAAAAGGATCTCCGACTGGTGGTTTCAGCAGGAGATCCTTTCCATTGCGAACTTGGATGGGATAAATGAATGGTCAAGCATTCCAATAAAAACTTAGAACAATCAGGCAACTGAGTGCAAGAAAAACCACGATTGGTGCGATGCGATAAACGTATTTTTTCGGCGTGGATGCTGTCTTGCTTTTCCTATAGCAGGCGCGGGCCAAAGGCAGGCAAGCCACCAAGCACATAAGGACCCACCAGGAGGCCAAAAGCCCAGTGGATGCACCTGCAATCTGCAAAAGCCTTTTCCCGATATAAAGGACGGCTATGCTGGCGAAGGCGTAGATATCTTTTTGAAAGGTCTGTTTATCCATTTCCAAAATCCCATTCGTATAAATTCAAAGAAGCACCTAAAATTTTAATTTCGACTAATAAAATTATATCTTGGAATTGCCTGTAAAGCAAGTGTGATTTGAAATTTTATACAGTTATAATGGAAAAAGCAAAAATGCTCCTCGCCACATCGCTGGCGAGGAGCAAATGGTTTCAGAATGGTATGCTTCCCATCCGTTATTATATAAAAATCTCGCTTTGCTTTACTATTTCTTGGCCTTGCGTTCGTTCCGCCTTTTCTCCAAAGCTTCGCGCAAACGCGCCAAGGACTCGTTGGCGCGGAGGGATTTCATGGTGGGGAACGCCTTCATCAGACGGCGGTGCAGAAGCTTGCTGTTCCGTTCTAAAGCGGCTTGTTTCTGGCGCAGCTTTTCCAGATATTCCGCATAGGGCTTTCCATCCGCCTCCAAGCGGCTCTCAATGGCCTGTTCCACGCTGCGTTTCTTTTCTTCGAGAACGGCGCGGCTCTTTTCCCGGATCTCGTCGAGCACCTTCTGAAGTTCTGCCACTTTTTTGTTGAGATCCAAAATGGTGCGTACCGTCACAACGGTGTCCCCAACAAAATAGACCGCCAGGCCCGCTGCGAGGAACGGCGCCAGAAAGGAGGGGATCATCTGGATCAGGCGCATCACGAATGGATGCACCAGCCGCATCACGACCACACCCATCACGCCGAAGATCAGTGCGTTGCCCAGACAGACGCGGCCCTGTATGTTAAAACGGCGGTGGGAATAATCCCACCATTTGGCATGGAAAAGTTTTTCCATTGCAAAGCCGGTGAGGTATTCCAAAAGGCTGGTGAGAAGCAGAGAAGCGAAGAAAAGGATCACCAGGTTGTCGGAGAAAGGCGACAGAAGTTTGACAATTAGCAGGGCGCCCACCCCATAGATCGGGCAGAAAGGCCCGTTCAGGAAACCGCGGTTGACAAATTTCTTTGCCAAGATCGAGCAATACGTGCTTTCGCAAATCCAACCCAACAAACTATAGATGGTAAACAATAGAATCCATTCCGCCCAATACGGCACAAAATTCCCCCTTCATTTTTTATGCTTTCTATCATACGCTTATCCGTCGAATTTTGTCAACATACGGCTTTTAGGAAGGTCAGGAGATAATACAGCAGGGCCGCGCTCACGGCAGGGGTGAGAATCCAACCGATGATATCCACATCCACGCGCGCGACCTTCAACAGCCGGCTGATGCTTAGGGACGCATTAAAAATCTCGCTCAAAAATAAGATAAAAATATACGCCTTCACACCAAAGACCGGCAGCAGTACCGCAATCAGAACGACCCGCATAATGGAGTCCATAAAGTTGTAGCGGAACGAATAGGCCTGCTGGTCCAGGCCCTTGAGCATCCCATCCACGATGCTGTCCACATACATCAGGGGGATGATCGGCGCCATGATGCGAAGGAAAGCGCCCGCCTGCCGGTTTCCATAAAAGAGATTCCCGAGGTCCTCCGCATAGACGATCAGAAGCGAGGTGATGAGAAAGGAGAAGAGCAGGGTGAGGCGGAATGCCCGCGAAGCGGAGCGTTCGATGGTTTGGCGTTTGCCGCGCGCATTGGCCTCTGCCAGCTCGGGGATCAGCAGGGAGGACAGCGAGGTCAAGAACGAAGAGGGGAACAGGAGGATGGGCATGACCATGCCCTGGATAATGCCGTACTGCGAGAGCGCTGCATCCGTCCCCGCGCCGTGCCGCTTTAACCCGCGGGGGACCAGCAGGTTTTCCGTACTGCTGAGGAAACTGCGCACAAAGGAGCCGCTGAGGACAGGGACAGCGATGTGGCAGATCTGCCGGTAACTTCCGGATTCGTTAAAGCATTTGGGCGGCTGTTTGCGCGTCATGATGCGATACGCCAGGAAGACCACCGCGCAGGAAGCCACTTCCCCCGCTGTGGAACCGAGCATGAGCGCGCTGAAAGGGGTAAAGATCCAAAAGAAGACGATCGTTGTGCCAATGGTGGTAAACTGTTCCATCAGTTCCGCGATAGCAGGAACGACGCTGTTTCGGATGGCGAAGAAATATCCCTTCAAACAGGCACAAACCGCCATAAATGGTAGGCCCGGCGCGAGCAGGCGCAGGGGAAGCCCGCTGGAAAGATCCAAAAAGCGCTGCGCGAGGAAGTCCGACCCAATCCACAGGACACCGGCGGCGGCAAAGCTGACGCCCAGGGAAAATAGCAGGCAGCGCCGGATACAGACCGGGGAACCGCGCCCTTCTGCCACCATACGTGTGACGGAAAGGCTGGCGCCGCTGGTGCAGGTGGCGATCGCCAGGGCAAAGATGGAAAAGGTGAGCTGATAGACGCCCATGCCCTGCGTGCCGATTTTTCCGAGTATGTAAGCGCGGAACCAGATGTTGGAGAAGCGCAGCAGCAGAGAGCCGCCCGTTAAAATTGCGGTATTGGCCAAAAATTTGGCCTGCTTTTTCACGCGCACACCTCCCGCCCACAGATTCCGATCTTGTACATACCATGTATATTGGTATATAATAAAATTTATCATCAAATTTTTGGAGGACGTTATATGGACTGGACGGAAGTGACGGTGTCGGTCGATGCCAAGGATGTGGACCGTGCGGGGGATATCGCACAGATGGTTGTGCCATATGGCATCTATGTGGAGGATTATTCCCATTTGGAAGAGGAAGCCTGGGAGATCGCGCATATTGATTTAATCGACGAGGAATTGCTAAAGAAGGACCGGACAAAAGCGCTGGTGCATGTATATATCAGTCCGGAAGAAAATCCGGCGGAGGCGATCGCTTTTCTGAGCGAGCGGTACAACGCCGAAGGGATTCCACACACCATCTCCACAGCAGCCTGCGTGGAGGAGGATTGGATCAACAATTGGAAGAAATATTTTAAGCCCATCCCCGTGGGGGAGAAACTCCTGATCCGCCCCAATTGGGAAAACGAATACGACGCACAGGGACGCACGGTGCTTCATTTGGAGCCGGGCCTGGCCTTTGGAACCGGGACGCATGAGACAACGCGCCTATGTATGGAATTGCTGGAACAATACGTAAAGCCGGGGGCGTCGGTGCTGGACGTTGGCTGCGGCAGCGGGATTCTGTCGGTGGCGGCATTGCTCTTGGGCGCGGAACGGGCCGTTGGGGTGGATATCGACGAGCTGGCCGTGAAAACAGCGGTGCAAAATGCAGAGCTCAACCACGTAGAAGACCGCTTTACCGCCCTGTGCGGGAATTTGACCGACCGCGTCGAGGGGACCTATGACATCGTTGTAGCCAATATCGTGGCGGATATTGTCATCACCTTGACAAAGGATGTGCAGCAATTTTTAGCGCCCGATGCAGTGTACCTGATGAGCGGGATCATCGATACACGCGAACAGGACGTCCTGCAGGCGCTGAAAGGCCGCTTCGAAGTGATCGCACGGCGCGAGGAGAAGGGCTGGGTTGCTTTGGCGGCGAAAGCCATAAGCGTATAGTGATTATTTGTTATCTACTGCCTAGAATTATTGCTATAAAATGAACTTTTAAAGAATTGAAAAATGTATACGAATCTTTGTGCGTCAGGAACATTATTAAAGATTTTGGAATTAAATAATAGAGGTATAATATGTCGTTTATAATAGACAAACTAAGAAAGATCTTCCCTCCCTCAATACATTCGTTTAATTTGGAAATGGATCGAGTATTACGCGCGATTGAAGAAGAACGTCAGAGTATAGTTTCTCTAAGCCAGAAAATCGATGATCAAAATCAGCTTATAAGCAATGAGCTAAAAAATATTTCATTGCAAACATCCCAAATCAAAAAGCAGACATCTGAGGCGGTTTGGGCACATATTTTCCACGATACAATTGTAGAGAGTACGTGGCTAAAAGATAAAACTTTTTCTCCAGGACGTTGGGCGGTGGGGTATCCATATCTTTATGTAATGTACCGCATACTCAATGAAGTGCATCCCAAACGTATACTTGAACTTGGATTAGGTCAATCGACAAAAATGATTGCTCAATATGCTACTTCATTTGACGATGTGAAGCATGTTGTTGTAGAGAATGATAAAAGTTGGATTGATTTTATGTTAAAAAGCTTCCAATTATCAGAGAGGTCCTCCATTGTTCAGTTAGATTTAGAAATGGCCACCTATAAAGAAGACAAAGCAATTCGTGTTTATAAAAATTTTAAAGAACAATTTGTCCATTCAAAATTTGATTTTATACTGATCGATGGTCCAATCGGTAGCGATATGCAGCAGTATTCTAGGATTGATATCTTAAATATATTGCCAGGATGTATTGGAGAAGATTTTGTTATCATGATGGATGATTGTGAAAGAACAGCGGAAAATCAGACAACATTAGAAATAGAAAGGTGCCTAAAGAGATATTCTATTCCCTATAAGAGAGGTAGATATGTTGGACAAAAAGAGTTTGTGTTGATACTTTCCAAAAATTTGGAGTTTATAACCTCTATGTAAATCCATATAGGAATGTTATATATAATCATGAACGTGCAAGGAGAACAGAGATGAAAAATCTTGAGGCAACAGTTATACGGGATAAAAAAATATTGGATATTATTTTTATTACAGATAATAATTTTTCTATGCCGACGGGAGTAGCTATACAATCCCTATTCTATAATAGAGATAAAAATTCAGTGTATAATATACATGTTATTTGTAATGGCGTAAAGGAATATAACCGCAAAAAATTATTAAAATTACAAGCTTCCAACTTTAATATCGATTTAGTGGATGTATCTGAAACAGAGCTTCATCAAAAATTTGTGAAAGAAAATTTTCCTGTTTCAATATCTGCGACATTTAAATTCTTTTTACCAGAATTATTTCCTAATTTAACGAAAGCCCTATATATAGACGGAGATTTGATTATACAAAGTAACTTATTAAAGTTGTATTTTACAGACATATCAGGAGTTTATGCAGGTGTAGTAAAGGATTATCATGCCTTGACTTTTAAAGGCGATGTTTGGAAACGTTTGGGTGTAAGGTTCGAGGCATATTTTAATTCTGGGGTGATGCTCTTAAATTTAGAAAAGATGCGAAATGATCATATAACTGAAAAATTAGTGGAATATCGTTTGAATGGTATCAATTACTATATGGATCAAGATGCATTAAATGTTGTCTTTGGTAATTCTGTTAAGTATTTAAATTTTAATTATAATATGACCATGACAAATTGGAGAAACAAAACAATAGAAGATCTGGCAGAATATTACGCATTACCTATGGTGGATGATAAATATGATTACCTTAGAAATGCAGATATTGTGCATTTTGCATCTTCTGATAAACCTTGGGTGTATTATAATACGCATTATGCAGATGTTTGGTTTTATTATTTTCTTTTATCTCCCTTTAACGAGACTTGTTTAAATCGAACTTCTTTAGATACGATCATTTCTTCAAAAGAGATTAAAGATATCAGGATTCAAAAAGAACATGTTTGCAGAACTAATTATAGGTTAGCTATTTATCCGCGCATATCAAACTCCCCGGCCATTTCAGTGGTTGTTCCTGTGTTCAATGCAGAAGAATATTTAGAAGATTGCCTTAGTAGTATTTTTAATCAGACATTTGGGAATGTTGAAGTTATATGTGTTGATGATGGTTCTACTGACGGCTCTGGAAAAATATTAGACAAGTGGGCTCTCGAAGAAGCAAGATTAAAAGTTATTCATCAAAAAAATAGTTATGCTGGTGTGGCACGAAATAATGCAATCAAAATGGCGAGAGGCGCATATATTGTTTTTATTGATGCAGATGATGTATTTGCACAGAATGCTTTTGAAGCCTATTATAATTCGGCTATAGCAGCGGATGCGGATGTTGTTGTTTCTAGTGTTTATATTTTTCAACAAAAGCTTACAGAGGCAAGAATTGCTAATAATTGGCTCGATCCCGATTATGTACCAAACAGAAGTGTTTTCTCCTCAGATGATAATTTGCCATTTATATTTAATTTTACTCCAGGAGGACCTTGTGGAAAATGTTTTAAAAAAGACTTTATAGAGAATAAAAATTTAACGTTTTTGTCCCTAAATAAATCAGAAGATTTTTATTTTATTCATTTAGGAATTGCCGAAGCAAGCCATATAGCAATTATTAGAGAACCTCTGTATTACAAACGGACAGTTCATACAAGTTTAGAACATCGTAAGGATGATATGCCTCTCCTATTTTGGGAGGCAATTATGCTTATGAAAGAGCGATTAATTGCAGATGGTATTTTTGATAAAGTAAAGCAAAGCTTCATAAATGAAAATGTGAATAGATTTGCGTATAATTTAAAAACTATGGAAACATCTGATAGTTATGAGAAGGTTTTAGACAAGTTGCGTGAAATCTATGCCCAGGAATTGGGACTTGGTGACTATCCAAGAAATTACTATTATAAGCAGGATAATTATGAATACTTATGTAAACTATTAGGTATTGATTTTGTTTCAAAGCAGAACGAAAAAGTTAAATATGTTTTTAATAAGAGTAATCAATCGAAAGATTTGGAGGCGGATTTAATTAGGGCTTCTTGGTCATACCGTATAGGACGTTTTATCACATTTATCCCCAGAAAAATTCGAGGAGGAATTCGTTGCTATAAAGAACATGGAATAAGTTATACGCTTGGCCGAATTCGGGAAAAATTTATTGCTCTTTTTGAGAATTGAGTTCATAGCAGATAGACCAAGAGGCAGACGGAACGTTAGATTCATAAATACAAAAAGTTGGCGTTTTCTCCACTTAAAATGTAGTGGAAAACGCCAACTTTTTGTATTGTTAATTATGCGGAATTTCCATAAATCAAATGTGTGCTAATAATTATTCTTGCTCCCGATAGTTCCCCAAAAAGGAGAACCGAGGCAGCTCGTCGCTCAGGGCGGCGATCAAATTTAAGGTATGCGGTTCCTGCGCGTTGCCGGTAAAGTCGAGATAGAAATCGTACTCGAAGGTCTTGCCCGGGATTGGGCGGCTCTCGATTTTGGTGAGGTTCAAGCCGGCGGTGGCGAAGCGCGCCAAAACGCTGTGCAGGGTACCGGTCCGGTGGGGAAGGGAAAAGCACAGGCTGATCTTATTGGCCCCCTCTGGGATAAACATATGCCGGTTGATGGCGATGAACCGGGTGCAGTTGTTTGCGCTGTTCTGGATATCCTTCGCCAGGATGTGCAGGCCGTATTCCTGTGCGGCGGATTCCGAGCAGATCGCCGCAGTACCGGGGGTGCGCTCCTTGGCCACTTTCTGTGCAGCAGCAGCGGTGGCGGAACAGGGGACGGTCTGGAAGCGGTATTGTGCGATGAAATTGGAACATTGCGCCAGCGGCTGCGGATGGGAATACGCCAGATGGATCTCGGAAATCGGGCATTCCTGCGCGGCGGCCAGGCAGTTATGGATGTGGAGCGTTTCCGCTGCCACAATGTAGAAACGGTAACGCAGGATCAGGTCGTACACCTCGCTGACGGAACCGGCGGAGGAATTTTCCACCGGCAGCACACCGAGGTCCGCCCGGCCGTCGGCGACAGCGGCAAAAATCGCAGCAAAGTTATCAAAAAAGAGCGGCTCGGCACCGGGATAGAGGTGCTTGACGGCTTCATGGGAAAAAGAACCGCTGACCCCCAGACAGGCGATGCGCTCCGCGCGCGCAGGCGCATGTTCGGCGTTCTGAACAAGCTCCCGGAGTTCGGCGCCGCTTCCCAGCAGATTGTGTTGCAGGGCACGGCTCATATCCATTAGATTGGAATAGAGGATGCGCGCTTCGCCCGCGTATTCGCCCGCGTGCTGGGCCATATTGTCCAAGATTTCCTGTTCGCGGTTCGAATTGAGGACGGGCAGATGCTGCTCCCGTTTGATCTCCGCCACCTGCTTTGCGCAATCCATGCGCTTCAAAAAGAGCGGTAGCAATTGCTGGTCGATGGCGTCGATTTCCTTGCGGACTTCCTCCAGAGTCATGCGCGCCAACCCCCTTCCGATTTCCCGCCCGTGAGAATCCCATCGAAATTCATCAGGGCGATGGCCGCCGCGGATTCCACAACAGGCACCGCGCGGGGCACAATGCAGGGGTCGTGGCGGCCATGCACGGAGAGGATTTGGTTCTCTCCCGTTTGCAGGTTTACGCTCTGCTGATTTTGGCTGATGGAGGCGGTCGGCTTGACCCCCACGCGGAACACCATGGGCATACCGGTGGTGATGCCGCCCAGGATGCCGCCGGCGTGGTTGGTGGATGTTTTGACCTTGCCATCGGCGTCAAAATAGAACGGGTCGTTGTTCTGGCTGCCGCGCAGCGCGCAGGAACCAAACCCATCCCCGAATTCCACGCCTTTGACAGCGGGGATGCCAAATAGGATGGAGGACAGCACCGGTTCGATTCCACCGAACAGTGGACCGCCAATCCCGGCGGGTAGTCCAGTGACCGCGCATTCCACAATGCCGCCCACACTGTCCTGCGACATGCGCGCATCTTCAATCAGGGCGGCCATCGCTTCCTTTTTGCCCGCGTCGATCACCGGGAAATAGGTGGTGGAAAGCGTCTCCAAGAGCTCCGCGGGGATGTCCACCGGATCAAAGAGAGTATCCTGAATCTGCGCCACGGACGCCACATGCCCGCCGATGCGGATGCCGCGCCGCTCCAAAATCTGGCGGCAGATCGCGCCGGCAAACACCAGGGGGGCAGTTAAGCGTCCGGAAAAATGACCGCCGCCGCGGATGTCGTTGAAACCGTGATAATGCAGATAGGCTGGATAATCGGAATGCCCCGGGCGCGGCACATCCAGCAGATTGCCGTAGTCCTGGGACCGGGTGTTGGTGTTTTCAATTACGGCGCAGAGCGGAGCGCCGGTTGTGGTGTGGTTGAGAAGACCGCTCATCACCTTTGGAAAATCGCTCTCCTTGCGTGGGGTCGCGGACTTGTCCTGCCCCGGCGCGCGGCGTTTCATTTGTGCGAGGACCGCATCCATATCGACCGGTTCCCCGGCGGGCAGGCCGTCGATCACAACGCCGATGGCAATACCATGGCTTTCCCCAAAGATGGAAATACGGACCGTTTCACCCCATGTTGATGACATCTGCTTTACCTCCCAATCGGTTGTAATCTTCAAAAAAGGCGGGGTAGCTCTTGCGGATGCTCTCCGCGTCGGAAATGGTGACCAGGCCGTCCGCCCGGAGCGCGGCGATTGAGAGCGCCATCACCACCCGGTGGTCGTTGTACCCGTCCACCTCGCCGCCGTGCAGCGATTCCACGCCGTCGATCAATAGGCCGTCCGGCGTTTCCTGTACCTGTGCGCCCAACCGGTTCAGGCCGTCGGCCATGGCTGCAAGCCGGTCGCTTTCTTTGATGCGCAGACGGGCGGCATTGTAGATGCGGGTGCGCCCCTTGGCAAGCGCAGCTGTGGCGGCCAAAATGGGGACCAGGTCGGGAATTTGCGCGGCGTCGATTTCCATTCCGTATAAATTGTTCGACTTAATACAAAGCGTTTCGTCTTTCCAGGCGCATTCCGCGCCAAATGTGGCAAAAAGCGACTCCGCGGCACGGTCACCCTGCGTGGACTCACGCTTGAGGCCGCCAATGGAAAGCGTCCCGCCCAGGGCGCCCGCCGCGAGAAAGAACGCCGCCTGGGACCAATCGCCCTCCACGGAAAAGGGGCGCGCCCGGTAGCGCTGCCCGCCCGGAATACGCCAACCGTTGTCCAATGGATCGACGGTTACGCCGAAGGCCCGCATCGCCTCCAGGGTCATGTCCACATAAGCAGCGCTTTCCAGCGGGGAGGAGAGGCGGATCGTGCTTTCCCCCGCCAGGAGCGGGCACGCCAGCAGAAGTCCGGTGATGAATTGGGAACTAATATTTCCAGGAAGTATAAATTCTCCCTGTTTTAACGTTCCGTTGATCGATAGTGGAAGTCCGCCCTCTGTATGGCAGGATACCCCGTGCGCGGGGAGCACGTCGAGGTACACGCCGATGGGACGCTCCGGCAGGCGGCCATGCCCAGTGAAGGTTGCCTCCATGCCGAGGGCGGCACAGACGGGGATCAAAAAGCGCAGGGTTGACCCGCTTTCCCCGCAGTCGATTTCCGCTGGGCTCTGCGGGGTGCTGCCTCCGGTGACCCGCCAGGTCCGCTGTTCCTCCAAAATGTTGGCGCCGAGCGCCTGTGCCGCCTGCGCGGTCACGTGGATGTCGTTGGAAACAGCGATCGGGGAGAGGATGCTCTCCCCCTGCGCGAGTGCGGCGCAGAGAATGGCGCGATGCGCCGCGCTTTTGGAGCAGGGCACGGAAACCGTCCCTTGCAAGGTGGAGGGGTGGACAATCACTTTACTCATTGCAGCCCTCCGCAAGCGCCGCCAGGTCGCTGCGCGCCACCTTATGGACAAAACTTTCGCCGATGTCCTTCAGCAGCACCAGGTTGATGGAGGAACCCGTACTCTTTTTATCCGAAGCGGTCGCCTCAACAATCTGAGAAAGCGGGAGATCGCTGTGTACCGGAAGGTGGTATTTTTCCAGGGCGGCCGCAATTTTATCCGCGGTGCCCGGCGCGGTGAATCCCGCTTTTTCCCCCAGCCGCGCCATCATGACCATGCCGATGCCGACCGCTGCGCCATGGGAGAGCCCTTGGTACTGATGCAGCTTTTCCAGCGCGTGGCCGAAGGTGTGGCCGAAGTTTAGCAGCGCGCGCTCGCCGGTGTCGAATTCATCGCGCTCCACCACGTCGCGCTTGATGTCCACACAGCGGTAGATGACGTCCTCCATGATGGAGGTGATGTCCTCTGTTTCTATTAGTAGGTCGAAGAGCGCGCGGCTTTTGATGCAGCCGTATTTGATGACCTCCCCCATGCCGTCCGCGAAAAAGTGCGGCGATAGGGTGTTGAGCGTGTCCGGGTCGATCAGCACAAAGGAGGGCTGCCAGAAGGCGCCCACCAGGTTTTTCCCCTGCGGCAAGTCGACGCCGGTTTTGCCGCCCACGGAGGAATCCACCTGGGAGAGCAGGGTGGTTGGCACCTGCACAAAGGGGATGCCACGCAAATAGCTTGCCGCGGCAAAGCCCGCCATATCCCCGGTGACGCCGCCGCCCAGCGCAACGGCAAAGTCGCTGCGGGTGATATGGGCCTGGGCCATATGGCCATAGATGCCTTCGATGGTGGAAAGGCGCTTCGATGGTTCTCCCGCCGGAAACGCGCAGCTGGTCACGTCAAAACCCGCGTTGCGCAGGGAGGTGGAGACACGCTCCAGATAGAGCGGCGCAACATGGGTGTCCGTGATAACGACCGCTTTTTTGCCAGGGGCAAACAGGGAGGCGCAATAGGCGCCGAGTTGGTCCAATGCGCCGCGTTCGATCCGAATCGTATAGCGCTTGGAGGTATTGACCGTCAGTTCCATTTATTCGCCAAGCCTTTCTTTGATAAGTCTGCCCTGGCGCAGTAAGCCGCGCAGAGCGTCCGCGTCGCGCTGCTTGACAGCCTCGCTGATGCGGGTGATATTGTCGATCAGGATGTCCAATTCCCCGGTCAGCGCGTCGGCATTGTCGAGGAACAGTTCTGTCCAGAGTACTTCGTTGATGCGTGCCACGCGCGATACATCGCGGTAGCTCCCGGCGGAAAACCCATTGTGCTGGGGACAGCAGGGACTCATCACATAAGCGCAGGCCAGCACATGGGGGAGCTGCGAAGTGTATGCGATCATGGTGTCGTGATGCTCCGGTGTGGTCACGACCGTCCCGCCGAAGCCCAATTCGATGGCGAGCGCTTTTAGGGTGTCCACCGCGCGCTGCGGCGCGCCGCAGGGAACCAGGATATAGCTTGCGCCATCGAAAAGGTCTGCGTCGCTGGCGGCAAAGCCGTTCTGCTCCTTGCCCGCCATGGGGTGGCCGCCGACAAATGTGAAGCCGAACTGTTCCGCCAATTGCGGCAGATGGGCGCAGATTTCCCGCTTAATCCCGCAGGTGTCCGTCACGATACAGTGGGGCGAGATTTGGCTGCCGTGCGCCTGGATAAAGTCGATGTCCGCCTGCGGATACAGGCAGAGGTAGAGGATGTCCGCCTCCCGCAGCTCCTTTTCCCCGGCGACGCCGTCGATGGCCCCGCTTTTCAAGGCTGCATCCAAGACGGCCGGGTCGCGGTCCATCCCGCTGACGCTGCATTCGCTGTACTTTTGAAAGGCTTTGGCCAGGGAGCCACCGATCAGGCCAAGCCCAATGATCACCACGTTCTTTTTCATGAATCCATACGCCTCTTTCCGCAAAAACGCCGTTTGCCCGCCCTGGAGAAACTCCAAGGGCAGCTTGCAAACGGCGCTTTTGCCGCTGTAGTACGATGTTGTACAGCGTTAGTATAACAAAAATTTGATGCCCCGTCCAGATTGACAAGGAGGGGATACGAACGCTGTCCCGCGAGGCCGCCGGCCTGCCTTCCGGGAAAACCCTCGTTGGCAGGCCGGCCTTCGCTTGGAATTATGCGTTCAATTTGGAGAGGGCGTCCTTTGTGCGGAGCACATGATGAGCCACACGGTCGAATTGGTCCGGGGTGAGGGATTGCGCGCCGTCGGACAGGGCTTTTGCGGGGTTGTTGTGTACCTCGATGATGAGGCCGTCTGCACCGGCCGCCACAGCCGCCATAGCCAACGGCTCGACCAGCCATGCGATGCCGGAGGCGTGGCTGGGATCTACCACGACGGGCAGATGGGACAGCTTTTTGAGGATCGGAACCGCAGAGATGTCCAGCGTATTGCGGGTGTAGGTTTCATAGGTGCGGATGCCGCGCTCGCAGAGAATGACCTGGTCGTTGCCGCCAGCCATGATATACTCCGCGCTCATCAGGAGTTCTTCGATCGTGTTGGACAGGCCGCGTTTGAGCAGGATGGGCTTATTGATCTTGCCCAGCGCCTTGAGCAGCTCAAAGTTCTGCATGTTGCGCGCGCCGACCTGGATGATGTCCACGCCCTCTTCCTCGAAGAGTGGGATATGCCCGATGCTCATGATCTCCGTCACAATCGGGAGCCCTGTCTTTGCCTTGGCTTTTTTCAGGAGCTCCAGGCCCTCGGCCTGCAAGCCCTGGAAGGAATAGGGCGAGGTTCTGGGCTTGAACGCGCCGCCGCGCAGGAAGGTTGCGCCGGAGGCCTTTACGCGCTCGGCCACTTCGCAGATCTGGGCCTCTGTCTCAACGGAGCACGGGCCGGCGATCAGGGCGAGGCTGCCGTCGCCGATCTTTTGGCCGGTGGGCAGGGTGATGACGGTGTTGTCCGGGTGGAACTTCCGGTTTGCCTTCTTGTAGGGTTCCTGCACGCGCTTGACGCTCTCTACAAAGTCCTGTGCGGCGATATAGTCGATATCGATGGAAGTGGTGTCGCCAAGCAAGCCGAGCACCGTGCTCTGCGTGCCGACCCAGGTGTTGACCTTGACGTTATATTCCTGTGTGAGGCTGTCCGTAAATTTCTTGACCTGCTCCTCAGGACAATTTGGCTTCAAAACAATAATCATGCTGATACCCTCCAATTTTTTCATGTAAGATTTGTGGAAAATAAAATAGGCGGAGCTGCGCGATGCAGCTCCGCCTATGAGAAAAACAGCCAGGTTATTTTACAATACAGGGGTGTTGGCTATTCCTACTCCGGGAGTTGTCACCGCAAAGATTGCATGCGTAAAAATCCCACGCCCAAAAGAAGCGGGGATAGCCAAAACCTGTAAATCGTGCGGTTTTTGCAATCTTAAGCATGATGGAACTCCTTCGTCGGAAAAATCTTGTAAGTATCATAATACGTCGGAAAGCGTTTGTCAAGAAAGAATTCTTTCCAATTTGCAGGAATTTTTTTGTTTGTTGCAGGAAACAAACTTTCTCCGTGCGGATTTTTGCGTGCAAAAGGGCTTATCCGAGCCGTTTGACCTGCTCCAATACCCGCCCGGCCACGCGGTCCGCGCCGCCGGAGCCGTCGACAATCACGTCCGCCGCCGCGCAATAGGCGGGAAGGCGCTTGCGGTATAGATCCGCCACGACCTTTTTGCGGTTCGGCTTTTGCAGCAGGGGGCGTGCCGTGTCGTTTTTCAAACGCTCCTGAATGAAGCCGATGGGGGTGTCCAGCAGGACCGTTACGCCGCTTTTGCGGAAGATTTTGACGTTTTGTGCGCGCAGGAGCGTGCCGCCGCCCGCGGCGATCACCAACCCCCTGCGGCCGGCCAGCTCCCGCGCCGCATCGGTTTCCATGCGCCGGAAGGTTTCCTCCCCGTCCTGCGCGAAAATGTCCGTGATGGTCCGGCCTTCGCGCTGCTCGATGTAGTCGTCCATATCGATGAATTCCATGTGCGCTTTTTGTGCTAGGCGGCGGCCCACAGTGGTTTTTCCGCTGCCCATAAACCCGCATAGGATGATGTTCTTGGGTTTCTGTTTCATGCGAAGATCCGCTCCATTTCCTCAACTGCCTCGCGGCACAGCGCATCGATGTCCGATTCCCGGAAGGTAGCGCCATACCAGATTTCGTGCGCAGCGGCCGCCTGCCCCACCAGCATGCGCATGCCGCCGACCGTCTTCGCGCCATTTTCTTTGGCCAGGCGCAGCAGCATGGTTTGGTCGGGGTTGTACACCGCGTCGAATACCGCGGCACAGTGCGCCAAAACCCCGGCGGAGACCGGCGAGGCGTCGGTGTGGGGATACATGCCGACCGGCGTGCCGTTGACAAGGAGGTCAAAACCGCCGGAAAGCGCGTCCAGCCTTGCGACGGAGAGACGGCCTTTGCGCCCCTGGTTTTGCAGGACTTGCTCCAACTCGTTGCAGAGCGCCTGCGCTGCGGGCAGGCTGTGTTCCCGTGCGGCAATGGTGATATCCGGTTCCTGCGCGGCGTCCAGGGCTTCAAAGGCCATCACACGCGAGGCGCCGCCCGCCCCTAGGATCGCGATGCGGCCGGTAAGCGGTACCCCGGCGCTCTCCAACGCCCTTGTGAAGCCCGCGCCGTCGGTGGTATAGCCGGTCAGCCGGCCGTTTTCATTCTTGACTGTATTGACGGAGTGAAAAAAGGCCGCTTTTGCATCCAAATTGTCCAAATGAGGAATGATCGCCTGTTTATGGGGAATGGTGATGTTAAACCCGGAAAACTCCCGAAGGCGGGGCATGGAAGATTCGAGTTCCTCCGGGGAGATATCGAGTGCGTGGTAGGATACTGCCCCGCATCCATTGCTTAGAGCGAACAATTTATTGTGAATAAAGGGGGACATGGTGTGCCCAATTGGATGCCCAATCACAGCAAAGCTGCGGGCAGGAAGGTTGGTTTCGATACAATTGATTTTCTCATTCATGGCAAACTCCTTAGAAATCCCGGCTTTTCGGGGAAATGGAAAATCCTTAAAAAACTTTAAGAATCATATTGACAAAGCGGAGGATTGCTAATAATATGTTGTTAAGCAATACGGGCCGCCAGTGCTTTTAAGGCGTCCGGGGCAATTGTATCACATCTGGCGCTGCTTTGTCCATATTTTCGCCGGCGGCGTAACAGCGGCGCTTTTTGTATGTTGATTCACACAAATTCAGAAGGAGGAAAAGACATGGTTCTGGAAAAGGTAAAGGCGATTCTGAGCGAGCAGTTCGATGTGGAGGAGGATTCGATTACCGCCGACACGAGCATCGCGGACGATTTGGGCGCTGATTCCTTGGACGTTGTCGATTTGCTGATGTCTATTGAAGACGAGTTTGAAATCGAGATTCCCGACGAGGAAATTGACAACATTAAGACGGTAGGGGAACTCGTCAAGTACATCGAAGACCACGTTAACCCGTAACCCGCTCCTGACTCAAAATCCGCCGTGCACCGCACGGCGGATTTTTTACTTGAAAAGAAGGTTCCCTTCTTATATAATGAAAGTTACGATATGGAATGTTTTTCAGTAGAAAACGCCGGACACGCTTGAGGTGATAACAATGGATCAATTGGATGCGCTGGCGTTGGCAGGGCAATGCCTGTTGGGAGTTCTCGGCTTTATGGCGCTGATCGGGCTGGCGTTGCTGCTGGTCAATTGGATCGGGCGCAGGCGCGGGGAAAAGACGGACGCGCCGGCCTCCCAGAACGCCGGGGACACGGGCGAAACTGTCGGACACAAAACCATAGAACAATCGACCAAGAAGGATAAAGGGGAGTAAACGAACAATGGCGGATCAAAAGAAGATGGTAGAGGCAATCACCCCCATGGAGGAGGACTTTGCCAAGTGGTATACCGATATCGTCAAAAAAGCGGAACTGATGGACTACACCAGTGTGCGCGGCTGCATGGTGATTGAACCGTATGGGTTTGCGCTGTGGGAGAATATCCGTGACAATCTGGATGCGCGCTTTAAGGAGCTGGGGCATGAGAACGTCTCCATGCCGATGTTCATCCCGGAGAGCCTCCTTCAGAAGGAGAAGGACCACGTCGAGGGTTTTGCGCCCGAGGTGGCTTGGGTGACGATGGGCGGCAACGAGCAGCTGGAAGAGCGCCTTTGCGTGCGCCCGACTTCCGAAACGCTGTTCTGCGACCACTATGCGCGCGTGATCCACTCCTGGCGCGACCTGCCGAAGCTGTACAACCAGTGGTGCAGCGTTGTGCGTTGGGAGAAGACCACCCGCCCGTTCCTGCGCAGCGTGGAGTTCCATTGGCAGGAGGGCCACACCATGCACGAGACGGCCGAGGAAGCCATGGCGGAGACGGAGCAGATGCTCAAAGTCTATGCAGACTTCTGTGAGAACGACCTCGCCATCCCGGTCATCAAGGGCCGCAAGACGGACAAGGAGAAGTTCGCGGGCGCGGAGGCGACCTACACCATCGAGGCAATGATGCACGACGGCAAGGCGCTGCAGAGCGGCACGAGCCACTATTTTGGCGACGGCTTTGCCCGCGCGTTTGGCGTGACCTTCACCGGGCGCGACAACTCCATCCAATATCCGCATCAGACCTCCTGGGGCATGAGCACCCGCATCATCGGCGGCATCATTATGACCCACGGCGACAACAACGGCTTGGTACTCCCGCCCGCTGTGGCGCCGATCCAGGTGATGATTATCCCGATCGCCCAGCACAAGGAGGGCGTGTTGGAGAAGGCGGGCGAGCTGCTTGCGCGCTTGAAGAAGTCCTTCCGGGTGCGCATGGACGATTCCGAGCAGTCCCCCGGCTGGAAGTTTGCACAGTATGAGATGAAGGGCGTGCCGCTCCGTTTGGAGATCGGGCCCAAGGATATTGAGAAGAACCAGTGCGTCCTGGTGCGCCGCACAGACCGTGAGAAGGTCTTTGTGCCGCTGGATCAGCTGGAAACCGCCATTGCGGAGCAATTGGAAATTGTGCGCAAAACGATGTACGATACGGCGCTGGCCCGCCGAGAGTCCATGACCTATACGGCCACGACGTTGGACGAACTCAAGGAGATCGCGGAAAACAAGCCGGGCTTCATCAAGGCGATGTGGTGCGGGGACCAGGCGTGCGAGGAGAAACTCAAGGAAGTGGCGGGCGTATCCTCCCGCTGCATGCCGTTTGAGCAGGAACACCTCGCGGATACCTGCGTGTGCTGTGGGAAGCCCGCAAAGACCATGGTCTACTGGGGCAAGGCGTATTAATCAATAACAAACCGGCCCGCTGTGGAGGCGGACTGGCTGCACGGGGAGGAAGATGAGAGCCATGCGCAAAGCTGCTGCAATGGAAACGGGGACCAAATATAAATCCAAGATTGACCGGGCGTTTTACATCAAAGTGCTGGTGACACTCCTGTTGGGTATCGGCCTTTTGGTATTCTATTTCATTTTCCGCAACGTCATTGTTGGAATTCTCGGGACATGGATGTTTGTAGCGTTGCTGCTGATCTTCCTTCCGGAGTATCGGAGTACATATTACATCATCCGCGACAACGGCCTGCTCGTCAAAAACGGCTTATTTGACAAGGTGACGATCCTGTACCGCCAGATGATGGAGGTTGCGGAAGAACAGGGGGAAGCCCGCCACGGGTCCTCCAAGGTTGCTTTGAGCAAGGACCGCCTTTACATCCGCTACCGTGTGAAAAAGAAAGAGTATTGGATGGCGATTTCCCCGGAGAACAAGGAGCAATTCCTGGAGGAGATCCAGGAGAAGCGCATCGCGATGCCGAACCGCAAACATCTGGCGGAAGCAGCGGAACAGCAGCGGGCGCTGGAGGGGACTGCGGCCCAAGAAGAGAAAACCGAGTGAATCCAAAAGCCCTTCCCGCAGGGGGCAAATAAGGACAATGGGATCAAAGGGCTATTGCGGAGATGGATCTGGCAATAGCCCTTCTTCTATTTTATTATGTGGGGAAATCAAAGGTCGAAAGGGGGAGAGGATTTGAAAAACGGATGGTTTGGTTTGGCGCTCCTCTTCAGCGTGCTTGGCGCAGTGGGAGTTGCTTGCCAGAAGTTAAGCAGGCCTCCGAAGATCCACAATGCGCAGGGACAAGCCGTCACCGTCATCGGCGGGGCGGATGGGCCGACGGCAATCGTTGTGGCAGGGCATGGCCGCCCGTCCCTTTGGCGGACGGTTTGGGTGCACGCCTGCATCGCCGTTTCGAGATGGGCGCGATTCCGTGCCCGGTGGAACCGCCGGAAAAGGCGATGAAATCGCGGGTCAGCGCCCTTGCGGGCCGCCTTTGGAGCGAAGCAACTCCCTTTTTGGGGCGTTCTGGAAGATATAGGCGAAATAGCCAAAAAATTGCAGGAAAATTCTTGCAAAAAAGAGAAGATAAGTCTTGCTATTTGGGGACCTATATGGTATTATAATCTAGCATGACTGCGACAGATATGCGTTGAAGCGGGAGGTTGCGGCTGAAACACGCCGGTTTTTCCGTGGAGTATGTCCGATTTTAAACCGGGCGACAGATATTTTGAGCATGCGAAGGGCTTGGGTTGCAATTGCGCCCTTTTGCGCTCAGACGTTTTTGCCTACACCCGGATACATCTTGCAAAAGATGATCCGGTTTTTCAATGCCGGTTGAAGAAACACCCGGCGCCGTGTTAGGATTTAAAAACGCCGCCCGCCAACTACAATAAGGAGGCGATTCAAGTGGCAGTCAAGGAAAAAATCAGGATCAGAATCAAGGGGTACGACCATCAGCTGGTTGACCAGTCCGCAGAGAAGATTGTGCAGACGGCGAAACGCACGGGCGCAAGAGTTTCCGGACCGGTGCCGCTGCCGACCGAGAAGCAGATCATCACGATCCTGCGTGCGGTCCATAAGTATAAGGACAGCCGTGAGCAGTTCGAAATGCGCACCCACAAGAGATTGATCGACATTCTCAGACCTTCCAACAAGACCGTTGAGGCTTTGATGGGTCTGGAACTCCCCGCAGGCGTTGAAATCGAAATCAAACTCTGATTTTAACCTACCAGCGGTCGAGGTCAAGTTGGCGCGAGCCAACCAATAACCTGTACAGGAGGTAAAATAATGCAAAAAGGTATTATCGGCAAGAAGATCGGCATGACGCAGATCTTCGACGAACACGGGAAAGTGGTCCCGGTAACCGTCATCGAGGCGGGTCCCTGCGTGATTTCGCAGAAGAAAACCGTTGAAAACGACGGCTACGCAGCAGTCCAGATGGGCTATGGCGACATGAAGGCGCACAAGGTCAACAAGCCGATGCAGGGTCATTTCGCAAAGGGCGATGTCGCTCCGAAGAAGGTCCTGCGCGAGTTCCGTCTGGAAAACACGGATGCCTACAATGTGGGCGACCTCGTCAAAGTCGACGTCTTCGCGGCTGGCGACAAGGTGGACGTGTGCGGCACCAGCAAAGGTAAGGGCTATGCCGGCGGCATTAAGCGCTGGAATTTGCACCGGCTCAAGGAAACCCATGGTTCCGGTCCTGTTGCCCGCCACGCTGGTTCCAACGGCGCATGTTCCGATCCGTCCAGAGTGTTCAAGGGCAAGCATCTGCCCGGCCACCTCGGTGCGGAGAAGGTCACCGTCCAGAACTTGACCGTCGTCAAGGTGGACGTCGAAAACAACCTCATCGCCGTCAAAGGCGCAGTACCGGGTCCGAACGGCGGCACCGTCGTGATCCGTGACAGCGTGAAGGCGTAAGGGAAGGAGGATTTGGTATGCCTACAGTAGCAGTACTCGATATGGCTGGCAAGGAGATCGAAAAGATCGACCTGTCCGAGTCCGTATTTGGAATTGAGCCCAATGTGAGCGTGATGCACGACGTGGTTAAGAATTACCTCGCCAACCAGCGCCACGGCACACAGTCGGCACTGACCCGCGCTGAAGTTTCCGGCGGCGGCAAAAAGCCGTGGAGACAGAAGGGCACCGGCCATGCCAGACAGGGTTCCACCCGCGCGCCCCAGTGGACGCACGGCGGCATCGTGTTTGCGCCGAAGCCGCGCAGCTATCGTTATACTTTAAATAAAAAGGTACGCCGTCTTGCAATGAAGTCCGCGCTCTCCAGCAAGGTTGCCAGCAGCAACATGATCGTGCTGGATAAGATCGCACTGGACGAATACAAGACCAAGACCATTGCTAACATGCTTAAGGCAATCGGCTCCGAAAAGAAGACGCTGATCGTTCTGCCCGAGCTCAACAGCAAGGTGGTTGCTTCCGCAGCAAACATCCCGGGCGTGAAGACCGCAATGGTGAACACCTTGAACGTCTACGACATCCTCAACGCCGACAAGTTCGTCGTTGTAAAGGACGCCGTCTCTCAGATTGAGGAGGTGTATGCATAATGGTAGCACAGGACATCGTCATCCGCCCCATTATCACGGAAAAAAGCATGGCCGGTATCGGCATGAAGAAGTACACCTTTGAAGTCGCAAAGAGCGCGACAAAGGTTGACATCAAAAGAGCGGTAGAAGAGCTCTTTGGCGTAAAGGTCAGCAAGGTCAACACCCTGCATGTGCGCGGACATCTCCGCCGCCAGGGAAGAACCGAGGGCTACACTCCTTCTTGGAAGAAGGCCGTCGTTACCCTGACCGAGGACAGCAAGTCCATCGAATTCTTTGAAGGTATGATGTAAGAAGACCGGATGCGCCCCTAGAGCGCGCCCAATGTCTTCGGCAAGGTATGGGGCGTCGGCAACGTCCCGCAAAGCCATCATGAGGAGTGTGAAACCGAAATGCCTATTACTAACTATAAACCGACAACCAATGCCAGACGGAATATGTCCGTAACGGATTACACGGGCCTTTCCAAGGTTGCACCGGAAAAGAGCCTTTTGGCTTCCAAGAAGAACCATTCCGGCCGCAACAGCTATGGCAGAATCACCGTCCGTCACCGCGGCGGCGGCAATCGCAAAAAGTACCGCATCATCGATTTCAAGCGCCAGAAGGCGGATATGCCGGCAACCGTGCTCACGCTGGAGTACGATCCGAACCGCTCCGCGTTTATCGCGCTTGTTCAGTATGAAGACGGCGAGAAGCGCTATATCATCGCACCGCACGGCCTGAAGGTCGGCGACGTGGTCGTCTCCGGCGCGTCTGCGGACATCAAGCCGGGCAACGCGCTGCCGCTCGCCAATATCCCGACCGGTACCTTTGTCCACAACGTTGAGCTGTACCCCGGCAAGGGCGCACAGCTGGCACGTGCAGCTGGCAACATGGCGCAGCTGATGGCAAAGGAAAACGGCATGGCTCTTCTGAGACTGCCGTCCGGCGAGCTCCGCAATGTCCCCGCAACCTGCATGGCCACCGTTGGCCAGGTCAGCAATATCGACCACGAGAACGTGAAGATCGGTAAAGCGGGCCGTAAGCGTCACATGGGTTGGAGACCGACCGTCCGCGGTTCCGTCATGAACCCGAACGACCACCCGCACGGCGGCGGCGAAGGCAAATCGCCGATTGGACATCCGGGCCCGATGACCCCGTGGGGCAAGCCGGCGCTCGGCTATAAGACGCGCGCCCACCACAACCGTTCCGATAAGTTCATTGTGAAACGTAGAAACGGCAAATAAGGCGTACGGAAAGGAGCTTGTAACGTATGAGCAGAAGCATTAAAAAGGGTCCTTTTGTACAGCCTGTGCTGCTGAAAAGGATTCAGGAAATGAATGCGGCCGGCGAAAAGAAGATCGTGAAGACCTGGAGCAGAGCGTCCGTGATCTTCCCGGATTTCGTAGGCCACACCATCGCGGTCCATGACGGCCGCAAGCATGTTCCGGTGTATGTCACGGAGGACATGGTTGGCCACAAACTCGGCGAGTTTGCCCCGACCAGAACCTTTAAGGGCCATGCCGGTTCCAAAACAACTGGTAAATAAGGCCGAAAGGAGTATAGACAATGGAAGCAGAAGCAAGGGCTTATCTGAAATACGCCCGTATTTCTCCCCGTAAAGTGTCCATCGTACTGGACCTGATTCGCAACAAGCCGGTGGACGTTGCAATGGCTATCCTCAAGAATACCCCCAAGGCCGCTTGTGAATATCTTCAAAAGCTGTTGAAGTCGGCCATGGCGAATGCTGAGAATAACCATAACATGGATGTATCCAGACTGTACGTAGCAGAGTGCTTCGTATGTCCGGGCCCGATCCTCAAGCGCATCCGTCCCAGAGCGCAGGGCCGCGCGTATAGAATCGAGAAGAGAACTTCGCACGTCACCCTCGTGCTCAAGGAAAAAGAATAAGCAGATGAGGAGGTAAACTATGGGCCAGAAAGTAAATCCACATGGTTTCCGTGTGGGCGTAATTAAAGATTGGGATTCCCGCTGGTTCGCGAAGGACAATGTTTTCGGCGATACGCTCGTTGAAGATTACAACCTGCGCAAGACCTTGAAGAAGCAGCTGGCAGCCGCTGGCGTTCCCAAGATTGAAATCGAGCGCGATGCCTCCAAGGTGCGCGTTCATATCCACTGTGCAAAACCCGGCATGGTCATCGGCAAGGGTGGCGCAGAGATCGAAAAGCTCCGCCTCCAGTGCGAAAAGATGCTCGGCAAGCCGGTTGCCATCAATATTGTTGAAGTGAAGTCCCCGGACCTCAACGCTCAGCTGATCGCAGAGAACATCGCACAGCAGCTGGAAAAGAGAATTTCTTTCCGCCGCGCGATGAAGCAGTGCATCGGCCGCGCGATGAAGCTCGGCGCAAAGGGTATCAAGACCCAGGTCTCCGGACGTCTGGGCGGTGCAGAAATCGCTAGAACGGAGCAGTATCACGACGGAACGATTCCGCTGCAGACCATTCGCGCGGACATCGATTACGGCTTTGCAGAAGCCGCCACCACCTATGGCCGTATCGGCGTTAAGGTGTGGCTCTACAAGGGCGAGGTTCTCAACGATAACCGCAAGCCCCGCAGGGAAGGAGGCAATAAATAATGCTGTTGCCTAAGCGTGTAAAATACCGCAGAGTGCATCGTGGCCGTCTGACCGGCAAGGCATATCGCGGCAATACGGTGACCTACGGCGATTTTGGCCTCCAGGCCATGGAGCCGGCGTGGATCACCTCCAACCAGATCGAGGCAGCTCGTGTTGCTATGACACGTTACTGCAAGAGATTCGGTAAAGTTTGGATCAAAATTTTCCCGGATAAGCCGATCACTGAGAAACCGGCTGAAACCCGAATGGGTTCCGGTAAAGGTTCCCCGGAATACTGGGTGGCCGTTGTTAAGCCAGGCAGAGTGATGTTTGAAATCGGCGGCGTCTCCGAGGAGACCGCCAGAGAAGCATTGCGTCTTGCATCCAACAAGCTGCCGATTAAGTGCAAGTTTGTCAAAAAGGAAGGAACGGGTGGTGAGCAGTAATGAAGGCCTCAGAAGTCAGAGATTTAACAACTGCAGAACTGGAAAGTAAGCTGAAAGACCTCAAGGCCGAGCTTTTCAACCTGCGCTTCCAGCTTGCTATTAATCAGCTCGATAACCCGATGCGCATCTCCGCTGTGAAGAAGGACATCGCGCGCGTGAAGACGGTTCTGCGCGAGAACGAGATCAAGGACAGCGCGAAGGCGTAACGGAAGGGAGGATTAACTGTGAGCGATCGTAATTTGAGAAAAACAGAGGTTGGCAGAGTTGTCAGCAACAAGATGGATAAGACCGTCGTCGTTGCCATTGAGGACAGCGTGAAGCATCCGCTGTATAAGAAAGTTATCAAACGTACCGTTAAGCTGAAGGCACATGATGAGAACAACGAATGCTCCATCGGTGACCGCGTGCGTGTGATGGAGACCCGTCCGCTCAGCAAAGAGAAGAGATGGCGTCTCGTCGAGATTATTGAGAAGGCCAAATAAGTTCGTTTGGCTTAAGCGAAGGAGGAACGCACTGTGATACAACAGCAGACCTACCTGAAAGTGGCCGACAACACCGGCGCGAAGGAGCTTATGTGCATCCGCGTTCTCGGCGGTACCGGCAGAAGGTATGCAAATATTGGCGACGTGGTCGTTGCTTCCGTTAAGAAGGCAGCGCCCGGCGGCCAGGTGAAAAAGGGCGAAGTTGTGAAGGCGGTTGTTGTCCGCACCGCTTCCGGCGTACGCCGCGACGACGGCACCTACATCCGTTTTGACGAGAATGCAGCCGTCATCATCAAAGAAGATAAGAATCCGAGGGGGACGCGTATCTTTGGGCCTGTGGCAAGAGAGCTGCGCGATAAGGATTACATGAAGATCCTGAGCCTTGCCCCCGAAGTGCTGTAATGGGAGGTGCTCACTGATGAATAACAAAGTTCATGTAAAAACGGGTGACACCGTCATCATTATCAGCGGAAGAGACCGCGGCAAGAAGGGCAAGGTTCTCGCCGTGAGCCCGAAGGAAGGCAAAGTGATCATCGAGGGCCGCAACATGATCAGCAAGCATGTGAAGGCCCGCAAGATGGGCGACCAGGCTGGCATTGTCCAGGCTGAAAGCGCTATCTATGCCTGCAAGGTCCAGATTGTCTGCCCGCGCTGCGGCAAACCGACGCGTGTCGCACATAAGGTTTATGAAGACGGCACCAAGGAACGCATTTGTGCAAAATGCCGTGAGTCGCTGTAAGGGAGGATAAAACATGGCCAGACTTAAGGAAACCTACAAAAAAGATGTCGCTCCGGCGCTGATGAAGAAGTTTTCCTATAAAAGCGTGATGCAGATCCCGAAGCTCGACAAGGTCGTCATCAATGTTGGCGCCGGCGAAGCGAAGGACAACGCGAAGGTGATCGACGCCATTATGACGGACCTCGCAGCCATCACCGGCCAGAAGCCGATGATCTGCAAGGCGAAGAAGTCGGTTGCAAACTTCAAGCTCCGTGAGGGCATGAACATTGGCGTGAAGGTAACGCTCAGAGGAGACCGCATGTATGAGTTTGTGGACCGTCTCTTCAATGTTGCGCTCCCGCGCGTCAGAGACTTCAGAGGCATCAACCCGAACTCTTTTGATGGCCGCGGCAATTACAATTTGGGCATCAAAGAACAGTTGATCTTCCCGGAGATCGACTATGATAAGATCGATAAGGTCCGCGGAATGGACATCTGTTTCGTGACTACCGCAAACACCGACGAGGAATCCAGAGAGCTTTTGTCCCTCATGGGCGCCCCGTTTGCGAAATAAGGAGGGATTATTGTGGCCAAGACTTCTATGAAAATCAAACAGCGTAGACCGGCGAAGTATTCTTCCCGTGCGTACAACAGATGCAAAATCTGTGGCAGGCCGCATGCCTATCTTCGCAAGTTCGGAATTTGCCGCATCTGCTTCCGCGAGCTCGCCTACAAGGGTGAGATTCCGGGCGTGAAAAAGGCCAGCTGGTAAAGCTTAGCAAAGGAGGTAACGGTATGCAAATTACAGATACAATTGCTGATTTGCTCACCCGTATTCGCAATGCGGTTTCCGCAAAGCATGATTCCGTTGACATCCCCGCTTCCAACATGAAGAAGGCCATCGTGCAGATTCTGGTGGACGAGGGCTATGTAAAGAATTATACGGTCGTTGAGGACGGCAAGCAGGGCATCATCAAGGTCAATTTGAAATATGGCGAGGGCAAGACCCCGGTCATCAAGGGTCTGCGCCGGGTATCCAAGCCGGGCCTTCGCATTTATTCCAGCGCTGAGGAGCTGCCGAAGGTCATGAAAGGCCTGGGCGTCGCGATCATCTCCACGTCCAAGGGCGTCATGACGGACCGTCAGGCCCGCAAGGAGAATGTTGGCGGAGAGGTCCTCGCATTTATTTGGTAATTAAGGGGGTGCAGAAATGTCTCGAATTGGAAGAAAACCCATAAATATTCCCGCTGGCGTCAACGTCAAAGTCGACGGCAACGTTATCACGGTCAAGGGCCCGAAGGCAACCCTCACCCAGCAGTTCCACCCGAACATGACGGTGGCTGTGGAGGGCAATGAGATCCTTGTGACCCGTCCGAACGATGAAAAACAGAACCGCTCTCTGCACGGCCTGACCCGTACGCTCATCCACAACATGGTGATCGGCGTAACGGAGGGCTTTAAGAAGGAGCTGGACGTCAACGGCGTCGGCTACCGTGTGCAGAAGCAGGGTAAGAACCTCGTTATGAACCTGGGCTATTCCCATCAGGTGATTGTTCCGGAGGTTGACGGTATCACGATTGAGTGCCCGTCCGCGAACAAGATCGTGATCCTGGGCCCGGACAAACAGAAGGTCGGCCAGTTTGCGGCGGAAGTCCGCGAGAAGCGTCCGCCGGAGCCGTACAAGGGCAAGGGTATCCGCTATACTGGCGAATTTGTCCGTCATAAGGAAGGCAAGGCCGGTAAGGGCGCCAAGAAGTAAGGAGTGAATGACAAATGGTGAATAAGGCTGATACAAACAAAGCCAGATTGAACCGCCACAAGAGAGTGCGCGGCAAGATTTCCGGCACCGCAGAGTGCCCGCGCCTGAATGTATTTCGCTCTACCAAAAACATCTACGCCCAGATCATCGACGATGTAAAAGGAGTTACCCTCGTGGCAGCTTCTTCCCTGGACAAGGAGTTCAATGGTAACGGCGGAAACAAGGAAGCCGCACGCAAAGTTGGCGAGATGATCGCTAAACGCGCCGCTGAAAAGGGCATTTCCCAGGTCGTATTTGACCGCGGCGGTTATATTTTCCACGGCCGCGTCAAAGAGCTGGCCGAAGGCGCCCGCGAGGGCGGCCTCAAGTTCTAAGAAGGAGGGATACTTTTGGCTAGATTTGACGCACCCAGACAGCAGTCTCAGGATGAGATGCAGGAGCATGTAGTCGCAATCAACCGTGTAAGTAAGACCGTCAAGGGCGGCCGTATCTTCAAGTTTGCCGCGCTCGTCGTGGTGGGCGACGGAAAAGGCACCGTTGGTTTCGGCATTGGTAAAGCAGGCGAAGTTCCCGAGGCGATCCGCAAGGGCATTGAGGACGCCAAGAAGAACCTGATCAAGGTCGCTATGCGCGGCGGTACGATCCCGCATGAGATCATCGGCGAGTACGGCGCAGGCCGCGTCCTGATGAAGCCTGCGGCACCCGGTACCGGCGTCATCGCCGGCGGCCCGGTTCGTGCGGTGGTCGAGGCTGTGGGTATCAAGGATATCCGTACCAAGGCGCTGCGTTCCAACAATCCGTGCAATGTTGTCCGCGCGACGTTGGCCGGCATGGCCCAGCTGCGCACGGCGGAGGAAGTTGCCGCAATCCGCGGCAAGTCCGTGCAGGATATTCTTTAAGGAGGGGGAAGCAAGATGGCACAGATCAAAGTAAAGCTGGTAAGAAGCCTTATCGGCAGCAAAAAAGACCAGATTGCAACCGCCCAGGCGCTTGGTCTTCGCAAAATTGGTGACGAGTCCGTTCAGCCGGACAACGACCAGACCAAAGGTAAGGTGGCCAAGATCGTCCACCTCGTCGAGGTAGTCGAAGCGTAAGCTAAGCAAGCAAGGAGGTGCGAGTAAAATGAATTTGCATGATCTAACTGCGACGCCGGGTTCCACCAAGGAATCCAAGCGGATCGGCAGAGGCCACGGCTCCGGACAGGGCAAGACCGCAGGCAAAGGTCACAAGGGTCAAAAGGCCAGAGCAGGCCACGGCATGCGTCCGGGCTTTGAAGGCGGCCAGATGCCTCTGCAGAGACGTGTTCCGAAGAGAGGATTCAACAATATTTTTGCCAAAACCATCGTGGCGATCAATGTAAGCGCGCTGGAGAAGTTTGAGACAGGCGCGGTTGTTGACGCGCAGGCGCTCAAGGATGCGGGGATCGTCAAGAAAACCTGCGACGGCGTTAAGATTCTCGGCAACGGCGCACTCACAAAGAAGTTAACCGTCAAGGTCACTGCCTATTCCGAAGCTGCAAAGCAGAAGATTGAGGCCGCCGGTGGGAAGGCAGAGGTGATCTGAGTTGTTTAAGACAATTAAGAATGCCTGGAGTATCCCGGATCTGCGCAAAAAGATCCTCTTTACTCTGTTGATTATCGTGGTGTTCCGTTTCGGCGCCACGATCCCGGTCCCGTTCCTGGATGTCGATGCCTTGCAGGGCTTGATGGGCACGGTCAACGAGACGGGGAATGCACTCAGCTACCTGGATATGTTGTCCGGCGGCGCCTTCGCAAATGCGACCATGTTTGCAATGGGCATTAGCCCGTACATCAACAGTTCCATCATTATGCAGTTGTTGACAGTTGCCATTCCTCCCCTGGAGCGTATGGCGAAGGAAGGCGAGGAAGGGCGCAAGAGAATTGCGACCATTACACGTTACGTCACAGTTGCTTTGGGCTTGATCCAAGGTACCGCGTATTACTTCTATCTGCGCAACAGCACCTATCAGGGCGCTCCGATTGCCCTGTATACCTCGGGCTGGGAGCAGGTATTCGCAGCGATTGTCATTATCCTGGCGTTTACCGCTGGTACGGCAATCATGATGTGGATGGGCGAGCAGATCAACCAGAAGGGCATTGGAAACGGTATTTCCATCCTCCTGTTTGCTGGTATCGTGGCAAGAATGCCGCACACCATCCGTTTGCTTACCCAGTATATCTCGGCTGCAATTGCAGACCCGTCCAACTATGGACAGTATTATGCATTTGTCCCGCTCTTTGTGATCCTGTTCCTGGCTGTGATCTGGGTAATCGCTTTCATGAACGATTCCGAGCGCCGCATCCCGGTTCAGTATGCAAAGCGTGTGGTTGGCCGGAAGATGTACGGCGGCCAGAGCACGCATATCCCGATCAAGGTTGCGATGTCCGGCGTTATGCCGATCATCTTCGCAAGCTCGATCCTCTCCATTCCGAGCACAATCCAGCTCTTCATGGGCACCAATGTGTCGGGCTTCTGGCAGTCCTTCTTTGAGGCATTTTCTTCCACGGGCTGGCTCTACTCGGTATTGTATTTCATTCTGATTATCCTGTTTGCTTACTTCTATGTAACCATCCAGTATAATCCGATTGAGATGGCCAATAATCTTCGTCAGAATAATGGCACCATCCCGGGCATCCGCCCCGGCAAGCCGACTTCTGATTTTATTTCGAAGATTCTTTCCAAGATTACGTTGATTGGCGCGTTGTTCCTCGCGGTGATTGCGTTGCTGCCGATTCTCTTCGGTGCTGTTACTGGTATGCACAACCTCTCCTTGGGTGGTACTTCTATCATCATCTTGGTTGGCGTTGCGCTGGATACCATGAAACAGATGGAATCCCAGATGATGATGCGCCATTACAAAGGTTTCCTTGACTGATAAGGAGGAAATGGTATGAATCTGATTCTTCTTGGCGCACCGGGCGCCGGTAAAGGAACCCAGGCAGAGGTCATCTGCCAGCATTTATCCATCCCCGCGATTTCCACGGGGAATATGATCCGCGAAGCGCTGAAGAGCGGCACGGAGATGGGCTTGAAGGCAAAGTCCTTCATGGACGCAGGCAAGCTTGTACCCGATGAGGTCGTGATCGGCATCGTCAAGGAGCGTTTGGCGCAGGACGATTGCAAGAACGGTTTCGTGCTGGACGGTTTCCCGCGCACCATCCCCCAGGCCGAGGCTCTGGACAAGATGGGCATTGTCATCGACAAGGTGATCGACATCGAAGTGGCCGATGACAAGATTGTGGAGCGTATGTCCGGACGCCGTGTCTGCGAAACTTGCGGCGCCACCTACCACCTGCTTTACAATAAGCCGGAAGTAGAGGGCAAATGCGGCAAGTGCGGAGGCGCCCTCGTTCAGCGCAAGGATGACCATCCGGATACAGTGAAAGAACGCCTGCATGTCTACCACGAGCAGACCGAGCCTCTCAAGGATTACTATGAGAAGCAGGGCAAGCTCCGCATTGTAGAAGGTCAGGAAGAAGTGGCCGACACCACCAAACTGACGTTGGCAGCATTAGAGGCGTAACCATGATTGTGCTTAAAACCAGCCGCGAGCTCGCAATTATGCGGGAAGCGTGCCGGATCTCTGCGAAAGCACTGAGGCTGGCTGGCGAAGCGGTCGAACCCGGGGTTTCCACCTGGGAGATCGACCGCGTTGTCCGCCGCGCGATCGAGGAAGAGGGCGGAAAGCCCAACTTCCTTGGTTACGGCGGTTTTCCGGGCAGCGCATGTGTCTCTGTAAACGATGTGGTGATCCACGGCATACCCCATAAGGAGATTATCCTCAAGGAGGGCGACATTGTCAGCATCGACACTGGCGCCTTTTACGAGGGATTTAATGGCGACAATGCATATACCTTCCCGTGTGGGGATGTAAGCGAGGAAGCCAAGCGCCTTATGGATGTCACACGCGAAAGCCTCTTTGAGGGCATCAAGGCCGCCCAGGCCGGGGCCCGCATTGGGGATATTGGCAGCGCGGTCCAGCGGTATGTCGAGGCGCGCGGCTACTCGGTGGTACGGGATTTTGTCGGCCACGGAGTAGGTGCGAAGCTGCATGAAGACCCAAGTGTTCCCAATTACGGCACGCCGGGCAGAGGCGTGCGCCTGTTACCAGGCATGACCATCGCAATTGAACCAATGATCAACGCCGGTGTGAAGGAAGTCAAAACGCTGAAGGACGGTTGGACGACCGTCACGGCGGATGGAAAGCTTTCTGCGCACTTTGAGCATACCATCGCGATCACCCCGGACGGACCGGTGATTATGACTCTGCCGGAATAAAAGGGGGAGACCATGGATTTTGTCAGAGGACTCGTCGTCCGCGCCCTTGCCGGGCGGGACAAAGGCGGCTTCTTCGCGGTGCTGGAGGCCGACGGCGACATGGCCGTGATTTGTAACGGCAGGCGGCGCAGCCTTTCACATCCAAAGAGAAAGAAGCAAAAACATCTTCTAGCGACCAAGACGGTCTTGGAAGAGGGTTCATTGCAAACCAACCGTGAAATTCGCCACGCTCTTCGTCCGTTTGAAGAGAAGAGCTGTTTTCCACAAGAGGAGGCTACTGTATGTCAAAACAGGACGTAATTGAAACCGAGGGCATTGTGACGGAAGCACTCCCAAACGCAATGTTTATGGTAGAGCTTCAAAACCACCACCAGGTGCTGGCCCACATTTCCGGAAAGCTCCGGATGAACTTCATCCGCATCCTTCCGGGCGATAAGGTCACGATCGAACTTTCTCCGTACGATCTGACCCGCGGCCGCATCACGTGGCGTTCGAAATAAAGGGATTTCGCAGGGCCAAGACAGCTTGCGGAATTTCAACACGAGACTTCACTAAGGGAGGGCGCACAAATGAAAGTCAGACCTTCTGTCAAAAAGATTTGCGAGAAGTGCAAAATCATTAAGCGCAAGGGAAAAGTCATGGTCATCTGTGACAACCCGAAGCATAAACAGCGCCAGGGTTGAAAGCTGCGCTTTCAGACACGGCCCGCCTGATGGCGGGGACCGCGAGGCTGGGAAAGAATCCCAAGCCCGTGTTCCGCTTAGGGGAAACGATCCCCATCAATTTGAAAGACTAATTGGAGGTGCAACAGTATGGCGCGTATAGCAGGTATTGATCTGCCCAGAGACAAGCGCATCGAAATTGCTCTTACCTATATTTATGGCATTGGCCGCAAGACCGCCACGGATATTTGCAAGGCAACGGGTGTGAACCCCGACATCCGCGTAAGAGATCTGACGGAAGACGACGCATCGAAGCTGAGAGAATATATCGACCACAACTGCCGCGTGGAAGGCGACCTTCGCCGCGACGTTGCGTTCGACATCAAGAGACTGATTGAAATTGGTTGCTATCGCGGTCTCCGTCACCGCAAGGGTCTGCCCGTAAGAGGCCAGCGTTCGAAGACCAACGCACGTACGCGGAAGGGTCCGAGAAAGACCATGGCCAACAAGAAGAAATAAGCAGGGAGGGATTTAAAAGATGGCAGCACAGAAGGGCGCTAAGAGAGGTACTACTGTTCGCAGACGCCGTGAACGCAAAAATATTGACCGTGGAGCTGCTCATATCCAGTCCACCTTTAATAACACGATTGTGACCATCACCGACACCCAGGGCAACGCGATTTCCTGGGCGAGCTCCGGTGAGCTGGGCTTCAGAGGTTCCAGAAAGTCCACCCCCTTTGCCGCACAGACCGCAGCGGAAACCGCAGCAAAAGCAGCGATGGAGCACGGCATGAAGACGGTTGAGGTTTATGTGAAGGGACCGGGCGCAGGCCGTGAGGCTGCAATCCGTGCGCTGCAGGGCGCGGGTCTCGAAGTCAGCATGATCAAAGATGTCACCCCGATTCCGCACAATGGATGCCGTCCTCCGAAGAGAAGACGTGTATAGTTTTGTAAAAGGAGGAAACGAGCTATGGCGAAAAATATGCAGCCGATCCTGAAAAGATGCAAGGCACTGGGAATCAGCCCCACCGTTATGGGCATCAACAAGGAGACCAGACGCAACCCGAAGCCGGGTAGAAGAAAGCAGAGCGAGTATGCCGTCCAGCTGAATGAGAAGCAGAAGGCAAAGTTCATCTATGGCGTGCTCGAGAAGCAGTTTAGACATTACTATGAGCTGGCGAGCAAAACCCAGGGTGTTACGGGTGAAAATTTGCTCCAGCTTTTGGAAAGAAGACTTGACAACGTTGTTTACCGCCTCGGTTTTGCCAACACGAGAAGAGAGGCAAGACAGATGGTCAACCATGGCCATATTACGGTAAATGGCAAGCGCGTGGATATTCCGTCCTATCAGGTTAGCCCGGGCGAGGTGATCTCCATCCGCGAGAAGAGCCGTGGTTCTGAGCATGTGAAGCAGATTCTGGAGAAGAATGCGGCTACCATGATTCCGAAGTGGCTGGAGCTGAACAGAGAGACTCTGCAGGGCAAGGTTGTTGCACTGTCTGAGAGAAGCGACATTGATTTCGACATCAATGAGACTTTGATCGTTGAGTTGTACTCCAAGTAATGCAGTTGCCTAACCGCATAAAAACCAGGATGGCAGGCAGAATCATCCGCTTTATGTCAAGGAGGGTCGCTAATGATCGAGATTGAGAAGCCAAAAATTGAAACAGAAATCCTGAGCAATGACGGAACCTACGGTAAATTTGTAGTGGAACCGCTGGAACGCGGCTTTGGTACCACGCTGGGCAACAGCCTGCGCCGGGTACTGCTTTCCTCCCTGCCGGGCGTTGCGGTCACGTCGATTAAGATCGACGGCGTGCTGCACGAGTTTTCTACCGTCCCGGGCGTCAAGGAGGATGTCACCGAGATTGTTCTGAACATCAAAGGTTTGACCGCGAAACTCCATTGCGACGGCCCCAAAACAGTGGAAATCTGTGCGGAGGGCCCGTGTGAGGTGACGGCCGACTCTATCAAGTGCGACAGCGAGGTTGAGATCCTGAACCCGGAGATGCACATTGCAACGCTGGGCGAAGGCGCGAAGCTGTATATGGAACTGACCCTGGACAAAGGCCGCGGGTATGTCCCCGCAGAACGGAATAAGCAGAACATGCCTGCGGGTGTGATCGGCGAGCTTCCGGTTGATTCTATCTACACTCCTGTTTATAAAGTGAATTATAATGTGGAACCCACCCGTGTGGGCCAGCGCATTGATTACGATAAGCTCACCTTGGAGGTTTGGACCAATGGGGTGATCGGGGCGCAAGAGGCGGTTTCTTTGGCCGCGAAAGTCCTGACTGAGCATTTGAATCTCTTCGTCAACCTGTCTGATAAGGGCAGCAGCACGGAGATTATGGTCGAAAAGGACGACAAGGGCAAGGAGAAAGTGCTGGAAATGACGATTGAAGAGCTGGATCTCTCCGTCCGTTCCTTCAATTGCCTCAAGCGCGCTGGAATCAATACGGTGGAAGACCTCATCAACAAGTCCGAAGAGGACATGATGAAGGTCCGGAACTTGGGACGCAAGTCCCTGGAGGAGGTCGTTTGGAAGCTGGCCTCCCTCGGCTTTAATCTGCGCAAGGACGACGAATAAGGCCTTGCAAACCAAAGGTAAAGGAGTGATATTCGATGCCCGGAACCAGAAAGCTCGGAAGAGCGACCAGCCACAGAACGGCAATGCTGCGTGCGATGGTCACATTCCTTCTTGAGAACGGCAAGATCGAAACCACAGTCACACGTGCTAAGGAGGTCCGCTCCCTGGCCGAAAAGATGATTACGATCGCAAAGACGAACGATCTGCACAGCAAGCGCCTTGTGATGGGATTTGTCACAAAGGAAGCTGTTACAAATAAGCTTTTCACGGAGATTGCGCCGAAGTATGCTGACCGCAACGGCGGTTATACGCGCATCACGAAGCTCGGGCCGCGCCGCGGCGACGCAGCGGAGATGGCGATCATCGAGCTGATCTAATCGATCCATAATCATAAGAGAATGGGGCTCTGCACTTGGTGCAGGGCCCTTTTTCTATGCGAAGAAACTCCCTTTTGGTTTCGAAATCGGGGAAGAAATTTCTGGCATTCTTTATCCAAATATTGTCATCTGAAATTACACAAGTGTAACCGCCTGTATGCTTGCCAATCATGTGCGGGTGGAGTATAATAGTACTTACCAAAACCGCCAAATTTGGGTAAAAGTACCGTCATGTTTCGGAGTTAATTTGAATGAACATAAAAAGGAGAGGAACGTATGAGAAAAGCCAAAAAGCTATTGTCGCTGGCTTTAGCGGCAATGATGTTTGTTTCTGCGTTCAGCAGTACAGCGTTTGCATCCGATATGGACGATGCATATGAGGTTGACCGCGTGGATGGGAAATATGCGGTCGTGCGTGTGGAGGATGATGGAGAATACTACGATTCCAAATCTTCCATCACCATCCCCAGTAAGATCAACAGCCGCACGATTACCCGCATCGGCGACGGAGATTCCTCCATCTTTGCGAGTGGTGGTTCTGAGAAAAATATCTACCTTCCGAATACGGTTGACATCATTTCAGATGGCGCTTTTGAGGATTCCACTGTGAAGCGCGTATCGATGGAAGAAGGGCCGGTAGAGATCGGTGAACGTGCTTTTGCAAGTTGCGAAAATTTAACATCGGTCACATTTGCAGATAGCATCACAAAGATGGGGATTGAGGCGTTCAGCGGTTGTACATCCCTGAGAAGCGCGGTATTGCCCGCAAGCTTAACAAAAATCCCGGACAATGCATTCCAGGATTGCATGGACTTACGCTCGGTTACCATCGGAAGCCATGTCACCAGCATCGGCGATAGCGCTTTTTCCGGTTGCGATAGCTTGGAAGAAATAACCATCCCGCCGAACGTAACCCGGATTGGCTATGATGCCTTTGACGATTTTATTTTGATTAAGGGTTATAATGGAACGGCTGCACAGAAATATGCGGAGGAAAACGACATTGATTTTGAGAATTTGGGTTCCTCTTATAGTGCGGCAGTACGTTTGAGCACCTCTTCCTTGACGGTTCCGGTCAATGGGAGCAATACCTTTACGGTTACCAACCCAACCAATGGAAGCTTTAGCGTTACTTCGAATTCCAGTGCGGTCAGTGTGACCCAGAGCGGCTCCACCGTAACCGTGCGCGGTGTGTCTTCCGGAACGGCTACTTTGACCGTTTCTGCGACCGGCTATGCATCGGCCAGCCTGACGGTTACGGTATCCACGAGTGCGGTTGTTGGTTCGGGTTCTTCCCTTTCGTTGGATACAAGTTCTTATTCCTTTAATGTAGGCAATGTCTATTATCCGCTGGCAAGAACCAATTCCGCGACGGCGCCGACCTGCACCAGCAGCAATCCAAACGTCGTGACGGTCAAGTATCAGGCAGACCGCTCCAATCGTGCAGATCTGCGCGGCAGCTACACACATGCATATCTGTATCAGATTCAGGGAAAGTCTGCTGGTACAGCTACTATCACCATTACGAGTGGCAGTTACAGCGCGTCTTTCCCCGTGACAGTGGGAACTTCCCCGAATGGTTCTGCTTTCTGCAATCCGAGCGTCAATTTCGGCATATATAAGGGTAGAAGCTATGACGTCCAGATGACGGTGACGGGTTCCAATAATATGCCGAGTTTTACGGTAGGAAATGGCAATGTGTTCAAAACACAATACGTAGGGAAGAGCGGCAATGTCTATACGTTCCGTGTATGGGCTATTGGCAATCCTGGTGAAAAGACGGGGCTGTATACACAGATGCCGGGCGATTCCAAGGTTGTCTTACATTGCGAGGGGCAAATTGCATACGGTTGATCGGAAATAGGAAAAGTTTAAAGGAAGGGCTTCCGCAGTTGCGGAAGCCCTTTTATAATCGTACTATTTTAATAGATTTATACAATGAGTAAAATATTAGATGGATACGGAGTTGAGCCTTGACGGGCAACGCTGAGTCATAAGATATACGAATTGTATAATTTATATATTTTAATACAAATCTAAAATAAAGATATTCATAAAAAGAATTTTATGAAGCTAAAACGTGCATAATTGTGTATTCTTTTGACATTTCCAGTGCGTTGAGTTGTAACTCGAAACTATTTGGGCTATAATGAGTGTAACAAAATAGAATGGGCTTCCAGAAACTAGGCTCAACCTATCTTCCATTGGATAATAAAAAATGGATGGAAATGCTTCAAAACATATGGGCCGTTTTCAAAGGAATCGTTCCTTCATAGGAGACAGATTCCAGCTTGTGGAATGCCCACAAAGATGGGGTGAATTCGCATGATTTTGAAAAATGCAAAGATTATGGACGACACATTTACATTGGTGGATGCTTGCCTGTCAACCGAAGGGGAGCGGATTGCCGACATTGCCCCGGATCTCCATGGGGAGGAAGAAATCGACCTCGCGGGCTGTGTGGTAGTCCCTGGGTTTGTCGATATTCATATCCACGCCTGCGTGGGAGCGGATACCTGTGATGCCTCCACTGCGGGCTTGGCGAAAATGGCAGCGCACTTGGTGACAAAAGGGGTAACCAGTTTTTGCCCGACGACCATGACTGTCTCCCATGAAGAGATTGAGGACGCCTTGGCGACCGTCAAAGCCTGCATGGACGACCGCCCGTTTGGCGCGGCAATTATGGGTGTCAATATGGAAGGTCCGTATATCTCGATCAATAAGAAGGGTGCGCAGAAGGGCGAGTACGTCAAAAATCCCGATTGGGAAGAATTTAAAGGGTTCTATGACGGCTGCGGCGGCATCATCAAGCTGGTGGATATTGCGCCGGAATGCGAAGGGGCCGATGAATTTATTAAAAAGGCTAGTAAGCTTTGCACCGTCTCGATTGCCCATACGGACGCGGATTATGACCAGGCAAAACATGCTTTCAATATCGGTATTACCCACGCGACACACTTGTACAATGCGATGAGCGGGATGACGCACCGCTCTCCTGGCGTGGTTGGCGCAGTGTTTGACGACGAGCGCGTGCGTGCGGAGATCATCTGCGACGGCTTCCATATCAATCCGGCGGTGCTGCGGGTCACTTTCCGTCAGCTCGGCGAGGACCGGAGCGTGATTGTCAGCGACTCCATGCGCGCCGCCGGCGAACCGGACGGCATTTCCGAACTCGGCGGACAGACGGTCTACGTGAAGGACGGGCAGGCCCGCTTGAAAGATGGAACAATCGCTGGTTCCACAACCAACATGCACCAGGAGGTTTGCAATCTGGTGCGGTTTGGCGTGCCGTTCAAGCAGGTGATTAAGAGCGCAACGATCAATCCGGCGCGCGAAATCCATGAAGACGCCGACATCGGCAGCATCAAGGTGGGGAAATTTGCCGACCTCGTGGTGCTGGACAATGATTTGAACATCAAAATGGTGATTGCCCGTGGGAAGATTGCAGTGGACAACCGGTAAATGGGAATTTTTCCGTATGTGAGGAAGATTGGCCCAGGGACGGTTATCGAGAATCCTTCTTGCGCTTTACGTATGGAAATGGATGCATAATTTTAAAGGGTGGGACGGAATCCGTCCCACCCTTTTGCCGCTAATAGTATTACGAAAGAGAACCGAACGATCGTTAAAGAATAGAATCTTCCTTTTCCGCTTCCTCCGGTAGATATTCCGCAATTTCATAGAGCTTGCAATCCAATATCCGGCACAATTTATCCAGCGTATCCGTCGTGACAGTTTGATTGGCCCGCAGCCGGCGGATGGTCCGGCTGTCGATGTCGAAACGGTCCCGCAATGCATAGGTGGACACATGTTTTGCCTTCATGGTCTCCCAAAGCTTGTCAAAAACAATCATCTGCTTCCCTCATATCCAATCGCAGTTTCATATACATGGAATTTAGTAAAACAGCCTGCTGTAAGTTTTTACAGCAGGCTGTCGTTATCCAATCACGTTTTTAAAATTTAGATGACACGGACTCTGATGATATCCTCGGATTCTTCCATCTTCTTGGCCGAATCACTGCTGAAATCTCCCGTTACATCCAAAATGGTGTAAGCATAATCCTTGCGGGATTTGCTCTGCATGTTCTCAATGTTGATGCCTGCATCCGCGAGCTTACCGGCCAACAGGCTGATCGTATTGGGGACATTGCGGTGGATGATGCAAACGCGGGTGAACGCCGGATCGCGCGGCATGGAGACGTTCGGCAAGTTTACCGAGTGCAGGATATTGCCGTTTTCTAGATAATCCTTGAGCTCGTCTGCGGCCATCCGTGCGCAGTTGTCCTCGCTCTCCGGGGTGGAAGCACCCAGATGCGGAACGGCAATTACGCCCTCCGCGCCGAGCATTTCGTCGGTCGGGAAGTCGGTCACATAGGAGGCGACTTTCCCATCTGCCAGCGCCTTGAGAATATCTGCGGAATTGACCAGATCACCGCGCGCGAAATTCAGGATGCGCACGTGATCCTGCATCTTTGCAATGCTCTCTGCATTGATCATTTCCTTTGTATCCGGGGTAAGCGGCACATGCAGGGTGATATAATCGCAGTTCGCATAGATTTCATCCAGTGTCTGAGCGTGCTTGGTCGAGCGGGAGAGGCCCCACGCCGCGTCAACGCTCAGATACGGGTCGTATCCATAGACTTCCATGCCCAGGCTCTTGGCGGCATTGGCCACCAGAATGCCGATGGCGCCCAAGCCGATGACGCCAAGGCGTTTGCCGCTGATTTCCGGGCCAACAAACTGGCTCTTGCCCTTTTCGACCAGCTTTCCGACTTCTGCACCCTTGCCCTTCAAGCCCTTTGCCCATTCGATGCCGGGGACGATTTTGCGGGAGGCAAGCAGCAGGCCTGCGATGACAAGCTCCTTCACCGCATTGGCGTTGGCGCCCGGCGTGTTGAAGACACAAATACCCGCTTCGCTGCATTTATCCAACGGGATATTGTTGACGCCTGCACCTGCACGGGCGATGGCCAACAGGCTGCTGGGCAGCTCCATTTCATGCATGGAAGCGGAACGGACCAGAATTGCCTCCGGGTTTTCTACGTCTTCGCCGCAGGTGTAGTTCGCCCCAAAGCGCGCCAGACCAACGGGGGAGATCTTATTCAAGCATTTTACATTGTACATGTCTATCACCTGTATCTTTCAAAAGTAAAATATCTTCTTAAAAGCCATACTATGTTGGGAGGGAACCTTATGCGTTCTCCTCTTCAAACTTCTTCATGAATTCGACGAGCTTCTCCACGCCCTCGATCGGCATTGCGTTGTAGATCGAAGCGCGCATTCCGCCCACCGAACGATGGCCCTTCAGGTTCACAAAGCCCGCAGCTTCCGCTTCCTTAACAAACTTTGCGTTCAGTTCGTCGCTGCCTGTGACAAACGGGACGTTCATCAGGGAGCGGTCCTTCGGGACAACCGTGCCACGGAACATCTTCGAGTTGTCGAGATAGCCGTACAGGATGCCGGCTTTCTTTTCGTTCAGCTTCTTCATTTCCTCCAGGCCGCCGATGGTGTTTTTGATCCAATCGAGCACCAACATGCTGATGTAGATCGAATAGCACGGCGGTGTATTGAACATGGAGCCGTTGTCCACATGCGTCTGATAGTTGAACATGGTGGGCGTGATGTCCATCGCATGGCCAATTAGATCTTCACGGATGATGACGACCGTCAGGCCGGCCGGTCCCATATTCTTCTGTGCGCCCGCATACAACACGCCGAACTTGCTCACGTCGATGGGTTCGCTCAGGATGCAGGAGGAAATGTCCGCCACCAGCGGCACATCGCCGGTTTCCGGCAGCTTGGTGAATTTGGTGCCGTAAATGGTGTTGTTCATGCAAATGTGAAAATAATCCGCATCCTTTGTGAAAGTGGCGGGGTCGAGCTCCGGAATGTAGCAGAAGGTCTGATCCTTGGAAGAGGCCACAACATTGGCTTCGCCATAACGCGCGGCTTCTTTATAGGCCTTGGTAGCCCACTGGCCGGTGAGGACAAAGTCCGCTTTGCCGCTCTTGGTCATCAGGTTCATCGGGACCATTGCAAACTGGGAGGAAGCTCCACCCTGCAAAAACAAAACTTTATAGTTGTCCGGAATATTCATGACTTCGCGGAGCAGACTTTCGGCAGAACCGATAATACCCTCGTAGACCTTAGAACGATGGGACATTTCCATAACGGATTGGCCGCTGCCCTGGTAGTCCAGCATTTCGTCCGCAGCACGGCGGAGAACAGCTTCGGGCAGCATCGAGGGGCCCGCGGAAAAGTTATAAACGCGTTTCATAGTGGTGCAACCTCCTAGTAAATTACTGCTTCAAATGAGCAGACTATAATACTATTAATTATACCGATTTAGTGCGATGAAATCAATGGAGCGAAATTCATAAATTTATTGACGAAACAAAGAAAATTTCGTCTGATTTTGGGAAGTGATAAAACGGGAAATGTGGTAACCTTTTGACAAAAAATCAAAAAAGCGAGAAAAATTGATTGAATCATACAAAAATTAAATAACATGATAAAAACAATCATATATATCGTTGCACTTTCCACCATTTTCATGTACAATAAATATAATTTTTAAATTCATGAGGCGTCTATCCAAAGGCGATACGGCCAATAAAAAGAACGGGAGGTGATAGGAACCAATGGCACAGCAGACAATCGACGCCGTCCGCGAGGCGGAACGGAAAGCGGATCAGGCCGAACGCGACGCTGCCCAGCAGGCAGAGGAAATCCTCTGGAAAGCCCATGCGGACGCCGAACGGACAACGGCGCAAATTACGTCCGAGGCGGACAAGTTGGCACAGGATTCCTTGGAAGCGGCCCGCGCGCAAGGAGAACGCTATGCGGCAAAGGCTGCCCAGGAAGCGGAACAGGAGATTGCAGCACTGCGTGCGCTTGCACAGAAAAGGGAAAAAGAAGCAATTGCCTGCGTGATTGCGGAGCTTGTCGGTTAACGGGGGAGCCCCAAACCGGCATAGAAAGGAGGAATGGAATTTATGGCGGTATTGCAGATGCAGCGCATCAGCATATACGCTCTCAGAAAAGACCGAAAACCCATCTTGGAATGGATTCAACGGCGCGGTGCGGTGGAAATCAACGACGCATTGGAAGAGGACAATGTATTCCAACGGATGGATGTGTCCACCCAAAAGGCACAGATTGAAAAAAATATCGCGGCATCCAAACAGGCGTTGGAGATTCTCAACCGGTACGCGCCGGAGAAAAAGTCCTTGTTTGCCGTCTTGGAGGGGCGGACCGAAATCCCTGTAGAACAGGCCAACGCCTTTGGCGGCAAAAGCGACGATGTGCTCCGTGTGGCACACCGGCTGAATGAACGTTCGAAGGACATCGCAGATTGTCGGGGGTTGATTCAAAAGCTCCAGACGCAGATGGAGGCGCTGAAGCCCTGGATGAATCTGGATATTTCCATGCGTACAAAGGGGACAAAGAGCACCACGGCGTTTGTCGGATCGTTCCCAGCGGGCTATACGGCCGGAGATTTGGAGGAGCAGATTGCGCTTCTTGCTCCAAAGGTCCCTGTTTATGCGGAGGTCATCAGCACTTCCCAGGAACAAACCTGCACATTTCTATTGTGCGGCCGCGCCGATGCTCAGGTGCTGGAAGAAGCCCTTCGCACTTTGGGGTTTGCACGGCCCTCCTCCCCAACCAAAACACCGCCGGCAGAGCGCATGCGGGTTTTGCAGGAGCGGATGGAGGAGCAGGAGCAGATCATCCAAGAGGCGGAACAGGAGATCACAGGCTACGCGTCACAGCGGGACGACCTCAAATTCCTGGTGGACTACCTGACGATGCGCAGTGAGAAGTACGATGTGATCGGGCGGCTGATGCAATCGCGGCGCACCTTTGTCTTGACCGGCTACATTCCCCAGCAGGACGCCGGAAAACTCACACAGGAGCTGGAAGGGCGGTTTGGCGCGGTGGTAGAGTTGGAAGCGCCTGCCCAAGAGGACGATGTGCCGGTGCTTCTCAAGAACAACAAATTTTCCGAGCCGGTGGAGGGCGTTTTGGAGTCGTTCAGCCTTCCGGGGAAAACGGAGGTGGATCCCACCTCCATTATGGCGATCTTCTACTATATTCTATTCGGCATGATGCTTTCCGACGCCGCATATGGGCTGATTATGGTGATCGGCTGCGGCTTGGCACTGCTCAAGTTTAAAAACATGGAACCCAGCATGAACAAATCACTGCGGATGTTCTTTTTCTGCGGCATTTCGACTACGTTCTGGGGATTCCTGTTCGGCAGTTTCTTTGGGGACGCCGTAGCGGTGATTTCCCGCACCTTTTTCGAGCACGAGGTCGTGCTTGGGCCGCTCTGGTTTGAGCCGATCAAAGAACCCATGCGGATGCTGATCTTTGCCCTTTTGGTGGGCGTCATCCACCTGTTCGCAGGGTTGGCCATGAAGTTTTACCAGCTTTGGCGGCTGAAATGCTATAAGGATATCCTGTATGACGTTATCTTCTGGTATATGCTGGTGGGGGGCGCAATTGTGTTTATGCTTTCCAGCCAGACTTTTGTGGATATTGCGCAGCTCAGCTTTATCCTTCCCGCACAGGCGGGCACTGCCGCGGCGGTTGTCGCGGGGATCGGCGCCATCGGCATTGTCCTGACGTCGGGGCGCGAGTCGCGCAATCCGGCCAAGCGCCTACTCAAGGGGCTCTACGGCCTTTACAACGTCACGGGGTATTTGAGCGACATCCTGTCGTATTCCCGCCTGTTGGCCCTGGGGCTCGCAACGGGCGTGATCGCGACGGTGATCAACCAGATGGGCAGCATGGGAGGCGGCGGAATCGGCGGCGCGATCATGTTTATTCTGGTGTTCATTGTCGGACATACCATCAATTTGGGAATCAATTTGCTAGGGGCTTATGTGCATACGAACCGCCTCCAATTTGTGGAATTTTTCGGAAAGTTTTATGAGGGCGGCGGCCGCAAATTTGCGCCGTTTGGCATTCACACAAAATATTACAAAATTAGGGAGGAAAAATAATCATGGATAACATCGGTGTTGTACTTGCTTTGCTGGGAGCTGTTCTAGCGGCGCTGTTGGCGGGCGCTGGTTCCGCGGTGGGCGTTGGCCGCGCAGGTGAGGCGGCCGCGGGCGTTGTGACGGAGGACCCATCCAAATTCGGTAAAGTCCTGATTTTGCAGCTGCTCCCCGGCACACAGGGCATCTATGGCCTGTTGATCGCATTCATCACCCTTTCGCAGATCGGCATTCTCGGCGGGGATTCCAATATTTCGCTGGCAAAAGGCATCTTGTATTTTCTGGCCTGCATGCCGATGGCCATCATCGGCTATTGGTCCGCATTAAAGCAGAGCCGTGCATCCATCGCCTGCATTGGCTTGATTGCAAAGCGTCCCGACCAGCTCGGAAAGGCCATCATTTTCCCGGCGATGGTGGAGACCTATGCGATTCTGGCGCTGTTGGTTTCCATTCTGGCTGTCACGGGCATTGCTGGATTGCCGGTATGATCCGCTCCAATCCCCACATTGATACGGAAAAGGAGCGCTGCGCATGACTGGATTGGAACAAATCATCAGACAGATTGAAGACGATGCGGCGGCCTCTGCGGTCTCCATTCGTCAAAAGGCGGAGGAGGAAGCGGCGCAAATCGCACAGGAGGCCCGCTCGCGCGGGGAAGCGCGCGCGCAGGAGATTGCCAATCAGACAAAAGAACAAGCAAAAAGTATCCAAAGCCGTGCGGAATCGGCCGCGGCCCTACAGAAGCGGCAGAGCGTTCTCGCTGCGAAACAGGCGATCATCCACGAACTGCTGGAAAAGAGCCGCCAGACCATGGAAACCCTTCCAGCGGCAGAGTATTTCGCCAATCTTCTAAAATTGATCCGCCGGTACGCGTTGCCGCAGGAGGGGGAGATCCTCTTTTCCCAGAGGGATCTGGACCGCCTGCCCAGCGGGTTTGAACAGGAACTGGCGCAGGCCCTGCCGGCCGGCGGGAGCCTGAAGGTTTCCCGTGAACCGAGGAAGATCGACGGGGGCTTCGTGTTGGCCTATGGCGGCGTGGAGCAGAATTGTTCCTTTGCCGCGCTGTTTGACGCGGCAAAGGACCGCTTGCAGGACAAACTGCACGCGCTGCTCTTTGCAGGAGGGCAGGCATGATGGCGGAAAAGTATTACGCATATGCGGTAGCCCGTATCCGCACGAAGGAGCTCGGCCTGTTGAAGGGCGCGTTCCTGGAGCAGTTGCTGGCGGCCAAAAGCTATGAAGAATGCATCCAGCTTTTGTCCGAAAAGGGCTGGGGAGACGGGACCAGCATGGATGCCGAGCAGATTCTCAGGGGCGAGGAGGAAAAGACCTGGGCGCTGCTGGAGGATCTGGTGGACGACCTTTCGGCCTTTGACGTCTTTCTCTATGCAAACGATTATCACAATCTGAAGGCTGCCATCAAACTGGTATATCTGGATATGGAGCGGCCCGAGGCATTTTTCTCCCACGGGACCGTGGAACCGGAGACGATGCTGCAAGCCATCCGGGAACAGGATGTTTCCTTGCTTCCCGAGGCGATGCGCGCCCCGGCGAAGGAGGCGTTTGACCTGCTCCTACACACGCGGGACGGCCAGCTCTGCGATGTTGTGATCGACCGCGCGGCGCTGGATGCGATCTATGCGGCGGGAAAAGCGGCGGACCACCCGGTGATCCGGGACTATGCCGAAATGACCGTGGCAGCGGCGGATATCAAGATTGCGGTCCGTGCGCAGAAGACGGGGAAGCCCCTGGACTTTCTACAGCGCGCATTGGCTCCATGCGATTCGCTCGATGTGGAGCAGCTAGCGAAAGCGGCTGTTGAGGGCCAGGACGCCATCTACAGCTATCTGCAAAAGACCGCTTATGCGGACGCAGTGCCCGCGTTGCAGGAATCGCCCTCTGCGTTTGAGCGTTGGTGCGACAACCGCATCATCCGCGAGATCCGTCCGCAGCAGTACAACCCGTTCACGGTCGGCCCGTTGGCTGCGTTTCTCCTGGCGAGGGAGAACGAGGTGAAGACGGTTCGGATCATCCTCTCCGGAAAATGGAACCATCTGCGGGAGGAAGCGGTCCGCGAGCGGATGCGGGAAATGTACCGCAATGTTTAGGGAGGGACGCCATGTATAAGATTGCAGTGATGGGGGACCGCGACAGCATCTATGGCTTTGCCGCTCTGGGGCTGGACACATATCCTGTAACCGACCCGGTTGAGGCCGCCCGGCGGCTGCGCGGCCTTGCGGAGCAGGAATATGCCGTCATCTATATCACCGAGGCGTTGGCGGATACCCTGGAAGCGGAGATCGACCGTTACCGCGAGCAGATGCTGCCGGCGGTGATTTTAATCCCAGGCGCGTCCGGCAACACCGGAAAGGGCGTCGCCGCGGTCAAGAAGAGCGTAGAACAAGCGGTCGGCTCCGACATTATCTTCAATAACTAATTTTTGGAATCGGATAGGTTTCCGGCATTCTGGGAAAGCGCTGCGGCGCTTTTCCGCAGAAAGGAACGGTCAGAATCATGAGCAAAGGAACCATAAAAAAGGTTGCCGGCCCGCTGGTCATCGCCGAGGGGATGCGCGACGCAAATATGTTTGACGTGGTGCGCGTCAGCAGCCAACGTCTCATCGGGGAGATCATCGAGATGCACGGCGACCAGGCTTCCGTCCAGGTCTACGAGGAGACCTCCGGGCTTGGCCCGGGCGAACCGGTGGAATCCACCGGCGCGCCGCTCTCCGTGGAGTTGGGCCCCGGCCTGATCGGGAGCATCTTCGACGGGATTCAGCGTCCGCTGGAGGAGATCATGAAGGTGTCCGGCAACAACCTTCAACGCGGCGTGGAGATTCCCGCGCTGGATCACAAAAAGAAATGGCATTTTACGCCGCTCAAAAAGGCGGGGGATTCCGTCACAGGCGGCGACATCATCGGCACGGTGCAGGAGACGCCGATTGTCGTCCATAAGATTTTGGTGCCGCATGGATTGATGGGCACCATTCGCTCGATCAAAGAAGGCGATTACAACATTGACGAAACCGTTGCAGTGGTGGATACGCCGAACGGGTCCAGCCAGGACCTGACCCTGCTGCAAAGATGGCCGGTGCGCGTCGGAAGGCCATATAAACAGAAATTGTCCCCGGATATGCCGCTTGTCACCGGTCAGCGCGTCATCGATACGCTGTTCCCGATTGCAAAGGGCGGCGTGGCGGCGGTCCCCGGTCCGTTCGGCAGCGGCAAGACCGTCGTGCAGCATCAGCTGGCGAAGTGGGCGGAGGCAGACATCGTGGTCTATATCGGCTGCGGCGAACGCGGCAACGAGATGACGGATGTTTTGAACGAGTTCCCGGAGTTGAAGGACCCGAAGACAGGGTTCTCCCTGATGGAACGCACCGTCCTGATCGCCAACACCTCTGATATGCCGGTTGCGGCGCGTGAAGCGTCCATCTACACCGGCATTACGATCGCAGAGTATTTCCGCGATATGGGCTATTCCGTCGCGCTGATGGCGGATTCCACCTCGCGTTGGGCGGAGGCATTGCGTGAGATGTCCGGCCGCCTGGAGGAGATGCCCGGCGAAGAGGGTTACCCGGCTTATTTGGGCAGCCGCCTGGCGCAGTTTTATGAGCGCGCGGGCCGCGTGGTGACCATCGGCAGCGAGGGGCGCGAGGGCGCGCTCTCCGTCATCGGGGCGGTTTCCCCACCGGGCGGCGATATTTCCGAGCCGGTTTCCCAGGCGACGCTGCGCATTGTCAAGGTGTTCTGGAGCCTGGACTCCGACCTCGCCTATAAGCGCCATTTCCCGGCGGTCAACTGGCTGACCAGTTATTCGCTCTATGTGGATACGATGGAGAAATGGTTTAACGAGCATGTGGACGCCCATTGGATGGATTTGCGCGCGCGGTTGATGCGCCTCCTGCAGGAGGAAGCCGAGTTGAACGAGATCGTCCAGCTGGTCGGCATGGACGCCCTGTCCGCGCCGGACCGCCTGAAGCTGGAGGCTTCCCGCTCTATCCGCGAGGACTTCCTGCATCAGGATGCCTTCCACGAGGTGGACACGTACACGCCGCTGCAAAAGCAGTTTACCATGATGCAGTTGGTGTTGGACTATTATGACAAAGCGGTGGAGGCCCTGGATCAGGGGGCGTCCATCGAAGATTTGGTAAAGCTGCCTGTGCGTGAGCAGATCGGCCGCTTCAAGTATGTGCAGGAGAAGGATATACAGGCCGAATATGAGGCCGTTTTGAAAGCGCTCTCCAAACAGATCGACGAGCTTTTGCAAAAGGAGGACTTCTAAATGCCAAAGGAATACCGGACCATACAGGAAGTTGCGGGTCCTCTGATGCTGGTGCGCGGCGTGGAAGGCGTGACCTATAACGAGCTGGGGGAGATCGAGCTGTTCAGCGGGGAAAAGCGCCGCTGCAAGGTGCTGGAGATCGACGGGGGAAACGCGCTGGTTCAGCTGTTTGAGAGCTCCACCGGCATCAACCTGAGCAACAGCAAGGTGCGCTTTTTGGGGCGCAGCATGGAACTGGGCGTCTCCGAGGACATGCTCAGCCGTGTCTTTGACGGCCTGGGCCGCCCGATCGACGGAGGGCCGGAGATCCTTCCGGAAAAGCGCCTGGATATCAACGGCCTGCCCATGAACCCCGCGGCGCGCAACTATCCCCAGGAGTTTATCCAGACGGGAATTTCCGCCATCGACGGTTTGAATACGCTGGTGCGCGGTCAAAAGCTCCCGATTTTTTCCGCCAGCGGCCTGCCGCACGCGAATTTGGCAGCGCAGATTGCGCGCCAGGCCAAGGTGCGCGGCACCGACGAGCCGTTTGCGGTCGTGTTTGCCGCTATGGGCATCACATTTGAGGAATCCAATTTCTTTATCCAGAGCTTCCAGGAGACCGGCGCCATCGACCGTACCGTGATGTTTGTCAACTTGGCGAACGATCCGGCAGTCGAACGCATCGCCACCCCCCGCATGGCGCTGACGGCTGCGGAGTATCTTGCGTTCGAAAAAAATATGCACGTGCTGGTCATCCTGACCGATATTACGAACTATGCCGACGCTTTGCGCGAGGTTTCCGCTGCGCGCAAAGAGGTGCCCGGCCGCCGTGGATATCCGGGCTATATGTATACGGATCTCGCGTCCCTGTACGAGCGCGCCGGACGGCAAAAGGGCAAGAGCGGCAGCATCACCATGATCCCCATTTTGACCATGCCCGAGGACGACAAAACCCACCCGATCCCCGACCTGACGGGCTATATCACAGAGGGGCAGATCATCCTGAGCCGTGAACTGTACCGCAAGGGCGTGACACCGCCGATCGACGTGCTGCCCTCCCTGTCCCGTTTGAAGGATAAGGGCATCGGCGAGGGCAAAACCCGCGCCGACCACGCCAACACGATGAACCAGCTCTTCGCCGCCTATGCGCGCGGCAAGGAGGCCAAGGAGCTGATGACCGTTTTGGGCGAAGCAGCCTTGACAGATATGGATAAGCTGTATGCGCAATTTGCAGAGGAATTCGAGCGGAAGTACGTCTCCCAGGGGTACAATACAAACCGCGACATTGAGGAAACCCTGGAGATCGGCTGGAAATTGCTCTCCATTTTGCCGCGCAGCGAATTGAAGCGTATCAAAGACGCCTTCCTCGATGAATATTACGACAAAGCAAAGGAGCAGCGTGAGCGGGAGGCATAATCCGCCGCGCAGCCGGACAGAAAGGGGGAGACATCTTTGGCGGCAACCCATGTAAACCCGACGCGGATGGAGCTGACGCGCCTGAAAAAGAAGCTGGTCACAGCCACGCGGGGCCACAAGCTCCTAAAGGATAAGCGCGACGAGTTGATGCGCCAGTTCCTGGATCTGGTGCGGGAGAACAAGGCCCTGCGCGAGAAGGTGGAGGCGGGCATCGCCGCCGCCAACCAGAATTTTGTGTTGGCGCGGGCGGGGATGCAGGCCCCGGTGCTCGATGTGGCGCTGATGACGCCGAAGCAGGAGGTCTTTTTGGAGTGCAATGCCCGCAATGTGATGAGCGTGGAAGTCCCGGTGTTTACCTATCAGACCCGGACTTCCGACGCAAACGACATCTATTCCTATGGCTTTGCCTTTACATCCAGCGATTTGGATGCAGCGGTGAAGTCCTTGGCGGACATTTTGCCCGACATGCTGCGCTTGGCAGAGGTTGAGAAATCGTGCCAGTTGATGGCGGCGGAAATTGAAAAGACTCGCCGGCGTGTCAACGCGCTGGAGCATGTGATGATCCCGCAGATGCAGGCGAATATCAAGTATATCACCATGAAGCTCGATGAAAACGAGCGCAGCACACAGATTCGCCTGATGAAGGTCAAGGATATGATGTTGGAACAGGCGCATCATTACAGCGAGCATGTGCCCGAACCAGCTTGATGAAAATGCGATAATAAGGAAAAAGCGGATGCAATACGAACCCGTATTGCATCCACTTTTGTGGAATTGACATAGGCCGGAAAAAGGGCTATAATACAAATGTAAGGTGCTACCGCAAGACGGTTGCCCCTAAGTTGGACTAAGAATTAGCCGCTAACTTTGCTAGGGTTGGGCGGCTATTTCTTTTTGCTGTGAGAAGCGACAGTCCAAACAAACGTCGCAACGCCAAGAAGCACCATACAGAACTGAAAGAGCTCTGAATATGTAATCATGGCCTCACCCCCTCGCGTTTGGAGGGGAAAAGAAACAAATTCCCCCTCCGGGAATGGAGGGGCAACCGCCCAGCGTCTTGGTAACACCCTACAAAAAGAAGAATAGCAAAATTTTTCGCAAAATACAACAAAAACCGCACCCCATTGGGGCGCGGTTTTCTCATGACCAAAAGAGGACGCCCAATGCGCAAAAGCCCGGGCGTCCTCTTTATTCACCTGTGCATGCAATCAAAGGCCCTCACAAAGAACCGCCTTATTTCTCCTTGATCTCGCCGTTCCGGTACGCTTTCAGCAGTTCGGTGAGCTCTTCGATCTGTTGGGCGACCTGCTTGCCGTTGTCCGTATCGCCAACGGTCAGGCGGCGGGGCATAATCTCCACAATCTGCATCGTGGGGGCGTTTTTGGAAAAATCCTGTTTGGCAAGCTCATACGGCTTGTGCTGCGCCAGCGCCAGATGGTGGGAATTGTAGATCAACGTATAGCCGCCTATGCCGGTCTGCTTCTGATAGGCTTTGGAAATGCCGCCGTCGATGATAAACAGCAGGCCGCCGGCTTTGATGGGGCTTTCCCCCTGCCGGATCTTTACCGGCACGTGGCCGTTTACAATGTGGGAATGCGCTGGGTCCAGGCCAAATTCCCGCAGGATTTTCTCGCAAGTTTCGCGCTGTTCGATCAGATTGTAATAGGGGTTGCGCGCCTCGGTGTGCGTCTCCGGCTCCAAAATAAAATACCGTTCAAATGCGGCCATTTTGCTTTTGCCAAACAGCGGGGATTTGGGCCCGCACCAGAGATACCAGAGGAAGTCGCTCGCATTGCGCTGCTCTTCCGACCCGGGCGCTGCGAAATATGCGCGGCGCACCTGCGTGTCGATATAGTCCAGGTACTCCTTGCCGGAAAGGGTTTTATCCCCGATGGAGACCGTATCAAATTCCCCATCTTCCGTCATCAAAATGCAGCCGTGATACAGCAGATTGGAGTTCACACATTTGTACATGCTGCCATGCGAATAGAGGAACCGGATATGCTTGCGCAATTTCTCGCTGTGTGAGAACGAGAGGGCCAGGGTGTGGATCAGTTCTTCCTCTGCGGGCGTAAGCTCTAAAGGATGCTCTGGCGAAACCGTGGGGAAGAGACGGTCGGTCAACGGGTAGGTGGTTTCCCCGATGGTGACCGTGCCATTCTGGAAATCAATTTTATCCAGCAAAACCCGATCTTCCATCTGGTACTCCGGATGCCGGGCGATCAATTGTCCCTCCAGCTTGAATTGGATGATGGCAATGGCCTTGTGCATCTTTGCCGCCAGCGGGATATCCACCGGGTCGTAGGTGTTTTCGTCCAGAATGTGCGGGGTGAAGATGGTGCAGGGGTCGTCCTGATAGACTTCCGCTGCAAACATGGACAGCGCGCGCAGGTTGATGCCATAGCCGTCCTCCAATAGGTCGAAATTGTTGTAGCTGATGCCGAGCCGGACCACATTCGCAACCAGCGCCAGATTGCCTGTGGCCGCGCCCATCCAGGAAACGTCGTGGTTGCCCCATTCGATGTCCACATCGTGAAAGCCCATCAGTTCGTCCATCACCAGATCGGCATGCGGTCCGCGGTCGAAGATATCGCCGATGATATGGAGCATGTCGATGCTGCATTGGCGGATCAGGCGGCTGATGGTGATGATGAATTTTTCCGCCATGCCCGTGCGGGTGATGGAGTGGATGATCTCACCGTAATATTGCTCTTTGGTGTCCTCCGTGTCCGCATGGAGCAATTCGTCGATGACATAGGCGAAGGTTTCCGGCATCTTTTTGCGGACCTTGGAGCGGGTGTATTTGGAGGCAACCGTTTTGCATACCTGTACCAGGCGGTAAATGGTGATTTCACACCATTCGCAGTAGGAATCGTCCCCTGTATCCTTTTGGGAGAGCACCTGCTCCGGGGCGTATACCAGATTGGCGAGCTCTTCCCGCTCGCGCAGGCTCACCGATTTTTGGAACAGCCATTCGATTTTATCCCGGGTGATGCCGGAGGCGCTGTTTAACAGATAGCCAAACGCTTCGGATTCGCCGTGCAGGTCGCTGAAAAAATACTCTGTCCCCTTGGGCAGGCAGAGGATTGCATTCAAATTGATGATTTCAGAAGCAGCAGCGTCGGCATTGGGGTATTCCCGTGCCAACAGGCGCAGATAATGCGGATCGGTCATAAACATCCACCTTTCCGGTCTTTTTTCTCATGCTACCACAGGCTGGAAGCCGGTGCAAGCCCTTTCCCGATGGATTGGGAAAAATTAACAGAGGCGCTCCCTGTTCGTGGAGGAGAAGAGGGCATCCGCCCGCGGTTTGCCGTTGGGAAGGGCGGGCTCCAGGAATTCGGTCATATTTTCCCAATAGCGTTTGGGCATATGCGTCATGCGGCATTTGGGGTTGTACCGCCCTTCAATCCCAATGGTATGGTAAAACTGTTTCCAAAGGGCGCGGAATTGCCGTTCCGTTTCATCCGGCTCTTCCAACGAAAAATGTTCCATGGGGAGGATCGCATCCTGGCCCGGGCGGTGGACCAGCGCCATGTGATGGGTCTTGTCATAGATCAAGAAGGTTTCCGCGTTGAAACGGCTGCTGAAATGCTCCAGGATTAAAGGAAGTACGCGGTTTTTCGGGGTGATGATGGCGGCCAGCGTGCCGTTTTGTTCGGAAAAGCGGAGAAACCCGGTTAATAGATGGGCTTCATGGCCAGCGGAAAAGGCCGCCTTGCGCAGTGTGCTGACCGTATCGTCGGCAAGCCAGCTCGTGACCTGCGCGCCATGCTGGTATCCCATGCGGATAAAGCGGTAGAGCAGCCGTTCCCGTTCCGGCAGGCAGGTGAGGAAACCGGTTTCCACCAACTCGCGGGCTTCCGGGGAGATTTTGCGGGAGAGGGATGTGTAGACGCGCTCCGCACGGTCGGGGTCGGTTTCAATCCATTTTTCCGGGTATAAGGACACCTGTGCTTCTTCCTCGGGCAGAATTTGCACAGGGACCTCCCGCCTGATATAGCTTTCAAAAACACAGCAAAGAAAGCCGTCGAAGCTTCCGTCGTAGCGATAGGCAACCATGGTCAGGCCTCCTTTTGGGCAAGTTCCGGAAAGGCAACCGGCGCTTGTGGTTCTGTCGTGGGGGATGGGGTGAAAAAGGAGAGCTGTTCCGGGACATCCTGTGCCGCAAGTTTCTGTTTTTCCTCGGAGATCAGGGCGCGCAGGACGCTCTCTGGGGTAAAGCGCAATCCCTCCCGCATCTTTCCGGAACAGGTGATGAAATACTGCGCGCGCTTTAAGACCACGCCGATTTTTTTCAGGCCGTCGAAGTCGAGGGAACGGCAGCGACGCGCCGCCCGGATACGCTGGGCGCTGCGCACGCCGATCCCTGGAACGCGCAATAGCATCTCATACGGGGCGGTATTGATTTCCACCGGGAACTGTTCCATATGGTTGACCGCCCAACCGCATTTGGGGTCCACCAGGGGGTGGAAGTTTGGATGATGGATGTCCAAAAGCTCGTCGGCGGTGAAGCCGTAGAAGCGGAGCAGCCAATCCGCCTGGTAGAGCCGGTGTTCCCGTAGAAGCGGCGGTTTTGTCCCCTTGGGGGGCAGTAGGGCATTTTCCGAGACCGGCATATAAGCGGAGTAAAAAACACGCCGCAGGCCATACTTCCTATAAAGCCCCTCGGTCAGGCGGAGGATATTCCAGTCAGTGTCCGGGGTGGCGCCGATAATCATCTGTGTGCTCTGGCCGGCAGGGGCGAATTTCGGCGTACTGCGGTACCGTATCAAGTCGTGGCGTGTCTCCTGGATTTTGCCTGCGATCAGGCCCATCGGCTGTAGGATGGAACGCTTCGATTTGTCCGGCGCAAGCAGCTTGAGACTGCGCTCGGAGGGCAGTTCGATATTCACGCTCATACGGTCCGCGAGCATCCCGAGAAGCGTCAGGAGCCGGTTGTCCGCACCGGGGATGGCTTTGGCATGGATATACCCCCGGAATCCGTATTCCTCCCGCAGGAGGCGCAGGGTTTGGATCAACAGCTCGCAGGTGTAGTCGGGGTTTTTGATGACGGCAGAGCTTAAAAATAACCCTTCGATATAATTGCGCCGGTAAAACCCAATGGTCAGGTCGGCCAGTTCGCGCGGGGTAAACGTTGCCCGGGGCGTATCGTTGGACCGGCGGTTTATACAATATTGGCAATCATATATGCAAGCGTTGGTCATCAGCACCTTCAATAAGGAGATGCACCGCCCGTCAGATGCAAAGCTGTGGCAGATGCCCATTTTCACAGCACTGCCCAGTTTTCCTTTTTTCCCGCCGCGGTCGATCCCGCTGGAGGTACAGGCCACGTCATATTTGGCGGCGTCGGTCAGGATGGTCAGTTTTTCAATGGTTGTCATAGAAAACCCTTCTTATAAACATATGTTCGATACAAACAGTATAAGGAACTTTTCTGCCAAAGTCAAGCGGAAATTGCAACCATTGCCGATTTGCGTTATAATTTTAGAAACAGACCGATTGGACAGGTTCTGTTTTGCAAAACTCCATGGATGGTTTTGATCGGATTCCTGTCCAAACATTCGGAAGGAGAAATCAAGATGGGCGATAAGGCAGAGAGGGCAAAGGCCCTCTTTCTGGAAGGATACAATTGCACACAGGCGGTGGTCGGCGCTTTTGCGGAAGAGATCGGCATGGATTTTGACACCGCCGTCCGCTTGGCCTCCGGCTTTGGCGGGGGTATGGGACGCTTGCGGCAGGTATGCGGCACAGTCTCGGGCATGGTGTTTGTCGCAAGTGCGAAACTTGGCTACACGGACCCAAAGGCCAAAGTGGAAAAGAAAGAGCTCTATCAGGAGATTCAACGGCTGGCGGAGTGCTTCCGCAAGGAAAACGGCTCGATTGTGTGTGCGGAATTATTGGCAGGGGTCAAGGACGCAGACAATTCCCCGGTTCCAAGCGAACGGACAGCGGAATACTATAAAAAGCGCCCATGCCCGGAGTTGGCAGCATGTGCGGCGCGGATTTTGGAGGACTGCGAATGGATACGGTGACGCTCTATCGGATCAATTGTTACCATGCCCCGCGCGAGGAGTTGATCGGAGAGAGTTTTTCTCTGGTGCCCTGGGATGAAGACGACGCCACCATGAAGGGCGAGGACGACGGGGGAAAAGATTATGAATTGCCAAAGGGCTATGAATTGAGTGCAGAGGACGGCGTGCCGGTGATCTTGAATCCGGATGGGCGGCCCTGTAGTTTGCAGGGGCATAACGGGTGCCCGCTGCTGATCGACGAGGCCAAAAAGCTTGCGATCCTGGTGGAGCGCGATAAGAAGATTCTACGCCAGAGGGAACTTGCCCATCTGACCCGCGCACAACTGGCGGAGCGGTTAGAGGTTTCACAAGCGTTGCTGTATCAATGGGAGCACTGTGAAGTGGAGCCGGATGTCCGCACGCTGAAGCGCATCGCGGATATTTTGCAATGCGAGATCTTGGAATTGATCTAAACCGAGGCTACGTGGAAATTCATAACGACAACGAAACATAAAAGGAAGCTGCGGAGGATGTTCCTTCGCAGCTTCCTTTTATGTTTTTTTAATAAATTCTGTATGGCAAACCGGGCAGGTAATCTGAATTTTCCCTTTTCCACGCGGAACGCGCAGCGTGTTTTTGCAGTTCGGGCATTTGTAATACCGGTGGGTCTTGGAATCCTTAATCCGGGCCTTTTTCCTCTGAAACCAGCTTTTGATTGGATTCCAGAACGCTAAAAATTTGAGGTTTTCCTGGTAGCGTCTTGCTGTGTTGCGAGAAAGCATACGGAATAGGCACAAAATTAAAACGGCCAGCGCAAACAGGCGGAAAATCCATAGGCCAGTAAGAGGGGCAAAGAAAATGAGAATCAGATAAACAATCAGTAAAGCAACCCCCAACTGATCCGGGCCGTACCGCCCTATCATAAACCTTCTCAACCAATCCAAATTGTGAACCTTCTCTCTTGTGGAAATTCTGTATCCATTAGTCTAAACGTTTCACAGGACGATTTCAATACGAATTTGTAAACAATATAATGCGATCGTAAACCTGCAGCCCATCTCCGAGAAAGATCAGCTGAGCATGGTCATCGCAGAGGCGAAGGAAGTCCTGGATAACCTGGATGAATACAGCAATGTTCAGGAAGAAAAGGACGCTTTGCAGGATGCGTATGACACAGCAGTTGCTGTTTACGAGAACGAAGAGGCAACGCAGGACGAGGTAGCAGAAGCAACGTTGAATCTGAACGCAGCTTTGGCAGTGATGCGCCGCGTACCGAGCAGAGATGCCCTGGCAGAGCTCGTGAATGAAATGAGCAACAAGGATCTGAGCAAGTATACCTCCGCTTCTGCTGCAGCGTTTAGAACCGCTTTGCAGGAAGCAAATGCGGGATTGGCAAATCCGAACCTCACGGAAGAAAAAGCAAAAGCTTTGATTGAGGGCCTTGAGACTGCGGAAGAGAACCTGAAGACCGTGTCCAAGGGCAGCGGCTCCGGTTCTTCCTCCACCTCTAATAGACGGCCTACAGCCAGCACGTCCGGAGAAGGCACAGCTGTAGCGGTGTCGAATGGGGCTTCTGCTGTTGCGAAGGCAGCATCTGTTGTTTCGGATACTACCATTAACTTCACGATGAAGAGAGGCAGCGCGTACTGCTTCAAGATGACGGTTGTCAATGGCAGCAACCTGACGCCGAGCTTTACCGTTGGCAACGGCAATGTGCTGAAAACCCAGTTCGTGGCGAAGGTTGGCAATGACTACTACTACAGAGTGTATGCCACCGGTACGCCGGGCCAGAGCACGGGCGTTTATACGACCTTGCCGGGCCAGAACGCTGTGAAGCATTGCACCGTAACGGTCGGCTAATTGCTTCCATAGGCGCGAATGACCGTTATGCGTCTGATTGACGAATCAAAAGCAGGGGAAAAGCTTCCTCCCCTGTGAATATTAAGGACCCAGCCCCAGGAACTTCCTGGGACTGGGTCCTTGTTTTTTGCCGCATATCTCCAGATAGCAGCTTTTTCTCCCTGTATGGCTTTCACCTGTACTTGTGGGATCTCCCCCGATATAGGGAAGGCAAAGCGTATAATAAGCGGATTATGTAGCTTTTGCCATTGGCGTATGCCAGCCAGAAAGTCCCCTTTTCCTTTAGCAAAAGTTTTCAGCTTACAGTTTTTCTTGTCAAATTGTGTTGATTCGCTTAAAAAAAGTATCTATAATAAGACAAAGATAGCAAAAGGAACAAAAATCATGCCTTTGATTGAGAATCATAGAAACATTTAATTGTTAGAAATTGGAGAAAAAACATGAAATATTTTTTTGCAACTTTGAGTGCCGTCTTTGTTTTGTTGCTGGTGATGGTGGGATATACATACGTATCCGCAGCGCTTCCAGAGGAAAATGTTGCAGTTTTGGACGAACCTAAGGCACATATCCAGCTGATTACACAGAATTCCAACGAACACTTCTGGTCTACCTTCAAGCGAGGGGCCCAGGATGCCGGCGTGGAGCAGAATGTCTATGTAGAATTTGCCGATGTGTCTGCGAAAGATCCAGGATTGATTGCCGAGGCGGCAGAGCAGGCGGTTTATTCGGCGGTGGATGGCCTAGCCCTACAAGCAGCGGATGAAGAACGCACAGCGGAGGTGCTGCAACAGGCAGAACGCGCGCAAATCCCGGTTTTAACGTTTGAGAGCGACCTTTTCCCAACAACGGATATCCCGACTGTTGGGTCGAATAGCTATGATGCGGGATATTCTTTGGGCAGGATGGCCGTGCAAGCCTGCGATGGGAAGGCAACGGCGGTGATTTTGGTAGAGAGCGCTTTGGAAGATACCCCCTCTTCCTCGCGGAATTTAAAAGTGCAGGGGATTATGAATGCCCTTTCCGATACCCCGGGGATTGAGGTTGCACAAGTTTATCCTGTCAATGTTGAACATTTCGAGGTGGAAAAATCGACCAACGAAATTTTGGACGAACGCCCCGATGTGGACCTGATCTTGTGTACTGGTGAAACCAGTACGCCAGGGGTGGCCCAGGTGCTTGTAGATGCGAACCGGGTAGGGGATATCTGTGTAATTGGATATGGGGCTATGCCGCAAACACTCGATTATATTGAACGCGGGGTTATTTACGGCTCTGTGTGCCCGGATGCCTATCAGATTGGCTATCAATCAGTCAAACAGCTCTGCCGGATGCTGGATGGGGAAACTGTGAGCAACTCGCTGAACACGAGCATGTACACGGTTACGGCAGATAATTTGGAAGAATTTCGGGAACAGACGGCACAACAAAATGTGGATTGAAGGAGGTGCATACCGATGAGGCTGCCCAGCAGTATTCGTTATCAAACAAAGCTGGTCGCATTTCTGCTGCTATCCATTGGCATCACGATGCTGGCAGGTTTATATTCCTACCTGTCGATTCAAAATTTAATGGATGATAGTGTCGAAACATTTCAAAAGAATTATCAGCTAGCAAATGCGTATCGGGAAGTTGAGTTGATGCAAAAGGAATTCGAGACATATTTTTCTACCAGCAGTTCTGATAGCCTAGTCGCCTTTTATAACCACTCCGCCGCAGTGGGAAGCAACATTGAAGAGCTGCGCAAGACGGTCACTTACACAGAACGCGGCATCCATGTCAAAAATATCTCCAATATGATGGATCACTATCTCCGGTGCGCGGACGACGCTGTTCGCGCAAAGCGCGGCCGTATGGTGGATAACTATACGCAAGGGTATGCCGACACCGTCAAGGAAAACCGGTATATCACACGATATATGGAAAAAATGATGAGTACCGACTTGATTGGAAGCGCAGAACGCTATGCGGAAATCAGCCGTAATGTCGGACAAATTACGATGTTTAACAATTTGCTAATCGCTGCCGTCGCCATATTTATGACCGTTGCGATTGGTTTCTTCAGTGCAGAGATGACCAGGCCCCTTTCCCAGCTTGCCTCTTACGCGCAGGAAATTTCTGGGGGGAATTTTGACGTCCAGGTCCCAGAAAACCATACCAGCCGGGAAGTAAGCGTTTTGTACCGCACCTTTCGTTTGATGGCAGCCAACATCAAGGAACATGTGGAAGAGCTCCGGCAAAAGCAGCGGATAGAAAGTGCCTTGAGCGAGCAGAAAGTCAATAACTTAAAAATGAAGACAGCCCTACGGGAATCCGAACTGCTGGCCCTTCAGTCCCAGGTTAATCCGCATTTTATTTTTAATACGATTAATATCGGCGCGCAATTGGCAATGTTACATGGGGATGATATCACCTGTACCTATTTTCAGAATGCAGCGGACATCTTTCGCTATAATCTGCGGGGCCTGGATACCAACGCAACCCTGCGCCAAGAGCTTGAAAATATCAATGCCTATATGAACCTGCTGCAAACCCGTTTTGGGGATACCGTGCAGTTTAGGCAACAAATTGAGGAAAAAACGGATCTGTTGGACTTTGTCTTACCACGCATGACCCTACAACCGCTGGTAGAAAATGCCTATATCCACGGGATCAGCGAGCGGGAGGACGGCGGTGTTATACGCTTGGCAGCCTGGGAGGAGGGCGATGAAATACGCGTAGCGGTGTGCGATAATGGAAAGGGCATGACGCCGGAGAAAATAGAGGAGTTGCTGCATGTGGACCCTGAAGAACAGGAACAAGCTTTGCGTATTCGAAAGAGCCATGTATCTGGGATCGGCGTGGACAATGTGTTGCATCGGTTGCGCCTTTTCTATGGAAGGACGGATGTCATGGAGATTACCTGTGAAGAGGGGGAAACCTGTTTCCTGCTAAAGCTTCCAAAACAAGTGATGCCCTAGGACCGTTCCGAAGAACGGTTTTTATAGTATAAATCCCAAGCGAAAGTAGGAAGGGATTAAGAAAGCGATAGGTGGGGAAATAGAATGATGAAGGGATGTGGCGACTATGTATCGGGTATTGTTGGTAGATGATGAACCGATCGCACTCGATTCATTGGAATACATGCTTCGGAAAAACCGAAAAGACATAGAAGTAGTGGGAAAGGCGCGCTCCGGGCGGGACGCTGTAGAAAAAGCGTATAATGCACGCCCTGATATTGTTCTGATGGACATCAATATGCCAGGGATTAATGGCTTGGAGGCAATCCGGCGGATTAAGGAGACAAATTCTTCCGCGCAGTTCATTATTACGACTGCTTTTGATTATTTTGATTACGCAGTGGAAGCTATGGAGTTGCAAGCGACAGAATACCTTTTAAAACCGATCCGGGAAGCCAAGTTGTTAGAGGTGATGGAAAAAGTTACCGCCCGGGTAGACGCCCGGCGGGAGCAATTGCGTAAAGAGTTGGAGATCAAAGAGAAATTTGAAATAATTGTCCCCATGATGGAAACCGGTTTTATCAACGCGCTATGTATGTTTGAAGATAGCGAAGAGGAACTACAGCGTTACCATTACCTTCTCGGCATCACAGGCAAGGGCGGCTATGTGATGATCATTGCTTTTGAAGATAAGGATAGCGGAGGCGGCAATAACCGCGTAGGGGCAGGCGTGCGGGGGCAAGCGCTCTATAGCCGCTATCGAGAGGTCCTGAAGGCGACGTGTTCCTGCATTGTTGGCCCGATTATGCTCAACCGGGTGGTAGTCTATATCTGTGAGGATGAACCCACAGATGCGCCGTTTGAACAGAAGGTTGCCGCCATAAAACTCGCAAACATGCTTTATCAACGGGTTGGGAACCTATATCCAGAGATATCCATTGGGATCGGCCGGTTCTATAGCCGCGTGGAAGAGGCGAAAAAGAGTTACCGGGAAGCTCTGCAGGCCCTTGAACTCGCCAGCGGCCATTCCAAAGAGATGAGCATTTTGCATATTGACGACGCGGTGCGCGACATGGAAGACCTCCCAGCGGATGAGGACGAGCGGTTGGAGCGCAGTGTCCTCCAAAAGACCTCGGATGGGGATTCGGCCGGGGCAGTCCTTGCATTCGAGCATCTCTATGCACATTTATGCAAAAGTTTAATGCCTGATTTTGATCGTGTAAAAAATCGCGCCATCGCCTTGGTGGTGGATTTTGGGAAACGTTGGGGAAATGTCATTGGGAACTCTTGCCCGGTATTATCCCAACTTTTAGATGCAAAAGATGCCGATACGCTCTATGATATTGAATGCCGGTTTATCCGGGATACAGCTGTCCGTATTGATTCAGGCAAGCAGAAAAAAATCGGCACCATTATTGACCGGGCAAACCAATATATTCAAGAGCATTTCCATGAGGAGATCGCGTTGGAGGATGTGGCGCGCGCCGTCAATTTGAGCCCCTACTATTTTAGCCGTTTTTACAAAGAGGAAACGGGGGTTAATTTTATTGATCGCTTGACTGCGGTGCGCGTAGAGAAGGCAAAGGAGTATTTGACGCGAACAGAATATACGGTGAAAGATGTGGCGCGTGCAGTTGGATATGCTGATCCTAACTACTTTTCAAAGTTATTCAAAAAGGTCACAAATATGACTGCGACCGAATATAAAGAATCGCGCGGAAGGAGGAACCAGTGATGCGTATAGGGAAATTTTTGCAAAGGGCTGCCGTGTTGGCATTGGCCACATCGTTGCTGTTGGCCGGATGCCAAAACGAGGCGCCTGTTCCTGCATCGAGTGAAGAAGAGGGGCTGCTCGTGGGTTTTTCTATGGCAACCCTCAAAGAGGACCGTTGGTTGCGGGACCGCGATATTTTCTCTGCTAAGGCAAAACAGGAGGGGATCAATGTGTTGATCTCCAATGCCAATAACGACGCGGAGCGGCAGTATGAGCAGGTGGTGGACATGGTGGAGCAGGGGGTAGACGTCCTGGTGATTGCGCCACATGACTGCGATAATTCTGCCCGGTGTGTGACATTGGCGAAGCGCGCGGGAATCCCGGTGATTTCCTATGACCGTTTGGTCAAAAATGCGAATGTGGATGTCTATATCTCCTTTGACAATTATAAAGTGGGGGAATTGCAGGGAAAAGCGATTTTGGAAGCAGTCCCAGAAGGTGGATATATCTTACTGAACGGTTCGGAGGACGACAGCAACAGCCAGATGTACTATCAGGGGTGCATGGATCAGCTCCAGCCTGCCATTGATGCTGGGAAAATCCAGGTTGAAGCCGAAACGTGGGTGCAGGATTGGCGGCGGGAAACCGCTTTTTCGTTTACCTCGGACGTACTTCGGGAAAAAGGGGACAAGATCGATGCAGTGGTCGCTGCAAACGATTCACTCGCTTGGGCGGCAATCGATGCACTTTCCGAAGCGCGGCTGATGGACCAGGTGAAAGTAGTTGGGCATGATGCGGACCTTGCCGCTTGCCAGCGGATCGTCAGCGGGACACAGTTGATGACGGTTTATAAGCCGATCCCGGATCTGGTGGATAAAACCATCGAAGCATGCAAAATTCTTGCACAGGGGAACAAGATCGAAAGTGAAAAGACGATTGACGACGGAACCTATCAGGTCCCCTACTGGATGATTGATGTCATTGCTGTAACCAAAGAGAACATGGACGATACAGTGATTAAAGATGGGTTCCATTTGAAAGAGGATGTTTACCGGCAAGAAACGTAAGAAATGAGAGAGACAGGCGCGGGTTTTTGTACCCAACGTCTGTCTTTTTTTGTTGCAATAAATTACAGAAGGGATATAAAATAGAATATTCACATAAAAGAGAATAAAAAAGAGCAAGATTTTTATTGATTTTTGGGGGATAAGAGGTTATGATTAAGACATAGAAGCTGTGAGAAGATGTACCCAATCTTTTCACAATCTAAGTAGGCCGAAAAATCGGAGATGAAGAGAAAGGAGCATGTATGAGAAAGAAGAAAGTGCTTAGCCTGTTTTGGCGATTGTCATGGTTTTCTCCGTGATGATCGTCCCAGGGACTTCTGCCCTTGGAGCGCAGCAGGCGACGACAACAGACATCGGTGACGTAACCGATCAGACGGAAGACGGAAACATTCTGATCTTCCAGGTTGGCGGGCAGGAAGTTCGCGTAGAACTCTGCACGCCGCGCACAGTCCGTGTGCAGCTTTCCCTGGATGGACCGGACGGTTACCGGCCGGAGGACCCGCAGTACTATATGGTACAGAAAAATGAGTGGGACCCGGTGGAAAAAACCGTGACCGAAGAGGATGGTGTGGTAAAGATCCGCACATCCGAAATGGAAATCCGCGTACAGAAGAGCCCGCTTCGTATCGGTATGTATGACTTGGAGGGCAATTTGCTCAGCAAGGATGCAGACGATCAGGGCCTCTATTGGAGCGACGACGGAACCCGCGGCGTCAAGAAAGTGGAAGGCACCCGGAATGCCGGCGGTATCTTCGGCTTCGGTTCCGGCGACCATGGACGCAGAAGCAACCTCAACCGCTATGACCAGGACTTCACGGAGTTCTCCATGAGTCACGGACGTGTCATCGCGCCGTTCTTTATGAGTACGGTGGGATATGGTATCTTCCTCAATACCATTGAGAAAGACACCACGTTCTTTAAGCATGGCGGCGGCTTCGAAACGCAGGGCTATCTGGATTATTACTTTATGTATGGCCCGGACTTCAAGACCATCCTGAATGAGTATGCAGAGATCACCGGCCGTATGGAGCTCTATGGCAAGTGGGCGCATGGCTTCATGCTCTCCAAATACGGCAATGACAACGCGACGCAGGCAGAATTCCTGGAGTGGATCCACCGTCTGCGCGACGATGGATATCCGGCAGACTGCTATGTGTTCGACTACGGTTGGCGCGGCGATGTAGCAGACAATGACATCCCGCAGCACGGCGCCGGCCAAAAATGGGGCAAGCAGATGTGGAGCAACGACACGACGAAGTTCCCGGACATCGATGCTATGTTCCAAGAGGCGGACGAGCTGGGCTTCCATGTCGGCCTGCACAACAATGCTGGCACGCCGGAGGCGTCCGGCGGTGACAAGCTGTATATGCCAGAGTACGAAGAGAAGTGGGTCCAGTCCTATATGGACAGCGTGATCACAACCGGCTATGGCGACTGGTTCTGGCCGGATGAGTTCGACGTATTGGGCTCCAACACCGCCCCGACCTTCTCCTCGAAGGGCGCATATGAGGCTTGGCAGGAATACACGGTCGAGTCCCGCCCGATGTTTATCACCCGTGGCAGCTATGCGGGCCAGCATTATGCAACCGCATGGTCGGGCGACATCAACAACACCAGCGCAGAGCTTGAAAACCAGATCGGATTCAGCATTGATGCCGGGTTGATCGGCTATTGGGCGTCTTCTCATGACCTGGGTGGCTTTATGAGCCGGCCGAGCGATGAGCTGTATACCCGTTGGGTTTCTGAATTTGGCGCTTGGAATGGTATCATGCGTACGCATGGACACGATGGCCGTGAGCCTTGGACCTATGACGAGACGGCCCAGGAAACATTGAAACAAAATTTGAAGATCCGTTATGCTCTGTATCCTTATGTCTATTCTCTGGCATGGCAGGGCTACAGCCAGGGCGTGCCGATCATGCGCGCAATGCTCCTGGAGGACGGCAGCCAATACAACCCGGACGCATGGGATCTCAACAAGCAGTATTACTACGGCGATTGGTTCCTCGTAGCGCCGGCATCCGCAACGACGGATACGGTTGTGAGCGTATGGCTCCCGCCGGAGACCACCTGGTACAACTACTACACCGGCGAGCGCTATGAGGGCGGCGAAATCGGCAAGACCATCCATGTAGCAGCAGCTCTGGATGAAATCCCGGTATTTGTCAAGGCTGGTGCAATCGTCCCGATGGGCCCGGATGTGAACTATGCGGATGAGAAACCGCTCGATCCGTTGACCTTGGATATTTATCCGAAGGGGACAACGACCTTTACTCTGTATGAAGACGACGGCGAGAGCCGCAGATACATCACAGAGGATGCTTACAGCACAACTACCTTTGAAAGCGTACAGGATGGCAAGGACATCTCCTTCAAGATCCATGCGCGTGAGGATCACAACCCCAGCGTTTACACGCCGGACGAGCGTTCCTACAATTTGAAGTTCAACCATATCGCAGAGATCAACGGCGTGACCATCAACGGCACCCCGATTGAAGCAGCTGAATCCCTGGAAGCTTACAATGCAGCGGAGCAGGCCTATTGGTTGGATGCAGAAAATAATATCGTCTATGTGCGCACGCCGGATACGGGCGAAGAGATCAACGTAGTCCTCGATTCCAACGGCATCGTAGAGCCGGAGCTGGGCGATGAAGACGAAGGCCTCCCGCCGCCGAGCGTCAGCGACGGCGATGTCTATGAGCTGGAAGAGGCTGAGATGCTGCCCACCGCAACGGGCGAAGTGAAGCCGGACAACGAGTGGAAGGGCTACACTGGCAGCGGATTTGCAAAGGGCTTCAAGGCAGAGGGCGACGCCATTGAGTTTAAGGTGGATGTGGAGAACTCGGGTACATACGACCTAGTGCTCCGTGTCAACAACGGCAAGAAGAATGACCCGCAGTATGACAGTTCGCCGCGAACCGGCGGCCTGTATATCCAAGGAGATAAGGCAGCGGATCTCAGCTTTGAGATCACAGATGTCTGGGGCAATACGATTGACGGCGTCAAGCAGGGCGTCTGGGTGGATTATACGTATCGCGTCGAATTAACGGCGGGCGAGAACACCATCCGGATTGTCTCGGAAGGCAGCAACCCGGGTAACTATAACCTGGATTCCATCACCTTCAACTATGTGGACACCTCTGTAAACGCCTTTAGCCAGATCGAGGCCGAAAGCGCTTCTTATCTGGAAGGTGACATCGTTGTAGCGGAAGACAGCAGCGCTTCGGATGGAAACGTCCTCTCGGCGACGGGCAACGGCGCTTGGGCACAGTTTGACGAAGTGCGCGGTTCCGGAAGGGACGGCATCTCGATCCGTGTGAAGAGCACAACCGGCGGCAGCATTGTTGTCTATGAGAACGGCGTGGGCGACAAGATCCTCGCGACGATTACACTTCCGTCCGATGGCGAATGGCACACGATCGATATTGAATCCAGAGACACAGACGCTGTGACGAGCAATATTTTCCTTTCCTTTGTCGGTGAGGAGGATATGAACTGTGATGTAGACTGGTTCAAGTTTACCACAACGCGTGAGACAATCTATGCTTACGATCAGATCGAGGCAGAGACGGCAACCGAGCGCCATAACATTGATACGTCGAGCAAGACGGTCAATGGCGAAAAGATCAATTTCTTGAATCACATTGAAAACGGCGACTGGGTGAAATTTACAGATATGAACTTTGGCAACGGCGGCGTTACTGGGTTTGAGACCCGCGTGGCGGCCGGACTGCAGGGCGGTACTGTAGAGGTACGTCTCGACTCTGAGAATGGTGCCAGAGTAGCCAAAGTAGAAATTGAAAGTACGGGCGATTGGAATACCTTGAAAGTGTTCTCCGCAGACTGCAAGGACATTAAGGGTATCCACGACGTCTATCTCAAGTTTGTCAACACAACCACAACGAATTCGATCTGCGATATGGACTGGTTCCACTTTATCCGCGACGTAGCGACGGTGAGTGCGCAGGTGGAAGGCGGTTCCGCAACAGCGACCGTGGATGCTCCCGATCCGGTAGAAGAGGGCGACCTTGTAACCGTGAATATCTCGGGCATCGAAGTCGGTAAGGAATTTGCTTCAATTTCCGCAACTACGGCGGAGGGCGATCCTGTCGAGCTGACAGAGGTAGAGGCTGGAAAAGTTTATACCTTTACGATGCCCGCCAGCAAGCATGTGGAAGTCGTTGTAACGCTCCAGGACGGCGAGAACAATGTGGAATCCGGCAGCGTGTTTGAGCTTGAAAACGCACGCGGCGATACCAGCAGTTCCAACGGCGACGGAAGCGGAAGCGTGCGTGTGGATACCGAATGGGCTGGCTATACCGGTACCGGTTATACGGCAGGCTGGAAAGCAGTTGGACATTATGTCGAATTCGATGTAAACGTACAGGAGTCGGGCATTTACGACCTGGTACTCCACGCAGGAAATGGTAAAAAGAATGGGGCCCAATATGACAATTCGCCGAGAACAGGCGCATTGTATGTGGATGATGTAAAAGTAGCAGACTTCGCACTGGAAGTACACGACAGTTGGGGCGATTGGTTTGAGTATGCGATCGAAGATGTGGAATTGACAGAAGGCGCTCATACCATTAAGATTCGTTCCGAAGGTTCGGATAACTCCGGTAACTTCAATTTGGACTCCGTACGGTTTGATCGTGTAGGCGACCTGGAAGAAGAGCCGTCTGAGCACATGCTGACGGTCACCTTCCCGAACACCGTTGAACTGAGCATCGATGGCGAGAGCCAGACGATTGCTAACCTGATCGGCGCATATAAAGACGTCGTGATGGCGGATACCGAGCTCAATCTGACCTTCACGCCGAGAGTGGACGGCAGAGAAATTGCAGGCGTCACCGTGAACGACGAAGCCATTGCGGAAGACAGCTTTGACGCTGCCGAGTATGTGTACAGCGCGGCCATGCCGAACGCGGACACCACGATCGAGCTTGGCTTCACGCTTGTTGACAAACAGAACCTGCGCGCTGCCATTGAGATTGCAGAAGGCCGGGCGGGCGAGGCCGATGCGGCTGTTCCGTCCGTGAAAGAGAAGTACGAAGCAGCCTTGCAGGCGGCGAAGGACGTCGAAGCAAAGAAGACCGCAACGCAGGACGAGATCAACACCGCATGGAGCGACTTGATCGACGCGCTGCATTACCTGAGCTTTGTTGCAGGCGACAAGAGCCAGCTGGAGATCCCGATGGAGATCGCAGAGTCCATCAACCGCGACCTGTTCACGCCGGACAGCCTGACAGCGCTGGACGAAGCGTATGCAGCGGCGGAAGACCTGCTGGACGATGAAGAAGTCCTGGAAGCGGACATCACCGCAGCGGTGGATGCGCTGTATGACGCGATTGATGGCCTGGTTTTCCGCGCAGACATCAGCGAGCTGGAAGCGCTGGTCCTCAAGGGCGACGGCATTGTCGAAAATGCAGACCAGTACATCCAGAACGACGCATGGACAAGCTTTGAGACCGTCCTGGCCGAAGCAAAGACCGTGCTGGAAGATGCAAACTCAACGCAGGATGCGGTGGACACCGCAGCAGAAGATTTGGCAGCGGCCATCTCCGCCCTGCGCATGATCCCGGATAAGGATGCTCTGGAAGCATTGATCGGGGAAGCCGAAGCGATCAACACCAATAAGTACACGGCGAAGAGCGTGGCAACGATGAAGGCCGCCCTGAGCACCGCGAAGGCAGTCCTGAACGACGCAGAAGCGACCGAGGAAGAGGTTGCAGACGCAGTCGAGACGCTGGAGAACAGCATCGACGGATTGGTTGAGAAGAGCACCTCCACGAGTTCGAAGGGCAGCACGTCTGCCAACGTCGGCAACGCATACGGCGCAGCGGGCGTTGTATCTGCAAGCCAGAGCGTGGCAGCAAATGCGTATGTGGTTTCCGACACGACGGTCAACTTCACGTTGAAGAGAGGCAGCGCATACTGCTTCAAGATGACGGTCGTGAACGGCAACGCCATGACGCCGGGCTTCACGGTCGGCAACGGCGATGTGCTGAAGACGCAGTTCGTGGCGAAGGTTGGCAACGACTACTATTACAGAGTCTATGCAACCGGCACGCCGGGCCAGAGCACGGGCGTTTACACCACCCTGCCGGGCCAGAACGCTACAAAGCACTGCACGGTAACTATTGGCTAATCTAAAAATAAAAGGGAAGGCGTCTTCCCTATAAGCAACGAGGGCCCAGCCCGGGAGTTTTCCCGAGGCTGGGTTCTTTTCTATATTCCGTGCTTTTCTTTTTCAGATCGGATGCAGAACGAAGGCCTCCTGTTAGGAAGTTTTTCCCTTGCCTCCGTAGGGAACGCCGTAGGCGCGAAAGGCACTGTGTGCCCGCCATAGGCGCGTCCTGACCGGAGGTCCGCGAAAGGCACTGTGCGCCCGATTGGCTATCAAAGATAAAAGGGAGAAATTCTTCCATCTAAACAGCAAGCCCCCAGCCCTCTGAATTCCCGAGAAGGGTTGCTTTCAAAACGCCAGATAATAAAGCATAGGGAAGCATCTGTTCTGGTATCCACTGGAATGGGTGCTCTTTGTTCGTTTCAAAATGGCAGGGATTTGCAGTTTCCCAAACGCATCTGTGTATGGATGGATTTTGTAAAAAAGAGAATACTTTTTGTGATTCTTTTTCGTATAATCATAACATGCAAAGGGTTTAAATTTACCATAAATTACCAAAAACGAATGCGGGAATAATGCGGGAGAATCATTGAAATCTAGATATGGATATACTATAATAAGTCAATAGTATTTGCAGAGTCAATGAAAAATCCGCTGTGAATAGCACGGGGATTTTTCGGAAGGATGGGAAACAATATGGAAGTTGGAAAACGTATAAGGGCCTTGCGTACAGCCAGAGGCCTAACACAGGAAGAACTTGGGAAACTTTTGGGCGTGAAAAAGGCTGCCGTTCAGAAATATGAAAATGGTAGTGTTGAAAACTTAAAACGCGCGACAGTTCTCAAATTGTCAGAAATTTTTGACGTATCTCCTTCTTATTTAATGGGCTTTGATGAGATCGATACGGCAAAAGCGGAAAAAATTGACGGCGTCTATTTAAATTTGGCACGGACGGCCCAGAACCTGGACTTAGACCCGGAAGACTTAGAGCTGATTATGCAGACTGTGGTGCAATTAAAACGGCGCAATGAGCAAAAGTAACCTTTAGTTTTGAAAATTTTTTAAGCGGCCACCCAATGGATGTAGATTAATTGGGTGGCCGCTTTTGCATATATTTTTCAATAAATCGATATAATTCTTGTTAAATATATATGGATGTGTGTATAATACTTTTTCTTTTAGAATTAAAAAATGAAAATATTGGTATATAATACTCAAAAAGCGGCGGAATTCAGGAGAATTATAGTGACGCTTTTTGAAAGAGGCCGCTTTGTTTTAGGGATGCGATCCAGAAAGGAGGGGGAAAGAGGTAAGAAAAATTTGGGTAAAGAATTGGAGAATTTGTAAATTTGGCGAAGGAGTGATTTTTTGAAAAGGTTGTTCAAAAAAGTAGCGGCAATAACGTTAGCCGCTGCAATGACCGCGTCTATAGGGACGGTTGGAGCAATGGCACAAACGGCAGATCCCGTTTTAACAACGCTTTCTGTTGATGAGACTACCCACGGCACAGGTGCTTTTGAAGGCGCCTATGGTACGGATGGGTACATCCTGCCTGCCTATTACGGAGACAATTCCTCTGGCATGACCGCTTATGATGCACTCCCGGATTATGTGGACGAGATTACATACAGCTATGAAGCACGCCACGGCACATGGCTGAAATCCGGAGCGCCAGCAGAATCCATGCTTGCAGTTGGAGAAGACGAGCCTCGCTTGGGCTATGTGTTCGACGATGAATGCCTGACGGTGCATGTCGATGTCAATGACGACGTCATGCATACCATCAGTTTGTATGCTGCGGAAGCGCAGGGGCGTGAACAGAGCTATCAATTTTTTGATGCAGAAACCGGGCGCGCACTTTCAGACAAAGTGACGATTTCGGATTTTGCGAGTGGCACTTATGTATCCGGTGCGTTCAGCGGGGACATTGATATTGTGATTCAGAATGAAAACATTGTGACATTGGTCACCAATTCTGTCCTCAGCGGTATCTTCTTTGATACGAAAGTCTATGAAGATGAAGTGGTCCGCTGGATCAATGTCAGCGCACCCGACGGCCGCGATACCTTTGAAAAGAGCGAATTCCCAATCCAGATGACCGCAGAAGTTGCTCCCTCTTATGCGGCAAATAAAGAGGTTTCCTGGAAAGTAGAGCCTCTGGAAGTGCTCGGCGATGGAGCTGCCAGCATTACGGACGACGGCCTATTGACTATTGAAGATCCGGGCATGTATGTGATCACCGCAGAAGCCCAAGACGGCACGGGCGTGCAGGGCACCTGCACGGTCAGCATGACCCCCGAAGACGCCGAAGAGTGGACGGTGGACACGGAAACTGGCGGAAACTGGATCGGAACGTATGGTGCGGATGGGTATGTATTGAACGCTTGGGGCGCCAATACTTCGGACGTAGAAAACCTTCCGTATTATGTGGATTCCATCTCGTATGGCACGGAGGACCGCAGCGGCAGTTATCTTGCCAGGACCGGGACCGCGGAAGAATATCCCTATGGTTTGCCGAATCCGGATGACAGCACAGGGACCCGCAAGATTGCCTATCGTTTCGACGATAAGTGCTTGACGGTCAAAATCCGTGTGAACGACAACGATACCCACAAGGTGACGTTCTACGCCTTGGCGGAGAATGAGAATGGGAGAAATAACAGCTATCAGGTCTACAAGGCGGATACCAAAATCCCGCTTTCGAAAAAGGTAGCGATTACGGATCTGACAGAAGGTAAATATGTCACAGTCACCTTCTCGGGGTCCATCGACGTCGTTATAAATAATGAAAATTATTCGCCTTTGAGAACCAATGCGTTGGTAAATGGTATCTTCTTTGACACCGATTGGGGCGAGACGATCCCTGTCCGTCGCCTGAGCATTGCGCCGGCGGATGGCGAAACCGTTCGTCCGGAGACCGGAACAGTTCAAATGAACGCAACAATCTATCCGGTCACTGCAACGGATAAGACCCTTACCTGGTCTGTAGAGCCGGAAGGCACTGATGTGGCAGAGATCGACCAGAACGGCTTGCTTACCATCCACAAGAGCGGTAGCTTCAAGGTTTGCGCTGTGTCCAACAGCGACCCCAGTATCCGTGCAGAGGTCAGTTTTGCCAGCTTGGGCGATGTGGCTATCCCGGATAAGACGGAAATCTCCACATTTGGCGATAACTTCGCGATGATCCAGAACGATATGGTTCGCGTGATCTACAATTTGGAGAGCGGCCGGTATTCTGCCTATGATCAGGAAAGCGGCCTGCCCTATATCCTGAATGCATACACCCAGGTCAACGATGAGACGAGTATCGACGGCTACACCTTCCATATGGAAGAGGTTGCGGAAGAAGATACCATCAAGACCATGCGTTTGATCGGAACCAAAGAAGGCGAGAATGGCATTGTTCTCGACGTTACTTTGGAAGACCATTGCGGGGAAATTATCCTGACAGCCGGTATTGTCAATACAACCGGCGAAGGCGTCAAGCTGATGCAGATGTATCCACTGATTGCAAATTATGCGAACGGTGGCGCTGTGTTTGTTGGCCCGGACCCGGATGAGAACCATGTGGTCCTGACCGGTGAAGGAAACTGGACCGTCCCGACTTTGCAGGACGATGTCAACATTAGCTCGAGAAACAATACCTTGATCACCTACTTGGATAATCCAAATAAGGAGAGCTTTGTCCTCGGCGGATTGACCACGTATGAGTTCCAGAATACCATCAATACGGCGTATCATGCGGGAACAGCCCTGGACAACAACGGCCGCAAGGGCATTGATGCCAGCATCCGTATCTTTGACAACACCGGTAAGCTGGTCGATGATGTAAGCGGTGAGCAGGTCGATGGAGGCTGGCTCTACATGGGCGACCAAGCTATGGTAAACTTCACAGAAGAGAATCCTTACACGGTTATGGAAGCCTATGCGGATAAGCAGGCTGAGGCTATGCATGTTGACTTGATTGATTTTGACCCGTATTATTATGAATGCTTGTGGTATGTCAACTGGTTGACATCGGGCGCAAACAACGCAGACTTTGCCGTACAGGAGGTTAAAGACCTGTATGACCGTGGAATGGCAAACTATGCGATCCCAAACCTGCGTGTGGAACCCGATACCTATGAAAACCCGAACGAGCAGCTTTGGTGGGACGACGAGCATTGGTATGAGTTCGGCCATATGACGGACAATTATCCGACCATCAAAGACTGGAACAAGGCCATGAACGAGGCTGGCGGCGAAGGCGGCCTGTATATGCAGGCGTCCTATCGTTCCGATGACTACTGCGAGCAGTATCCGGGGCACATGCTGTATAACGATCCGGAAGAGGGACCTGACTACACCGATCCGGAGTTCATCGCTCATATGGAAGATGTTTATGCAAATATCAAAGAATCGGGCATCCGTTCCCTGTTCTTCGACTATGCAGGACAGTATCACGGCAAGAGCGGCGGCTATTTCCTGGATCGTACGGGCGGTTTTGAAGACCCGTATGCAACTGCTGTTTCCGCATACCGCAACATCTTCAAGCTTGCGAAAGACAATGTCGGGCCGGATATCCGCGTCACAGAAAACTCTTGGGAACACAGTGGCACCGACCTGGCCATCGGCCTGATTGATATCCAGCGTACCATCGGCGACAACAACTCCTTTACCCCGGAGATCACCCGCATGAGCTCCTACCAGTGGTATCGCCACAGAACTACGAAGCTCTTGTATCCGGATGTAAAAGTGTTTAGCGACACCGATATGGATCTCCGCCATGCAGAGATTACCGGCACAGCCTTCTTCTTTGGAAAGATGACGGTTGGCGAGAGTGTTACCCGTATGGATGACCAGAAGATCAGGGATATCGGCAAGTCCGTCCCGTTCCCGATCAACGGCATCACGGCACGTCCGGTGGGACTGTTCCAGTCGGGCGAAAATCTGCCAGAAGTATACGACTATAAGTTTGATTCCGAGTATGATGACCATATCGTCCTGTTCTGGAACCAGACCGACAAGGCCAAGACCATCAGCGCAGATTTGGATGAAGATACCGCGTTTGGCGGTCTGAACCTGGATCCCGATAAGGAATATGAGGTTTGGGACTTCTGGAACTGGGAGTATATTGGCAAATACAAGGGCAGCGACATCCTCTCGCAGAAGGTCCGTAAGAACGAGATGCGCACCATGGCCCTTCGCGAAGTACGCGAAGATCCATATGTGCTCTCCACGAACCGCCACCTCCTGCAGGGTGATTTCGACGTGAGCAACGTCAACTATGATGCAGCTTCCAAGACTATGACTGGTACGTTTGAGATCGTCGGCAATGATACCTATAAAGCGATTATCCCGCTGAACGATAACAAGCTGCTTGTTAAGGATTTCAGCATTGACAATGACGCAGTGACCACCAGCTATGTGCAGAGCCCGTTCGGCAATTATGTCGAATTGACCCTGGATGCAGCGGAAAACCAAACGGTTAACTGGACCTTGACCTTCGAAGAGGGCGAACTTGAGCCGGATACCGAAGCCCCGACGAATATCGCGGGCCTGCGTGCTTCTGCGGACGACAATGGTATGGTGACATTGACCTGGACGCCCAGCACGGACAACAGCGGATTTGTGAAGTACAATGTCTATGCTTCCAACGAGGCGGACTTTGACTTGAACGACGATACCCTCTTGTTGACCACGAAGGAGACCTCCTTTACAGATGATGTTGCGCACGATGGCGATTACTATTATGTGGTAGAAGCAATTGATGCATCTGGAAATGCAAGCGAAGCGGAAAAAGTGCGCACCAATTCTGTGGTGGAAGAGATCGATGTGGGAATTTTGACTGCTACAGCAGGCAATGAAAACTCCACTAGCGAAGCTGCCTCCAAGGTCCTCGACGGCGACACAAGTAGCATATGGCATACCGATTGGGACGGCTCGGATAGAAGCGAGCAGTGGCTCAATATCCACTTCTCTACACCGACGGAAGTGAATGCGTATCGGTATCTACCGCGTTCCGGAGCAGGAAACGGCACGATCACCCAGTATGAGTTGCATGCAAGCACAGATAACGGCGCGACCTATGAGAAGATTGCAGAAGGAACGTGGGAAGCAGTCGACGGTTGGAAGGAAGTCACCTTCCCGAACATGACTGTAACCGACCTCAAACTGATGCCGGTTAACGCCCGTGGAAATTACTCTTCTGCGGCAGAAGTACGTGTATACAACCTGGTAGATATCTCTGAGATTGCAATGCGCGACGAATCGGTCGAACTCTCTGTGGGCGATACCTACACGGTTTGCGCAGATGTTTATCCGACTAACTACAACGATGCGGCGCTTATTTGGACGTCTTCGGATCCGGAGGTCGCTTCCGTGGACGAGAATGGCGTTGTGACAGCCTTGACCGAAGGCACAACGACGGTTACCGCACAAGTAAGCGGCACGGAGCTCCAGGCGAGCTGCGAGGTAACCGTTGGAACATCGGTGCCGGAAAATCACACGTTGACCGTCCTTTATACGAAGGATGCCAGTCTCACCGTGAACGGCGAACCGCAGCGTATTGCGGACCTGCTCGGCAAATATGAAGCGGATGTTTTGGGCGGCGAGGAACTCCAGCTTGCCTTTACCCCGGCTACGGATGGAAGAACCTTTGCAGAGGTTCTGGTGAACGGTGAAAAGGTTGACTTTGAGGCGGACAGCTTCACTTATGACCTCACGATGCCCAATGCAGATACAACGGTAGAGATTCAATTTACCACCGTTTACAAGGAAACGCTGGGCCAGATCATCGAGTATGCGAAGAGCGTCGAAGATCAGGTGGAAGAGGCGGTACCCGCTGTACAGGAAGCCTTTGCAAAGGCATTGGAAAATGCAGAGGCGGTCTATGCGGAGAAGACCTCCACGCAAGATGTGATTAATCAAGCTTGGTCCGATTTGCTCGATGTACTGCACCTGTTGGAATTCAAGCCGGGCGACACCTCCAGTTTGGAGAGCTTGGTGGAACAATTGAAGGGCATTGGCTCGGACCCCTATACGGAGGATTCGTATCAGGCGCTGCAGGATGCGCTTGCAGAGGCAGAGGCCGTTCTGGCGGATGAGAATGCCATGGATGATAGCATCAAAGAGGCGTATGATGCGCTCCTCGAAGCAGCAGAAAACTTACAGTTTGTTGCAGACCTGAGCCAGCTGGAGATGCTGATGGCGAAGGCGGATGAAATCTTCGAGAATGCGGCATTCTATACGGACGACGGTTGGGACGCCCTCGAGGAAGCATATGAAGCGGCCCTTGCCGTCACGGAGGATTCCGAACAGAGCGCTGTTGACGAAGCGGCACAGGGCCTTGTAAAGGCAATTGCGGCGATGCGCTTGAAGGCGGATAAATCCCAGCTGCAGGCGGAAGTTGACCGCGCGAACCAGATCGACCTCTCCCTCTATACGAAGGCGAGCGTACGAGCCCTGGAAAAGGCATTGGATGAAGCCTATGCGATTTTGGAGAATGAGGATCTCAGCGAAGACGACCAGGCGGTTGTTGATGCGGGGACAAAGGCGGTTGTCGCAGCGATCGGCGGCCTTGTTGAAATCGACAAGGACAACGACGATCACGACAGCAGCAACAGCTCCAGCAGCAATAAGGGCAGCACGTCTGTGAATGTTGGCAATGCATACGGCGCGGCAGGTGTTGTGGCAGCAGGCCAGAACGTATCCGCAAGCGCGTATGTGGTTTCCGACACGACGGTAAACTTCACCTTGAAGAGAGGCAGCGCATACTGCTTCAAGATGACGGTCGTGAACGGCAATGCCATGACGCCGAGCTTCACTGTCGGCAACGGCAATGTGCTGAAAACCCAGTTTGTGGCGAAGGTTGGCAATGACTACTACTACAGAGTGTATGCCACCGGCACGCCGGGCCAGAGCACAGGCGTTTACACCACCCTGCCGGGCAATGCTCCAGTGAAACACTGTGCAGTTACGATTGGCTAAATGCTTTCGTAGACGGACGCCATGCGTCCATTGCACTGTAACGATTGAATAATCGGAAATGACAAGATAAAAGGGAAGGATTCTTCCCGATAACGGTAAGGCTCCAAGCCTGGGTGTTCCCAGGGTTGGAGCCTTTTCCATATTCCATGCTTTTCTTTTTCAGATGGGATGCAGAACGATGGCTTCCTGTGTCTTTAGGCGTTTCCCCCCTTGCTTCTGTAGGGCTTTCCCTGTGGAGTGGAAAACAAACTCATCGCAGTTTGCTTTCTTAGAGAACGCCGTAGGCGTGTCCCGACCGGAGGTCCGCGAAAAGACGCTGTGCGTCCGTCCTATCAAGCACAGTGCAGTAACGGTTGGCTGATGAGGCCAAATAACAGGGAAAGGTTTTCCCGGTAAACAGAGAAGTCCCCGTCCTGGTTTTTTCCCGGGACGGGGCTTTTTACACGATCTGGGAAAGTTATAACGGGTTTTTGGGGTACGATTTAAGGGACGCCGGGAGGGTCTGTTTGCCCTGCGCTATTTATCAAAGAAAACTAGCTTATAGAAAGGAGTCCCGATATGCCATGGCATATCGGGACTCCTTTCTATAAGCTTTTCATCGGTGGAAGTTATGGTTCCAAGATATGTTTATATTGGATTTCCCGCAGCCACCCTTCAAGGTTATGTAACAAATTTTCATAGAGGGTATTGTCGCTGATATCGTCGATGTCGTCCAGCTTTAAAAAGGCTGCATTATCGGACCTGCGCCCATCGATCTCTTGAAGGCGTTCCAGAATCCCATATTCCTCCCCGTGAAGACCCACGAACTGCCAATAAATGGGGAAACGGGAGGTTTTGATCAGGATCTCTTCGATTTCCCAATCGGAGCTGAGCCTTCCATCTGTGAGAAACAGGACCATCACCGGCTTGCGGAGAGCGCCATAGATCATCATGATGTCGCGCATAGCTTCTGGTTCGTTGTTGTATTGGTAGTTGAGCATACTCATCCACCGTTCAAAACCGCCGGCCTCCGCAAAGGTATAATCCCGCACGTTATCCATGGTCACAGCGCCAAATTGGCGGCTCTTGGCCCCAAACGCCCATAGATCCATCGAACAGGGATCGGATAAGGTGGTTGCAAAGGCAAAAAATTTATCTACAACCCGCTGCATACGGCCGTTCCGATAGAGGTCAAACATGGAACCGGAGGCGTCGGCGCATGTGACGACTTGCACGGGCATTTCAGCCACTTCCGGATGGCTAGCCAAACATGCAAACATGTTCTTATATAGGCTGGTTAAATATTCGGTGTCCCCGCGGCATTGCCGGGCCAGGTTGTCCATGCGGGCGCAGACATGGGTGGGAAGTGAGGAGACGATATTCTGCACCAAGGACGGGCCTGCGGCCGGCCGGTTGGGGGACGGAACAGAGGCCCGCGGAAGCGGGGAAACGGGCGGACGATTGGGAATCGAAGGAGCGGCGGGCGTGGATTCCGCAACGGTACCTCCAAAGTGCTCCACCAGCGCCTTCAACCCACCGTTAAAGCCGCGTCCAACGGCGTTGAAACGCCAGTCGTCCCCTTTGCGATAGAGCTCACAGATCACAATCGCCCGTTCTGCCCGGAATTGGGAGCCGTCATAGGAATACCGCGCGGTTTCTTCCTGCCCTCGAAACAGACACACATGGCCCTTGGTCAGCTCCTGCATGGTGCGGGTCCCGTCGATGGAGGCGGTAAAAGACAGCTTGGCAATATGGGGCGGCAGTTGATCCAAGCGCAGATGGAAACGGACCGCGCCGGTGGCAGCTCCCCTGTGTAGGAGAATGCCGCCCTCCGGGGATTGCGTTTGGTTGTAAAAGATAAAGTAACGCTCATCCGAGAGCTTCCCGGCGTCATCCAATCCGAAACATCCGACGTCGATCTCTAAGGGAGCTTTGTGGTAGAACTCCAGTTCCAATTCCAGGCCACCACAGAGCCTGCGGATGGATTCTTTTTGCCCGCGCAAAAAATCCAGCATGTAATTTACACCTCCCAGATCAGGTGTGCTTTTCTGGGAAAATCAGCTTGCGAAGCGTTCCAACCGGCAGAATAATCAAAGACAACAGAATGACAACGCCCCACTCCTGCAAGGTAAGCGGCGCTGTGCGAAGGATCGGCCCTCCGATAAAGGTCATCAGAACCTGTACGCCGGCAATGAGCGCCATAATATAGAGGAACATCTTGTTTTGTGTGATGTTGTCAAAAATATTGATCTTTTCGGTGCGCGCGTTAAAGCCGTTGAGCATTGCGCTGAGCACATAGAAGCAGAAGAACCCGGTCATAAAGTAGATGTCGTGGCCCTCGTAAATCATCTCACCGTCCTGACGGAAGAGGCTTCTAAAGAACGGATGCTGGAGGAAGACCAAGCTGGCGGTTGTCAAGTAGATGCCCATGACCAGCAGGGAAGACCACATGTTTTTGCTGATGATGGATTCGTCCCTGCGCTTTGGTTTTTCGTCCATATAGCGGTCCAGCGCGGGTTCACCGCCCAATGCAAGCGCGGCCAACGTATCCATGACGATGTTGACCCAGAGCATCTGCGTGACAGACAGGGGCGTCCCCATGCCGATGAACGGCCCGATGAAGGCAATCAGCACGGCGCTGATATTGATGGTCAGCTGGAAGACGATAAATTTCCGGATGTTGTTGTAGATGGTTCGGCCGTATAGGACCGTCTTGACGACGGAATTGAAATTGTCGTCGAGAATGGTGATGGCGGCCGCCTCCTTGGAGACCTCCGTGCCGGAACCCATGGCAAAGCCGACGTCCGCTTTTTTGAGCGCCGGGGCGTCGTTGACGCCGTCGCCCGTCATGCCGACCACGAGGTTCAGCTCCTGCGAAACGCGGACCAAACGGCTTTTATCCGTGGGAAGGGCACGCGCGACGACGCGCAGCCGCGGCAACAGCTTTTTCAGCTCGTCATCCGATAGGGCGGCCAAATCCTCGCTGGTGAGCGCCAAATCGTCCTCGGACTCGATGAGCTTGGCGTCCCGCGCGATGGCAGCTGCGGTTTCTTTTTTGTCTCCGGTGACCATGACCACTTGGATTCCAGCGCGTTTGGCGGTCTTGATGGCTTCCACCGCCTCGGGGCGGAGCTCATCGCGGATGCCGACCATTCCCACAAAGGTCATGTCCTGCAACAGGTGTTCGCCAATCCGGTTGTCGGAGGTAGCAAAGGCCAGCACACGCATAGCCTTTTCCGAAAGGGCGGCCATGCGCTGCTCGAGCATATTCCGCACCTCATCCGTGAGAGGATGGACCTGCAGGTCTTCGCCATAATAGGAGGTGCAATAGGCCAGGAGCTTTTCCGGCGCGCCCTTGATGATGGCGCGGTTGAGCCTCCCTTTCATCACGCTGGCGGAGTATTTGTTGGCGCTGTTGAACATCAACGTGTCCTCGCACTCCATCTTATAGCCCTCATAGGTCAATGTCCCTTCGACGCCGACAAACTCATGCAGGGCCCGCTCGGTGGCGTTGCCGCCGGTGACTTGCAGCTTCCCGTTGTTCACCAACGCAATCGCATTGGTATTGCCGCAGATGTTAATCAGCAGCAGTTCGCGCAAAGGATCGGGGATGCTGGCAAAACTCTGATAGTCCTTTCCCTCCGGGGAGATAAAGTCCACCACCTGGAGCGCGCCCTTGGTGATGGTACCCGTCTTATCGGAAAAGAGAATGTTGAGGCTGCCGGCTGTCTCCGCACCGTCGATTTTTCGGATCAGGATGTTGTCTTTGAGCAGCTTTTTCATATTTAAGCCGGAAACAAGCGCGATCATCATGGGGAGGCCCTCCGGGACCGCCACCACGATGATGACCACAGCCAATGTGACCGAGGAAACCAGGTCGCGCAGGATCTGCATGATGTTCTCCATGGAGAAGTAGGTTGTGGCGCCGGGCAGCAGGGTGGGATTAAAGAAGATGCAGTTAATCATGAAGGCCACGGCGATCAATGTGCCGCCGATGTAACCAAATTTGGAGATGGTGTCGGCCACTTTCCCGAGTTTGACCTTCAACGGCGATTCGCGTTCGTCGTCCTCCTTGAGCTCTTGCGCCAGGCGGCCAAACTGGGATTTGTCGCCCACGCATTTTACCTGCATGACCGCCTCCCCGCTGGTGACGACCGAACCGCGGTAGACTTTGTTCGGATCTAAGAAGTCGATCTTTTCCGGGTCATAGGTATAGCCCGGCTCCGCCGCGGTCTTTTTGGCCTCTTCGCTTTCGCCGTTGAGGCTGGCCTGGTTGACCTTGATATCGCCGTCGATGAGGATGCCGTCTGCGCACACTTTGTCGCCCGCTTGCAGCAGGACATAGTCGCCCGTGACGATGTCGTCGATCTTCAGATCGGTGACCTGGACAACGCCGTCGCGTTTGCGGAACACCTTGCAGAGGATCTTGGAATACTCGTCCTGTAGCTTTTGAAAGAGCTGGTTGTTGGAGTATTCGCTGTAGGTGGAGACCGTTGTGGCGAGGATGACGGCGATAGCGATGCCGACAGCTTCCAGCCAGTCGCCGACCCCGAGGATGGCGAAGACCACCGTGATGATCAACGCCACGGTGAGAATGCGGATCAAGGCGTCCCCGCGAAAGGTCTCCCACAGCTCATGCCAGAAGGAGGTCTGTTCCGGTGGGGTAAGCATGTTGCTTCCATATTTTTTTCGGCTTTCTTCCGCTTCCTGTTCGGTAAGCGCATTGATTTCATGATTTTTCAGCATAGTATCCTTCTCCTAAACCTGTTAAGATACGGGTTAAAACCTCTTCCGTACCGGCTTGTGCCGGGAGGGAAGAGTATTGAATGGGGAACCCCCAATCGGTTCCCTCGAGTTCACAGCCTTTTAAAGACCAAGCGGCGTCGCAGGCGCGAAGCATGGGTACGTCGAACCAGGAATCCCCAAAGCCCACAGCGGTGCCGCAGCCTTCCAATTCCCGGACGCGTTCGAGGACGGCCCCTTTATCGAGGGCCTGCGGATAGAGGTAGAGCTTTTTCCGTTGGCGGTAGAGCGCCCAGCCGGAGGCGGAAAGCTCCGCCGCCAAAGAGCTGCATGCCCGGTCGTCGAACGACTCATCCTCCACGAAAAAGACCGCGAGGTATTCATATTGCTTGGACAGGCACTGAATCCCCGGCAGTTGCTTCAGCACGATCCCTGCCCCGTCTGTCAAGTGCAGGGGAAGGGCGTGGACCGTGCGTTTCACATGGGCGGCCCATACAGAATCTTCCTTGCCGTCGCGATAAAGATATAAGCCATTTTGCAGGGACAGGTACCGACAGCTTCCGTCGGAGACAAAGACCACCCGATTGGCCTGTTCCAGCCCCCGCAGGGTGTTTACAAAGCAGACCGCCTGTTTTTGCAGCGTCCGCAGCGCAGAAAACCCGCCGGGGGTCATAAACCCGAACGGTTCCCCAAAGCGGTACTCCACAGGGATGACAGCGGCGTCACCCTCCAGGCGGCGCTGGGAAAATAAGAGGGTACGATCCAAATCAGCGGCAAAGATCATTCGGCGCCACCTCGCTTGTCGGCGATCAGGCCGCAGCAAAGATACGGCATTTCCGGATAGATGGTGATAGGGACATGGCGTTCCTTGGCTAACAAGGTGATGTGCGCCACATCCGGGTGGTTCGCCTCCCGCAGGAGCACCCGGTCTGGCACACGGCGCAGGAGCACGCGGGTGGTTTCGCCGATGCTGGGCTTGATCCGGTTGATATCATGGACGCCGAAGGCTTCCCCAATCCGCCGGACCGCCTGCATGCCGCTCCAATCGGGGGAACGGTCCGATGCAAGGAGGCGGGCAAACTGGGTTTCGATCTCCTTCCTACGCGGGGCAAACCACCGGCATACCCCATCCAAATAGCGGGCGGTCTGATCCTTTGCGGCAAATTCCCAGTAGACCCGCACGCCGTGGAAGTCATCCGGCCCGATCAGTGTTTTGTTGTGAACGGTACGGCTGATCAGCCCACAGATGGTGCTGTTGAGGCAGCAGGACGGGTTGATGAAATCCTCCCGTGTGGCATAGAGGGAACACGAGTGGGCAGGGTCGGCCAGTACGGCAAGGGTGGGGCGCAGGGACGTCCCGTTGTGCACATTAAACTGCGCGCAGGATTCCTCCAATTGGTGGGTAATCATCCCTTTGCCCGTCCAGCCGTCCACAAAAACGATCTCCTGGCCTGGGTGCCGCTGCAGAATGAGCCGGATGGCGTTTTCGTCAAAGCCCTTTCCACGGATGATGCTCACCCCATAATGGGGAAGATCGCGGCCCAATTCGCGGGCAGCGTACCGGCGCATCAAAACGCCGCAGGGGACGCCCGCACGCACCAGGGAGACCAGCACGGGACTGGGGTGCTCAGAGAGCACCAAACGGGTCAAAACACCGGTGTAGAGCGCTACCTCTGGGAGCTGCGTCTCCATCAGATGTTCAAAGACCTGTTCATAGGCTGGGCTGGGGACCTGTTCGATGGGGAGATCTTCGGAATAGTGGCGTCCCGCTTGGATGTCGCGTTCCCGGAGCGCCGTGTCCCGCTCTTCGACCTGCCCAGTTACATCCTTGAGCAAGAGGATCACATCGTCCGGATCGAAGCTGCCCAAGTGGGGAGGAAGGGAGGATGCGGTCCAGTTCATAGGGCGACCACCGTCACTTTCCCAATCCCTTTGCTTTTGAGGTAGGCGGCCAGTTGCCCGATTCCTGCCGGGCGCAGGGTCCCCTCCTCCACAAAGAGGGTAGCCTCCCGGTAGGCATGGTCCGGGACATTGTATAGATAGCCGACCGGACTGTAACAATCCGGCGGATCGAAACAGACGCCGGATACAATTGCGGAACCAGCCATGGGGAACACCGGGCTTTGCGTGGTGGAGTGGAACGCATGTCCCCCGCAAAATCCAGAGATGAGGGCCGGAGCGTAGATAAATTCCCCAGCGCCCAGATAGAGAGTTGACGTCTCTGATGGGGCCGGTCCCAGTTGAGTGGCAATGGAACGGCAGCGGGCGCGCTGGAGCGCCAGAGCGCTGGCGCTTTGCAAGGTCCGGTCTGAAAGGGCGTTGCCGGGCAGCGAGAGAAGCGCAGGGGCTTCCCCAGCGGCACCGCGGTAATCGGATAGGGACAGGGGAGGCAATTCCCCGGTCCGGACCTGGGCAATGTGGCCGCGTAAAAGGGAGACCACCCGGATCTCGATGCCAAGCTCCTGTTCGATGGCCCTGCGGTTGCCGCCTTCGCTGTTGTCTACCAGAACCATCAGCGTGAAACGGCGAATCCCGTAAACGGCATGGAGCTGGCGGATCAGGCGCAGCGCGGTGTTTCCCGTGGTGAGCTCGTCGTCCACCAGGACGACCTGCTGGCAAGCTGCCATAAACGGGTCATGCGGGTCCAAATACAACCGGTGGGTGCGGGCATGCGAGTGGGCTTCGTCAAAGGTGAGCGGGGAGGCGCCTGCACGGTCCACACGGGTTGTGCTGATGTAGGCCATCTCCCCGTCGAAGCAGTCCGCCACTGCCCGTGCGAGCCCGGTGGCGGTTTCCGCAAAACCCAGAAACAGCGCCCGGTCCTCCATTCCCAGCGAATAGCGCGAGTGCTCTAAGCGGTCCCAAACTTCGGAAAAAGGCGAAGCGGTGCTTCCTTTGAGGATACCGGCCCAGCCCTGTTCATCCTTCTGGTCGAGCCACGCCAGCGCCAGCAGCTTCCCTGCGGCGAGAAGCGCAGCCGGTTCAACCGGCAGATGCTTGCCCAGCACCTTGCTGACAAAGAGAAAGGCGCGCTGCGTATTTTGCCGTACAGCCAATCGAAAGAGGTCCTCCGGCAGCAGGCCAAAGCGGGTCTCGCTGATCTCCAATTCCAGTTCGAGTGCGGGTTCGAGAGAAAAAACCGCTTTGCTCATAGATAATCCCCCTCGTTGTAAACCGCTCGAAGCAGGCCCTTTGCGTCGGTGTTTTCCTGATAGACGCCGTATAGCTCCGCTTGCCGCAGCATTTTGTTTGCCCAAAGCGCATGGGGCTTGAGTTCATTCATCTTATTGTGCCGGATGCTGGGCATAACACCCACGCGGCCCGGGTCCCCTCCCAAGATGGCGACCGCGTCGTGGTACCGTTCATAGGGGACGGCATAGCTGGCCTGGACGGGGAGCAGCTGCGTGGGATGTACACAGGTTTTCCCGCAGATGCCGTTTTGCTGATCCAGGGCCACTTCCTGCATCAGGCCTTCCACTTCGCTCCAATTCTGCAATGCCCGCGCCCGCGCGATGGTGCTGTAATATTCCCACACGGGCCCGCTGATGGTATAGCGGTCCCCCAATCCAAACACACGGACGATATCCGCAATACAGGAGGCGACGGTGGCAACTTGATAGATCGGGGTATCGACATTTCGGCGGATGCCATAGAGGCCGCACAGATCCGTGGCACCGATTCGGATGTTTAAAATGCGGTCAAAAAAGGGTTCCGCAATGGATGCCAGCTCCCGAAGGAGGCTAATGCGGTCATCGCAGAGCATCAGTTCCACCGATTCCAAGATCGGCATGATATAAAAGGGTTCTTTCGCTTCTTGGTTGATTGTTTCCACAATGGACAGGGCACGTTGGAGGCTTTCGCGGGTCGTTTTGGGAAGGATGACGCCCGTGAGGACAGGGCTGTTTTCTACAAAGAGCCCGGCCAGCCTTTCCAACATATCCACGTCTTTCACACGTACAAAGAGAAGCGGGAGCCTATCCCGGGATAGACTCCCGCCCAGCAATGCCCGCCTGATATCGGAAAGCTGTTTTTCCACATTGAGAACAGCTTCTTCCCGCTCCTGATCGCCCACAGCGTCCTCCAGGCAGATGGCCATAGAGGCAAGCCCCTGGACTTTCCCTGTCTGGAGAATTTGAGCGATCGTTGGATTCCCCCCAGGAATGTAGAGCAACCCTCCCACTGCGCTGCGTAGCATTTCCCGCTCGGTCGTTTTGTCAAACGGTGCAGGTTCACGGAAAAAAAGGCTTTTCCGGTCGCCGTGGGATAAATAGTTAAAATATCTCATGATTTGGAATCCTTGTCGTTTTGTAATCTGCGCGCACCGGCTGGAATCGATGCAAGGGGCGGTTTAGACGCTCAGACCGTATTGACGGCACAGGGCTTCCAACCCGCCGTTGAAGCCGGAGCCAACCGCAGAGAATTTCCATTCGCCGTTGTGGCGGTAGATCTCCGCAAAGACGATGGCTGTTTCCGTAGAATAATCCTCGCCCAGGTCGTACCGGAGCAGCTCAACGCCCGTCTGCTTGTCCACCAGCCGGACAAAAGCGTTTGCTACCTGCCCAAAGTTCTGGCCGCGCGCCTGTGCTTCATAGATGGTCACTGTGACAACGATTTTCTCCACATAGCTGGGAACTTTTTCAAACTCAATGGTGACGGCTTCGTCGTCGCCCTCGCCTTCACCGGTGCGGTTATCGCCGGAATGGGTCACGCCGCCGGAGGAAAGGTTGTTGTAAAAGATGAAATCCGAATCATGGGCGCATTTCCCGGTGTTGTCCAACAGGAAAATCGAGGCGTCCAAGTCAAAATCTGCGCCGCTGTCATACTGTTTGATGTCCCACCCTAGGCCAACAAGCGCAATTTTGAGGTTCGGCGCTTCTTTGCTCAAGCTAATTTTTGCCCTTTTGTGAGGTTGATCGGCATAAAAATTCCTCCTTTTCCATACGGTTTCGATCATTAGCAGTAACGGTTTACCAGATCGGCAATTCCGGGGTCATATCCGGGCTGGCCGATTGCATTAAACTTCCAGCCATCCCCGCGGCGATAGATTTCGCCTACAACCATGGATGTCTTTCCAGAGTAATCTTCCGTCAAATTGTAGCTGGCGATGGTTTCGCCGGCGCCCTTGTCCACAATGCGGATGTAAGCATTTTCAACCATGCCAAAGTGCTGTTTCCGCTGGACACAGTTGTAGATATTCACAACGAACACGATGCGGTCGATGTTCTGCGGGACACGGGTCAGATCCACCAGAATCTGCTCGGAGTCGTCCATGCCGCCCATTTTGCCGCCTACCAGGTTGTCGCCGCAGTGGTGGACGCAACCAGACGGATGATCCTTGTGGTTGAAGAAGATAACCTCTTCTTTTGTGGGGATCTTCCCATTGGCGTTCAGCATAATGACGGATGCATCAATGTCCACATCGGCTTTCTGCTTAAATAGCCCCATAAGACCGCCCTTTTGTTGGACCTCTTTCCAGCCTAAACCGACCAAGATATTGGTAAGCTGGGAGCCGTCCTTCTTTTGCAGATCAATTTTTTGTCCTTTTTGTAGGGAAATCGCCATAGGATTTACACCTGCTTTCTTAAAGTATCATTGAACGAAAATCGATTAAACATTCAAACCAAAATTGCGGCACAGAGCCTCCAGGCCGCCCTGGAAACCGGAGCCGACCGCGGCGAACTTCCATTCCCCATTGTGGCGGTAGATCTCAGCGACTACAATTGCCGTTTCAATGGAATAATCCTCGCCAAGGTCATAGCGCAGCAGCTCTTCGTTCTTTGCGGTGTCAACAATGCGGATATAGGCATTAGATACCTGGCCAAAATTTTGTCCACGTGCGTCGGCCTCGTGGATGGTGACCGTGAAAGAAATCTTCTGCACATTGGCAGGCACCTTGCTCAAAGTGATCTTTACGGATTCATCATCGCCTTCGCCTGCGCCGGTACGGTTGTCACCGGAATAGACCACGCTGCCAGCGGCATCCTGTGGGTTGTTATAGAAAATAAAATTGGATTCGGTTTCCACTTTTCCACTGTCGCCCGTCATGAACACGGATACATCCAGATCAAATTCATGGCCGCCGTCATATTTATTGGTGTCCCAGCCAAGCCCGGCCAGGATGGAATCCAGACCAGCGTTGCCCTTGGTCAGATCCACTTTTTGTCCTTTTGAAAGATTGATTGGCATTGTTTACACTCCTTTTCGATAGCACATATATCCTCAAATGTATGATCTCTCCGCATAACGGAGGGGAATCCATTTACACATGCACCCGGGCCTGGAAATCCTGCTTGAGGGCGTCCAGCTTAGCGGCATCCGCGATTCGCTTTGCGCTGGCATCTTCCTGGATGCGCCGGGTTTCTTCAATACCGTTTACAATGGTCTGCCAGGTCTTTTCCAGGGTTTCCACCTTGATGGAGCTGGAAGAGGCCAGCTGTGCCGTCAGCTTGGTCTGCTCCGCCGTATTCCGGGCATTTTTGAGCAGCATCTCGTTGGTGCGGTCGTCCAACGCCTGCATCGCCTGTGCCTGGATCTTCTGGCGCTTGAGCAGAACCGCCTGCGTCAACGCCTGTTTAAAGACGGGCAGGGTGATGATAAAAGCAGAATTGATCTTACGGATCAAATTCAAATTGCTGAACTGCATGGACTGAATCATGGGGATGGACTGCATCGCCACATTCTCCGCTATGCGGAGGTCCTGGACGCGCTGATCCAAAATAGTCCGCGCCTGTTGCATCGCATTGTAGTCCAATTGCAGCATGGCGTCGTCGGGATGGTTGCTAAGGTCATCCTGCATCTGCGTCAGATACGTATCCATTTCCTGCAACCCCTGTTCGCCGGCCAAAATATATTTGACAAGATCCTGATAAAACCCCACGTTGGCGTCGAAGATGGTTTGCAGCTTTTTGTTAGACTCCCCGATTTCCACCTCATATTTTTTGAGCTGGATATAGATCCGATCGACTTCCTCGCCCATCGTGTGGTATTTGGCCAAGATCTGTTCCAACTGCTTTTGAAGGTTATTAAACAGTTTGGAGAAGAAGCCTTTCTTTTCATCTGCGGCGATCTCTTCGATGTCGAACTTGTCCATAATGTTGCCAAGGGCATTGAGCATCTCGCCGGAGTCGTTGATCTGGCTCATATTGATGCTATTCAAAATGGTATCGGAACATTTTGCAATCTCGTTAGCCACTTCGCTGCCAAACGAGACAATCGTCTGCGGGTCGTCCACAACGATCTGGCTGACCAGGTCGTCTACTTCCTTGGACCCAACCAAGGTCTGGGTCATTTCCTTCCTCTGCAAGGCAACGTCATAGGGTTTCGGTTCCTCCACCGCCGGGGAGGAGGGCGGTGCCTGGACGGTCTCCCCACGTCGGGGCGTGTACTGTAAGGCCATTGAACATCCTCCTTATTGTAATCGTTTATCAAGTGGAATTATCCATTGTGGTTGCTTCCGAACAGCCGTCCCAACCAGCCGCCGGAGCTGGCGGCCCGTTTGGTCCGCAGATCGGGGATGGTAAGGTCAAATGCAAATTCCCCGACCACCAGCGTATCGAAGCTGTCCGGGTGCAGATATTTTTCAACATTCCGGTACCCTGTAGGGGTAAAGATGGCGATATCAAACCCAACGAGGTTCAAAAATGCCAAGAGAATACATTCTTCAAGGGTAAACACCTTTTCTGTCACATCGACCACCAGGAATTTCGGGATGCTTTTCGTAAAGTCGACATTTTGCAGCAGCCGGAGAAGCTCCTTATCCAAGTTCATCAGAACCGACAACATAGAGGCCGCCACATCCGGCCCGCCGTTGACAATTAAGTCGTAGTCGATCAGCGCCTGTATCTTTTCGAGAATATAATCCTGGGTATCGTCCGGGAGGTAATCGTAGCGGTAGAACCGGGAGCTTTTCAAGGCATTTGGGTCTAAACGCCCGTCGTGGATAAACGACCGGGCCTGGGGCGTGCTGAAAGAGGGCCCGTTTACATGAAGGAAGGGGACCGTTGTGACAAGGTAGGTGTCCTCCGTCACCATTTCGCGGATGCGGTCCCAATACAGTTTTTGGTCGCCCTTGTCCACCCCGCTGATCTTGGAAAACAGGTTCGGCACATAGACAATTCCGTCCTCGGTCCGGAAGGAAGGGCGGTATTGCGCCTCCTCGCGCCAGAGCTGTCCTACTTCGTCGTAGGTGGTTTTCAAGGTCACCGGCTGGGAACGGGTAAATTGCCGGTCGCGGAACATCCCGGTATCGCTATACAAAAGCTGGTCGAGCTCCCGCGATGCATTATAGGCAGTGGTACTGGCGCGCACCCGCTCTTCGCGCTGGGGGAAGGGTTCCATGGGGAGATCCTGTTCATATACCGTTGTCTGCCAGTCATGCGGCAAAAAGTGCTTTTCAAAGGGTTCTTGTCCTAACAGCGCCGGAGAAAAATAGAGGACGTCCACGCCGGCGTGTGCCAATGCCCAGAGCAGGGAGATCTCCGCCTCTGTAGCCGGGCCATAATAGACCAGCGCAGGTTCATGTTCCGAGCGGTATTGCTCAAAGAAAAGCTCCACATACCGCTTCAGCCAGCAGGCAAGCCGCACGCCATAATTGAGAAACCGGACGGCGTCTTTTTCCGCATACTGTTCCATCACCAGGGAAAACGCACGCTGCGCCAGCAAAACAGGGACTTTTCCACAGGATGGGACGATTTTCTCCGCCAATGTGCGGATTAACAACGGGCGTGGCAAACGCTTGTCCAAAGAACGAAAGGGAGCCGCCTCGTTGTTCGTAGGGGCAGGGATCTTTCCTTCCATTAAAAGCCCTTTTTTGGGGGAGGCGTCCAGCGTCCGTTTCAGATGATAAAGCTGGTTACGGTATTCCGCCCGGTCGTTGCCCCCAAAGCAGGCGGAAAATAGAGAACAAAACTTTCCTGTTTCCCGCTGTGCGCAGGGCAGGAAAACAGCGTCCCAGAAGGAAGCGCCACCCATCCAACGGTTGACCAGCACCACTTCCTCGACACCCTGCCAAGGAGGAGGAACGAGGGAAGAAGCGTCCGGCTGTCGCGCTGGAACCGTAGGGGTGGGAACGACAGCCTTTGGAACCGATGCAGAGGCGCTTTTGCTGGTAGGCGGGACCGCGGGGGGCGTGCGGACCTCCCCGTAAATAGGATGCCCGTATGTGCCGCCTCTGGCAGCTTTTGTATAGGAATCCTCAGAGCAATAGTTTACATATACGACATCGCATCCGGAACGGTACAACAGCTGGAGAAAGAGCAGCTCATACCGGCCGATCTCTCCCTCGTACAGGACCTTTGGGGGGGTATCTTGCCCAAGCCCCTTGAGAATTCCGCCGAGCGGCCCGCGGAGCCAACACATAAATTTGATATATGCGTTCCTACAGATGTTGTCGTTCGCGCCCTGCCTTTTTAAAATATCCAGAATTTCTGTCATAGCGGCATCGAGCGTCGTTCGCTGGGCGGGACGAAGTTGGCCTAACCACACAGTCAAATGGCGTGCGACAAGGGCGGCCGTCAGGGTAAATTGCTCCCCGACCTCCCGAAAAAAACGCTGGATTTCCGGTTCTACGGGGTTTGCAAGGCCGTTTTGAAGGTAAGCGCCTCCGTCTCGCGCCAATGCACCTATTTTGTTTAAATCATTGAGGATTTTTCCCTGCTGGTCGTAGCCGATCACACGGAAGAACCTAGGGGAAGGGGGCGTCCGGCGGCTTAACGGCAGAAGACAATCCTCCAATTGAGAAGTATTGCCGGTCATAGATCCATGCTCCAATCGCTGAGTTTATGCACGAAGGCCAAGCGGCACATAGAGCCGCCTATAGAAATCCGTTAGCGGCTGTTGCTGGTGTTCATATTCATGGATTTCGTGCTGGGGTTCCCGTAGGAGCGGGCGAAGTTAATCGTATTATAAATTTTAATGGTGGGCGCCAGCCAAACGCTTCCCGTCCCCCGGTATACATTTACCAAGCCTTCTCCGCTGACCGCCGAACCGATCAGCGACTTTGCGGAACGTTCTACCGTAAATTGCAGGGACGCTGTGCGGAGAATGGCAAAATTGCCGTCCACCTTTAAAGTATCATTTTGAAGTTCGATGACGTCGATTTCGCAGGACGGAACAGGGGATTCCAATACCACCAGCCCGGTGCCAGCAAGGGAGATCTGGAAAAGCCCCTCTCCACCGCCCAGAGCCGAAGAAATGCTCCTCTGCATAACGGGTTTGACGGCAACACTGCCCTGCGCGCAGTAAAACATGCCCTTATCCACAATGATCTCTTCATTATCCAACTGAAGAAGCAGAAAATGGTTGAAAGAGGGTTCCAGTACCAGCATTCCGCTGCCGCGGTATTCCGGCTGGGCAACGGCTTCTCCGGTGACAGCGCCGGAAAAAAGACGCCCCAAAGCGTTGCCGGCGGTCACCCCCGAAACCATTTCCAAAGGGCCGCGGAAATAGCTCATTGCGCCGGGTTCGACCGTTACCATATCGTTGGAGACATATACTGCAACCTGCCGGGCGCGAATATTCTGCTTTTCCATGAAATAGAGATCCATTGCCGCGCTGGTATTGGTAGAACCCAACAGATGTTGGTATTCCATCACGTCGATTTTTACACCGCCATATTCTGCGGAGTCGATAATTTTTATGTTTTCTCGGGTTCCTATTGCACTATACATGTCAGAAATCCGCCTTTCCTGTTCGATCGGATTCCCTTTGCCTCTTCCTGTGAACAATCCTTCCCCAGATGGTATCCCTTTGAAAGGGGTTCCAGTTTTTTTCTGCTAGCCGTTGGCAATGTACAAGGAAATCCTCTGCAAAAATTTAACAATTTAAACAAGGAATACGCTAAAAATATACAGACTCTATTATACTATGTCGAAGATCGGAATTCAATAAATTCGTTGTTAATTTTCATATTTAAGAAATTTGTAAAATATTGGAAACGGTTTGACCGAGTTCGACATAGAATATTTTATAAAAAAGTCCCCGTCCATTGTAAGGACGGGGAAACGGAGAAAGCGACCGGTTTTCTTTTTTATCGCCTGGGTTTGTCAAACTGCCTTTTCAATAGCTGTAAGGCCTTTTTCTCGATGCGGGATACATAAGAGCGTGAAATTTTTAAGCGCGCAGCGACCTCTCGCTGCGTGAGCGGATGGTCATTGTTCAGCCCATAACGCAGTTCAATGATGAGGCGTTCCCGTGGAGTAAGCACTTGTGCGATATAACGTTTGAGTTGTTCCGATTTAACTTTACAATCGAGATTATCGACAATGTTATCTTCTGTGGACATTACATCCATCAGGGTCAGGGCGTTTCCATCTTTATCCGTGTCGATCGGCTCATTCATGGAAATGTCCTGCGCGCTCTTTTTTGCGGCGCGAAAATACATCAGGACCTCATTCGCTATCCTCACTCAACGGAACTTCTGGTGCGTCAAACGGGGGTAAATCGGCCTCTCCGTCTCCTGCAAAGAGGTAAACCCAGGCATTTTCGCCGTCCCAGACCACTTTTTTCACGATTGCACGCAGCAGACGCCGCTTTTCCTCCACGGTGCAGTCATCCACGTTTGCGGCGAAGGATTCGATCATCTGGCGGCTGAACGCGAACTCCTGATCCGCAAACCGCTGGTGTTCCGTCAGGGTTTCCAACTCGGCAAGGCGATTTTTCATGTCCTCGCCGGTCTGGTGCAGCTCCTGAATCTGCTCCATGATATACGGCTCGGCAGAGGTTCCGGCACTCTTGGTCAGGGAACTGACCAGCGCCTTGATGCTACTTTCGTTCTCGGCCAGCTTTTCTTTCAGAGTCAGCAGTTCTGCATCGTATCCCTCCCGATTGCCGCTGATGGCCTTCTTCGTTTGAGCCAGGAAGTCGGCAAAGAAGCTCCGGTCTTCGGACAGTTTTTTGATTTCGGAAATCACCTTTGCGTCCAGTGTGTTGCCGTTGGCATTTTTCATCTGGCAGCGGGAGCTCTGGCTCCGTTCCTTGGTGGAGCACATATAAGTGTAGATCAGCTCGCCGTTCGCCGCATGGCGGTTGGTCAGTTTGGGACGCATATAGTCGCCGCAGTCACCGCAGACCAGAAGCCCGGACAGCAGTGCCACGTTGCTGCGGGGCCTGCGGTAGCTCTTGGACTTGTTGACCTCCAGCATGGACTGCACCTGGATCCACTGCTGGCCGGGAATCACGCCGGGGTGCTTACCCACAGACACGATCCAATCCTCCATGGGGCGGATCTGGTGCGCCTTGCCAGGGCGTTGCAGGGTGCGGTTGTAGGCCATGATGCCGTGCTTTCCGTCAAAATCGGATTTTTCCGCGAACAGGTCAACGTGGTTTTCCGTCAGATATCCATAGGCTGCCTCGTCGGCAATCATATAGACAGGGTTAGTCAGAATGCCCTTGATGGCAAAGCGGGTGAAGTTCTTGCCCCGCTTGGTGGTGTACCGTTTCTCCAGAAGAAAGGCATCCACTTTGGTGAGAGAGCCGGTTTCCAGAAACTTTTCAAAAATCAGCTGGACAAGGCTGATCTCCTCCGGGATGATCTTCAGCTTGCAGGCTTTTCTCACCTTTCCGTCCACGGTCACGTTGGATATGCTTTCGGATTCATAGCCGGTGGGCGTGGTACCGCCCAGCCATCGCCCGGTCTTGGACAGTTCGTGCATATTATCCCGGATACGCTCGGCAATCGTTTCTCTTTCAAGCTGAGAGAACACGGAGGCAATATACATCATGGCCCGTCCCATGGGGGAGGAGGTGTCGAACTGCTCCCGGATGGAAATGAAGTCAATGTGCCGGTCGCCCAGGTCTTCGATGAGCTTTGCAAAGTCGCCGATGTTGCGGCTGATGCGGTCCAGCCGGTATACCACAATGGCGGCAAACTTTGTTTTCTGGGAGTCCTTCATCATTTTCTTGAACTGAGGCCGCTCCAGATTCCCGCCGGAAAAGCCCTCGTCTTCATAGACCAGCGCTGCGTCCGCCTCTTCCTGACTAAAATGGACAGCAATGTACTGGCGGCACAGCTCGATCTGATTTTCGATGCTCTCGCCCTTGCCGGTAAACTTGGACTTACGGGAGTAGATGACAAATTGTCTGGTTTCCTTTTTCATAAGCGCACCTCACGCGTATATGATATGTTGATAGATATATCATATCACAAAGGAATCTATTTGAAAAGGAGCCAGGAAACAGATTCGCAGATTTTTTTGCTTCAGAAGCAGGTCGTGATTTTCTGTCAGTTTTTGTGGCGATTTCCGCGTGTTTTGTTCAGCAGAAACGGCGATAAAATGGAGCGGCGTATGATTTCACATCTGACGCATGCAAGGCAATACAGGAAAGAAAAGCGGCTGTTTTGAACCTTTTTCATTGCTGAACGAAGGCCGCCGCCCAAGCTTCTCAGCCCGGACGGCGGTTACATTACGTTTTCACGATGTTCCGCAGGTATTCTTCCACGTTCTGGTATTGGATGCCCTCAATCACTCTGTTTTCACCGCGATAGAGAACCGTTTTCCCGGTGATGGGACCGTAACGGTGCTCGGCCTGAGCGCACTTTTCTTCGTCGATCAGATGCCGATACTGCTGAGGCGCAATTTCTGCGCTGTGCTTGATCTCAAAGATATGGCAGGAACCGGCGACAGGGTCAAACACCACCATGTCGAACTCACCCACAGGAAATTGCAGGACAAATACCTGCTTTTTGGGGTTCGCCAGCTTGGTTTCCAGCAGGACAATGTCTTCCAGCATCCGGCCTCTGATCTCGGACAGAATGCGCTCCTGAACAGCGGTACGCTCCGGCAGAGACAGAGCACTGAATGTCTCATCCAGCAGCAAGCTGCGGATCAGCGCATCGGCCTGCGCGTAGCGCAGACCGGGCTGCGCGATTACCGTTCGGCTGGACTTTGTGCTTACATCCGGCAGATGCAGCACATCAATCTCCTGTGTCAAATCCAACAAGTCCAGATATTCTTTGATCTCTGCCGCGTGAATATCCTCCAGCTTCACCGTCTGCTCTGCTTTGTTGCGGATTTCCAGCAATTCACGCAGGCTCTCTGTAACAGCCGCAAGGTCGATGCGGTCAAGGATGTCCGTTGGGTTTTGGCGGTCCCGGCGCAGATTGCTGGCTGAAATACCCAGATCATGGGACTTAAAGTCCTGCGTCAGCACCTCCAGTGTGAAGCGGTGGTTGATATCTTCCACCACACGATTGATGGCGCTGGTCAGCTCATTCCTGTCATACAAATCCCGTAAGTGCCGGAAATGCCCCTCGTACTGGTAGCAGAGCAGAGAATGCTGGATGTTGCGGGCAATGGCCGTGTCCACATACTCATCGGCGCTTTTTTTGCTGGCAAACGTAGAGGTTTCGTTATAGTGAACACCGCCGAGGCTCATGGTGCCGCCGAAGCGGATGTATTCATCAATGCCGTGGATACCAAGAACAGACTCAAACTCGCGGTAAGGGATGAATGTCGTGTGCAGCAGAATACAGCGGTCGTAGAGCTGCTCATCCTCCGTGAACAGGAAGCCCAGCGAATCCGTGCCGGACAGCACGATTTTCATTCCGCAGGCGGCAAACACATCGGAGAACAGCGCCGCGCCCTCAATAAAGTCCTCCATCAGTGTTACTTCGTCGAGAAACACATAGCGGAAGCCCTGTTCCTCCAACGCCTTGAGATCGCGGTTCACATCAGCCAGTGTGTCTCTTGCTGTGATTTGAATGAAAGCTGCTTTCGAAAGCTCTGCGTCGCTCATCTCTACGAAGATCTGACGGATCATGGTTGTTTTTCCCGTCCGGCGCAAACCATAGAGAATGAACACTTTATCATGCTGCTCTCCGTAAATATAGTCATGCAGCTGCCGGAAGCATTCGCGCTTGCGATATTTGCGTACAGAGGCAGAAAAGGTACGCAGTGCCTCGCCAGTGCGGATATTCGTTGCAAAGGTATGTGCAGAGACGGCAGATACGGATTTCTTGGGCAGCTGCTTCTGCAGCACCTTCAGTTCTTTTTCCAGTGCTTTTCGTCGCTCAACCTGTTTCTGGAAAGAATCCACCTCTTCTGCAGGAATATACTTCTCCCGGCGCTTCTTGTCCTCTGTCCAGCGGTGATAGAAATACACATTGCCGTTGATCGCCTTCTTTGTGACAGACCCAGCAGGCAGCTCTGCAATCTGCTGTTCCAGATCAGCAATCTTGGCTTGCAGTTCAGACAGTTCCATGGTACACCTCCCCGGTGAAACTATTATATGCAAAATTATACCTCATTATACCCTCGAAATCAAGGGTATAATGGGGTATAAGTATAAATTCTTCCACTACCACTACATAAGTTCTTTAATTCCGCAACTTCGCAGGTATTTGTAGATATCATCATAATAGGCAGAATCTCTCGTTGGATCATCCTCTGGATCTGTGCCGCTCGGCACAAATATTATCATACCCTGACGTGCTCTTGTCATCAAAACGCGGTATGCATTCTTTAAATACTTTTGCTGCTGCATATTATTTACGTGATTCCAATGAGTTCCTCTAAATTTGAAATAGTCAAAACCTTCGCCAGACCGGCGCAGATCTGCATCCCATGCAAGTATACTATAATCTATTTCAAGACCTTGTACCTTGAATTCAGAAGCAGCCACTTCAAGGAAGTATGACGAATCCACATTGTCTTTTTCATTCAAAAACCATCCCACGTGGTTAATAACAGATGGAACCCAAATGCCAATGCCGCGCAGACGTTTTCCCTCAGAACTGGCCAATAATCCATATCGCTCAGTTCCTCTTGCCTTCTTGCGAATCCATTCTTTTGCTTTGTCTAAGTCACGAGTCAATATAATAGGGTAATGTATACTTAGTTCTGAATAAACGGCAGCTGCAGCGCTAGGTTCATTATCAAGAAGCAGCTTTACAAATTCGGCCAGTTTCTCGCTTCGGAAAGAACGCAGAGAAACTCCCAGATGCAAAGCAGGTCTAAGGCTGTATGAACATCCCGTCAGCAATTCTTCAATTGAAGAGTTTCCAACATACTCAGAATCGGTCATCTTGTCTGAAAGATAAATATGCCAATTTCTAAATTTATTCTGCAAAGCTCTGAACCAATCAATAATTCCTGCTTCGCCATTATATATTTCCTGACCGCCTCCAACCAAACAAACAATTATTGCCCAGTCTTGATGTCGATCCATGATGCGAATTAAGAATTCAGGTTCAGATTGATTAAACGCATCAACACCCTTCTTTCGCTTCATAAAATCGGTTAAGCTTTCTTCATTCCAAGCACGCTGTGCTTCATCAAAAATGGCCACTTTTTCGGCTGGGGGATTATTCGTTGTAAGCGCTTCATCTCTGAACCGGTGAATAATCTGGATGAATGCTTTAGTTTCCTTTTTTGCTTCTGCAATCGTTATTCCCGTGCGGTTTGATCTATCCTTAGCTAACGCAGCTTGAAGGATATCTACGAGAGGGCCGTTTCCAGAGAGAAAAACTGCATGCTCATCTGCATCAAAATTGTGACGTTCATTTGCAATATTTAGCCCAGCCAGTGTTTTTCCGGCACCCGGAACGCCAGTTACAAAGCAAATTGCTTTTTTGTGGTTTCTTTTGCAGTCATCAATTATCTGATTGATTGTTTCCGTTGTAGCCGTCAAATTATATGTGCCTGCATCATTTCGAGAGATGTCCCTCACTGAATGATTGCGGTACATTGCCTGTGCTGCTTCTATAATAGTTGGCGTAGGAGCATACCTGGAATTGATCCAATCCATCATAGATAAGTCTTGATCCTGAACAGAAGAGAGTACGGAGTTAATAGTTAATCCAATATTATCCTTCGTGCATTTGAGCACATCTGAGATTTTGTCTTCCATAAAGCTGACTTCATTACAAACAGAAGGTGCTTCTGTTGGAATACTGATAGGAATAATATATCGATCTGCACTCAGTTCGTGAAAGTATTTCAAATCAAGAGCATAATCCATAACCTGATCTGCTGTCGACTTTCTGTACTCTCTGTCACCGACCTTAAATTCAAGCAAAAAGATCAAACCGTGAATGATGCACACTACATCAATTCGGTGACCCATTCTCGGAATTGTGTACTCGAACGCAATATCACCGTTTTCAACTGAACGCAACTGGTCCTGTAAAATATCTATTTCTTTTCGCCATGCATTTTTCTGGAGATCGGTAGTAGAAAACTCATCAGAAACCATAAGTTTTCCAAGAAGCGTTTCTGGTTTTTCATCCACAAATTCTCTTATTCTTGCAGAATAATACGCTCTTTGCATAATTCTCCCTTCAAATTATACCGAAGGTTGCTTCCCTGACGTTATTTGCAAAATGACTCGTTCCATCGTTCCTTCAAAAACTTTCTTTTTTAACTCACATTCCCATATCGTAATAACATTCCATCCCATGCTCGACAATTCTCTGCAGTTATTTTTGTCTCGTTCAACATTCCTTAGAATCTTCGGCTTCCAATATTCTTGATTGGAGGAAGGCCATACGAATCTTGGGCAATCATGCTTATGCCAGAAGCATCCATTCACAAAAATGACCGTTTTATACTTAGGAAGTACTATATCCGGACAACCCGGCAGTTTGTTCACATTCTTACGATATCGGAATCCTTTTGAGAAAAGATACTTGCGCACAATTTCTTCGGGTTTCGAATTCGTGCTGCGAATGCGGGACATATTCATGCTTCGGACTTCTTTGCTATGGTTATCCGCCACACTGTTCACCTTCCGGCAAATTGTCTTTCAAAATTTTTGCCAGCTTCTTTGCAATAGACTTAGCCATAATCGGCGGCACAGCATTTCCCACTTGTTGGTACTGTTTATCCTTTGAACCGCAAAACACAAAACTATCAGGGAAAGTCTGAAGTCTGGCAGCTTCTCGAACGCTGATTGCGCGATCCAGCGTTGGGTGAATCCACATAGATTTTCTCACATTAACAACCGTACCGCTTGGTTCGTCATAGTTCAATCTCAGATAGATTGTATTCTGCGTACGTGCGGCATCTGTATAGGTATTCATTTTAAGTGATTCATCCAGCGCATGGAAATTTTGCCCTTGCTTCAGCGCGCGGAATCTTTCCATAGCGATATCTGTCGTTTTCGTGACAATATGATTTCGAAGAACTTCAGCATTACGCAGAGCAGAGGCTAATTCGTTCAGGTTTTCCTTACGCTCAATACGGATACCGTCATTATCATCTTCGAGGTCAAATACTGGCGCAACATCTTCCAGATCACTGATAGCGTCTCGTACTGTTCGATATTCATCTGCATCGAAACGGCCTTTAGGCAGAGCAACTTTTGGGGATATACTGCGTTTAATGCCAATTACAACAAAGCGCATCCGTTTCTGTGGTGCACCATAATCTGCCGCACAAAGAACCCCTTTGTCCAAAACATAATCATTCTCAGGCGCTTGCAGTACTTTCTCAAGATAGTCATAAACAGCAAAGGAGCGAATCACCGCCGCAATTCCATCTTCAACAGTATAGGCATCTACAACTATGTGGTTTTCGTATATTTCTTGTGCCTTGCTGAGCATGCGCTGAATCATAATCGCTGGTTCAATCTTACTCTTGAGTGCAGATGCATCCAGCACTCCAGAATAGTAATTTAAGACAGCTTGAAACGCGTCTGCAGAGACGCGGGAGATATGGTTATTATCAGATGATTTCGCATAGTCAGCAGCTGCAACACAAAGTTTTTTTTTGTGTTTCTCAAGCGCAGATTTCATTTTATCAAGATTCTTCGCGGCTTTGTAAATAACGTTCAGTTCAAAATAATGCTGTTCTGGCCACAAATACTGCTGAATCTTCTGCTGATCCTTGACGATCTCCAGCGCTCCATCAAACATGTACTCCGCATCCAGCAAGTGAAGAGGCGTTGATTTAACAGGAATACCGCACCTTTTAACAGTTTCAATATCGCTCTCTTCCATATAGAATCGGTGAACGTCAGACTTCAGCATGCTGACATTCTCCATAACAAAAGCCTTCGGCTTAAGTTCGAGAATAGCTCGGATATACTGCTTTACCAGCATATTATTCTGGCTGATAGCATGGTTCTTTTGACGGTTCGCATTAGAAAACCCCTGGCAAGGAGGCCCGCCAATGACTACATCTATTTCTCCGTACTTTTTCTTAATCGCATCATAGTCCGCAGTACAGACATCTCCCCGCACTTCAACACCGGGATGATTGAGGCGATATGTATCCTGCATATAAGGACTGTTCTCAAAGGCTACTTTTATATCATATTTCTGAGTCTGCATGAAGCCGAGGCTCAGGCCCCCTGCTCCTGCAAACAAGTCTACAACTTTGTACACGGCACATTCCTCTTTCTCCCGTTAAAGCTTAAAGCCCTCTGACAATGCTCGCTCGAGGAGAGCAAGAAGTCGTTGACTCTGGTAGCCGCTCGGCATTTTATTAGGGATTTGGCATGCATATTTCAACGCTATATTTTCGTCAGGTGATACCATGCGTTTCTGCATTGCAAATGCAGACAGCTTTTTCCACTGATCTGCAGAATACTCAAGTACCTTAACCTGTGCTTCTGTTTCGGAAAGCATTTTCTGATCTCTCTTTGCCTCTTTTTCTGCCGCTTTCACTTCAGTTTTTCCAATCAATACATTGGTGAATTCCGCAGGCAATGTCAGATTAATCTCCTGAACGCTCTTCCAGCAGCCATCTCGCTTACACCATTGTGTAACGTTGATGGTAGGGCGATTGGGATCAGTAATCTTATAAAAGACTTGTTCGGAGATTTGTTCCAAAACGCTTGTAAGGATTTCAGGAACACTTTGGCGCAGCCAAATGCTTTGCAAATCCAACTCCATATCCTTAAACTGTTTCCGGATTAACGTATGGAGCAGTGCCAAAGAATAGGTGACAATGTTTGCACGATAGCCCTGCTCATACCAAGGCAGCTTCGGAATTAACGCCTCCAAATGTTTAAACAAGATAACCAATGCCACAGTTTCAGTAAAATAGCGCTCATTGAACTGCGCATCATTGGACGTCCATGTTTCATCGATTAGCTCAGCAAATTTCATAAAGTTGGTCTGGGCGCCCTTGCTGACTATGTGAGGCATTTCGTTCCATGTATTGCGAACTTTGGCCAAGTCCGTCTTTGTAATAACCTTGCTTTTTGGATTTTGCAGCAGGAACTGGCGTTTTTTTGCCGGAGTGAGCCGCATCTGCGCCTGCAGGAACTGACCCTTAGCTCGTTCATAGAACCACTTTGTTTCGTACTGTGCACCAGCCTCTGCAGGAGCAAAAATTCTGCGGGAATGCTGTTCCATTCTGATGTGGAAGGGATGTGTCGAGAAGAAGTCTGCATCCGTGACCTTGTTCTGGCTGTTGGAGGACCGAGAAATATTTCGCACAAGTTCGGTAGAACGATCCATGTCGCTCTCATCGATCTCAGTAAGCTTCATCTGTACATAGATACCCTTCAGATCAGCCTTGTCTTTATGGCGAGTGTTTGAAAGCGATGCCGTTGTTTGACCTCCGTTGATGATCTGAAAGTCCCGCGCACTCACGATATGAGTTCCGTTGGCGGAACGCTCAATCTCAACATCCATCGCTGTAGCAGAAACACCATTGTTGTATGCAAAAAACATAGACGGGCATTTCAAGATAGTTTCTCTGATTTTCTTATTTACAGCAACTTTGGTAGACAAGAACGACCGAACATTACCCTCCAGCAGCTGGCTTCCATATTTATCATAAATATCTGCGAGAACCTTGCCTGGAATGATACAGAGGTAACTGTTATACTCTGCAGTTGACGCACTGCTTGCTTCCAAACAAGGAATACCTTCGGGGATATACTCGCGGAAATCGATCTCAATATTCTGACGTCCCAAATCAGAACAGCATACTCTAAACAGACGCTCGATATCCCAAATCTGACATTCAGCAGGAATTCCGCCGATGTCAAGGTTATCCAAGTTTTTAAGTGTATCACTGACATCTGCATCCGTGAAGATAAGCAGACGATATTTGCGGATTCGCTCTTTTTCAAGTCTAAGCAAATCAATCAAGTCCGCACAAGGCGTACTCATCTCGATTTCCTTATAGAGCCTGGTGTTTAACGCTTGGTCTACAAAGACACACAAACGCTGAAAATTTGTTGAAGAGGCAACCTTGCCCATTGTTCGTTCCTCTGCGCCATCGTAGTCGGCGATGATCAGGTTCATTGTATAGTCAAATTCATCCAAAACATACCCATCCACCCGATATCTCTTTCGAGTAGACGTCGTGCTTGTATAGAAAGAGGGTGTGAAATCCGGAAGCACCTCAGCTTCAATCAGATATTGGGCCATGGCTCCCACAAAAGCAGCGCAGGAACCCTCTCCGGTAGCGGCCGCCTCAGCTTTCACATTTTCAAGAAAATCTTTTCTGAATTCCTGCGCATCCATGTCTAATCCTCAACTCTCCAGCCTTCAATACCAGCTAAACTAATAGAGTACTGTGCGGCAATAATCTGCGGCATTACAGTATCAGCAGTAAGCCTTGGAAAGTCTGCGTCTACAAGGAAACGAGCTCTTCCAGAGCACACATACTTCTGTTCTCTGTATTCAGGCAGATCGATATAGCCATATCGCATCAGTTTGTTCTCCAACAGCGACAAAGCATCTCCATCTTCGTGCACCCGTGCCAGTGTAAGATCGACCTGCTCGCCAAGAGACACAGCGCCTCCTCGTTCCGGAGCGCACTTGTCGATAAACATGACGACCAACTCGCCGGGATCACTATTGTCCAGCTGCTCCAAAGAAGAAATTGTTACAGAGGAGGCAGCAACGCCGACAGACTTTACTTCATGCCAGCCATCAGCATATACGAAATCTTGGTCTGCACCATCCGGGCCTACCCATCCCTGCACTGCAGCGAATATTGGATATCCGCTGTCAATTACACCGCAAAGATAGGTTAACTCTCCCAACAGCCCCTTACGATTGCTTTCGTCCATCAAACTTTTTCGCTGATGCTCCAAAAGCTTATTCCATTGCTTGTAGCGCTTTGCAGTCAGTGCAAGTGCCGCAGTTTCGTTCTCTGCAGATTGGGAGTAGGTGATCAAATCTGCACATAGCAGCTCAAAGACACTGTCCTGCTCTACTCGCATAAGCGCAAATGAAAGCGCCCACCTCCCATCCATGCGGCGGCCTTTTGAAACCGCAATAGATTTTGAAGTTTGAAGCAGTTCCGGCTCTTTCTCAGATACAATCACTAAAGTTTTCTGATCGATCTCTTTGTAGCCGACATGCCACTCCAAAGGGTGCTTCACTTCTACCTGTATGTATCCGCCATCATAATAGCTGATGGATTTCCATTTCCCATGGAGATATTCAGCAGTAATCTTCATTCGTCTTCTTCCTCATCCGGATCCATCCAGTTTCTAAGCTCCACCATATTGACCATATAGTTCGCAGTACGAACCCCCGTGCCTGTATCTGGAAAGCCAACACCAAGAGCGAACAAATACGGAGGAACATTTTTATTCGTAGACTCTTTTTCATCCAAACGAGTCTCAATAATATGCAGCATAAGCAACGGACTGCGTTCTTTGATCAGATAGGCACTGTCCGACATATGCTTATCACCATTTTGCTCTCTGAATCGGCGCTTGGCTTCTTCGATTTCTTCCTCAGAAAGTCCAACCCTTGTGCATCCGCCTGAACCGACTTTAACCTTGGTTCCGCTGATTCGAATCATCTTATCGTCAGCGATAACAGAACGGCGCTCGGTGGCTTTAATCGACAAAACCTCGCTTCCGCATTTCAATCCGGCATCATACGCAGAGCCTTCACCATCGGCAACAAGCGCAACATCCCACGTCTCATTACTCATTTTCTCATCGACATATTCCGCCAGGGCTCTTCCTTGGAATGCCAAGTGCCACGGATGGGTTTCAAAAGCCAACAGCAACTGTACAATCATTTCCTTTGGTACTCCGCGCCAGTAATAAGGCTTTTCCTTCACATCACGCGTGCCTGCTTCTGCAAGATGATCAACAAACTCCTTGAATGCAGTTTCGTTGGACTTGAGAATGTCCAAATTAGCCTTCAACCTCGGTGTTTCAAGAAGCTTACCGGAGACAGTGACGGGACGGCTTACCTGCGTGGCAGAACGCATCTTGTTGCGCGCTGTTGCAATCAGCGAATTCGGATCCTGACGAACTTTTAAACCGAATTCCATCGGTGTCTGGTTCGCCAGTTTCATCTTTGCAATTTCGTCCTTAAGTTCATTGGCAGCTCTCGTGATATATCCATACCAGTCAATAGCTTCTTCGGACATCCAAATGCGGAAAAGATCGTCGTAGTTTGGACGATAGCCGAACCACCGTCCCATCTGCAGAAGGGTATCATACATCTGTGATCTGCGGTAGAAATAGCTGACACCTAAACCTTCCAAAGTCAATCCTCTGGACAGACTGTTTCCGCCAATTGCAATTACCCTGAGGCCATCATCTTTATGATTGAAATAATCCAAACTGGTTGCACCGGTTTTTTGGTTTACAGCCCGTGCTGCGATAGGCGCAACAGCTCGATTGAGGTATTTCGTACATATTTCGTCCCAACTCACGCGGCTGATTGCTTCCAATTTATGCTTATCCCAAACTTTGCGGAGGTAACGAAGATTGCTGATTTTCTCACGCTGGGCAGAAGGCAGTGCAGCGTAATTCTGCACATCGGATTTCATCTGAACGAGCCATTCATTTACCGCCTCGGCGATGCGGTTCTGAACGTCAGTGAATCTGCTGACATGGATCATCATTGACCGATGTTCTGTATAGTCTCCTCGCAAATCGCGAATCGCATTAAACAGCAGAAAGTACGCCATAGCTTCATACAGACTGGGCGGGAGTGCATCAACTTCGAGATCTTTTTTGTGGGTAAACGGGAAAAACAAATCCATCTCATCACGCCGCAGCGGGATAAGTGCATTCGAAAAGCTGGGCTCATCACCAAAAATCTTGTCTGCTCCAATATAGTTGGTAGGAGGAGCCAGTGAATAGATGAAATCCCTCGGGAACAAATCATCGCCTATCATCTCATCTTCCGTTTCCGGATTAATGAAAATGTTAGCGAAGGGGGTTGCAGTAATGCCAAGGTAAGATGCCTGATAGAACTCATGAAGCAGCTTTCTGATACAGGCGTTAACCGCAGCAGGGCTGTCGTCCTCGCTGCGGGTGTTTACCGACGCATTATCAGCCTCATCGTCAATCAGCAGCATAGGAAGCATAATCTTGCCGGTGGTGTCATCTCTGCTCTTAGACAGCCATTTAATTAAATTGTTTAGAATTCGCTTATTCTTTTTTACAACCAAAACGACTGGATCAGAAACACTTTGGAGATTCAGATCGTTGCTTTTCAGAACGTTTATATCGAAATCCTTAGAGACAGATGTGAACGCAGCGATGCGCTTCTGCACGCCATAGCGTCCAACACCTACAGGAAGATTTTTAATTTCCTGTTCAGCCTTCGGATCCAGATAATATTCACTTTTGCGTCCGGAGAACTCAGCATCCAAGCGAGACTGTGTCTGCTGGCGCAGATTTTCCATCATACCTGCCAGAACAATAATGATCCTATATCCTGTATCAGCAGCTTTATTGCTGATAGCTGTATAGTTAGCTGTTTTGCCAGACTGAACATCCCCCAATACAAGTCCGCGGCGCTGGAAGGGCTCGCTGCTTTCTGGATCGCCAAGCAAATCGACAATTTCGTCGGAAACTTTGTCCAGAGTAGCAGTAACACGCGGGTTCCAATGCTTGATTTCTTCAAGATACTTTTTATAGCGGCTCCAGAAGAAGAAATCTAAATCCGCTCTTCTCGCCGGGAGCCAAGATTTATGCGGAGTATTCCTGTCGTTGATAAACACGCCCACATCCATCTGAATAACAATCGAAGCACGAAGCCGAACCAGAATGTCAGCAAATTCATCATCCGTCACCGCAAATGCGCTCATATTCGCACGCATGGTCTGCGCCAAATTAATAAACTCCTCCTCGGTGGGTGGGACTTCTTTATACTGTGTACTGACTGCTGCAGAAATCACATTCTCAAGCATCGCAATATTGGGATTAGACATTAGCTCTCCTCCTCTGCTTTTAAATCATGAAGCACATCGGGGTACAAGCAGAATGGCTCGGTGTGCTCAAGTCTTTCCAGCATCTCCAGTCTAAGGATGCTGCTCGGCACAGCAGATAACATTTGCTCCAATGTTTTCCGCATTTCCGCTTCTTCTATTTCGGTATCATTTTCGATCTTTTCATCATTATTCAAATCAACATACAGCTGGTTCAGAGGGATGCTGCGTTCAATATACCGAAGCAGACTCTCAAGTTTCGTACGGGCTTCTGGAACATCTGCAATAATCTGATCCACCAGCGGGTGGTCACGATTGATCTCATAGGCAACACCGCTGCCCGGAGTTTTCAGCCTCGTCCATATATGCTCTACTGTATCAGAAGTCTCTTTTTTCCCTCTGAATGTCCAAGTCCGCTTGCTCTTATCTGCAATACGATCAATCACAATTTGAATATCAGTAAATTATGACCTCTCAACAGAGGTTACAGTGTTTTAATAAAATCCTCCAAAAGCCTTGAAAATAAAGGATTTATCGCAATGTGTCTGCCTTATCTCTTTATACGGTTACACACAAGTTTACTCTTTCCCTCATTGCTCATAAGGGCAAATACAAGGGCAAGAAAATCTCATAACAAGATATAACAAAGTGTGGCAATCGGAGAACTGTGATGTATGTGCGAATATATTATAACGGAGGATTTTTCAATGGACAAGTACATTTACGATGATAAAAATGGTCTGTGGTATGAACTGCAAGGAGATTATTATATCCCATGTCTTATCTTACCAGCCGAAAAAGAACAGCCTATTGGTTTGTGGGGACAGCGGCACTTGCGGTATCTGAAAGAATACCGCCGAGCCACCTACATAACCTTGTTCACAAGCGGCAGACTGAACAATTACCTTGCTGACATCGACAGGCAGGCGCAGGAACGCATGGAAAGGCTCACAGAGCAGATGAAACGGGTGCAGGGTATTACGGAGCAGTTAAAGGCGGAAAACGCTTTGGAATGGACACAGAGAATGAATAACATACGGGCGTGTGCAAAGGAGATTGTGGAAAAAGAAATCATCTTTGCATAAGAAGACAGCGGTAGGATTTAGTTTTCCTACCGCTGTTTCACTTAAATCAAAAAAATATATTGACATTTTTCTATGTGTTGCATATAATAACACATAGACATTTATCTATAGGAGGTGATTGAGAGAGATGGATGAAAAAAGAATTGCGGCAATTTTCAAAGCGTTTTGTGATGAAAACCGCATTAGGATTATAAAACTGCTGCGTTCAGGTGAAAAATGTGCTTGCAAGTTGCTAGAAGAAATCAATGTCACGCAGCCTACGCTTTCCCACCATATGAAAATTCTTTGTGACGCTGAAATAGTTGTCGGGCGCAAAGAGGGAAAATGGACACACTATTCTATTTCAGAAAAAGGTGTGGAGCAGGCAAAAGAATGTTTGCGGCAGTTGACAACACTTGATGTTGAAAGCGAAAACAAGTCGTGCTGTGAAAAGTGAGGAAGTTTATTGATTGCTTTTCCGCACGGCTTATATTCGGGACGATAAATCGACATATTTCAATATGACTATATGAAAGGAGCTTTTTATGGAGGCACTAAAAACAATTTGGGACTTTTTTCAAAATGAAGTCCTCGGTATGAACTGGCTGAATCGTCTCATTGAAACAATTTTGAACGCTTGCGGTTTAGATACCACGGGCAAAATAGGAGCGAGTATTCAGTTTTTCATCTATGATACCATAAAAATTATGGTACTGCTTGGCGTTTTGATTTTGATTATCTCGTATATTCAAAGTTATTTCCCGCCCGAAAGAGCAAAAAAGATACTCGGCAGATTTCACGGCATATGGGCGAATATCATCGCAGCTCTGCTCGGTACGGTAACACCGTTTTGCTCGTGTTCCTCTATTCCGCTGTTTATCGGATTTACAAGCGCAGGCTTACCACTTGGAGTTACATTCTCCTTTTTGATTTCTTCGCCGATGGTTGACCTCGGAAGCCTTGTCTTACTGATGAGTATTTTCGGCTGGAAAGTTGCTGTTTTATATGTAATATTCGGTTTAGTAATCGCTGTGGCTGGCGGAACGATAATTGAAAAGCTGCACCTCGATAATCAAGTGGAAGAATATATCCGAAACGGTCACTCAATTGATGTTCCGCAGGAGGAGCTGCATTTCAAAGACCGTATGAAATTTGCGTGGGAACAGGTTGTTGAAACCGCTAAAAAGGTTGCTCCTTATGTTCTGATTGGCGTGGGCATTGGTGCTTTCATTCACAACTGGATTCCTGAAGAATTTATTGTCAAAGCACTTGGCGAAAATAATCCGTTTGGCGTAATTCTTGCTACGATAGTAGGTATTCCGATGTATGCGGATATTTTCGGTACAATTCCGATTGCAGAAGCCCTGCTTGCAAAAGGTGCTTTGCTCGGCGTTGTCCTTTCCTTTATGATGGGCGTTACTACGCTTTCGCTCCCTTCAATGATTATGCTTCGCAAGGCGGTCAAACCGAAACTGCTTGGTATTTTCATTGGAATATGTGCTGCTGGTATTATTATTGTAGGCTATCTTTTCAACGCAATACAATATTTAATTGTTTAATTTTAGGAGGTTATTATTATGGCATTATTTAACTTTGGAAAGAAAAAGGAAGAAGAAAAGAAAACACCTGCTTGCGCTTGTAGCTGCGGTTGTGCTGCCAGCGAAGCAGAAAGCATTACAAACGATTGCTGTCCTGATTTGAAAGAGGGAGAAATCTGCTGTATCAAAGTGTTAGGGGCAGGTTGTAAATCCTGTCACGAACAATTTGAATACACAAAGCAGGCAGTAAAGGATATGGGACTTTCCGTAGAGGTCGAATACATTACCGATATGCAGAAAGTAATGGAATACGGTGTTATGAGTATGCCTGCCCTTGTTGTCAACGAAAAGGTTGTTGCTATGGGTAAGGTTTTGAAAGCTGCTGATGTGGTTGCTCTGCTGCACAAGCTGGGGTTTTAACGATGGATAAGAAAAAGGTAGCCTTTATTTGTGTGCATAACTCCTGCCGCAGTCAGATTGCAGAAGCACTTGGAAAACATTTGGCGGGAGATAAGTTTGATTTCTATTCTGCCGGAACAGAAACAAAATCACAAATCAATCAGGACGCTGTGCGGCTTATGAAACAGCTTTATGGGATAGATATGGAGCAAAGCCAGTATAGCAAGACGATTGATAAAATCCCTACGCCCGATATTGCGATTTCAATGGGGTGTGATGTCGGTTGTCCCTATATCGGTAGAGCGTTTGATGATAATTGGGGACTTCCCGATCCGACGGGCAAAAGTGATGAATGTTTTATACAGGTCATTGAGAGAATATCTCAAAAAATAAAAGACTTGAAATTAGAAAAGTAACATGAAAGCTACAGAATGGATATTATGCCCTATCTGCGGCAATAAAACTCGTACAATGATACGGGAAGATACAGAATTAAGAAACTTCCCCCTCTACTGTCCGAAGTGCAAAAAGGAAACAATCATCAATGCTCAGGATATGAAAGTCACACTTGCAGAACACAAATAAGATTTTTATGTATGCCGCCGCATGGGTAATACCATAGCGGCGGTTTTTTGTGCCTATCGGCTGTCTCTGTCAAAGGATTTCTTTCTCTGTCTCGGCTGGTTTCTCTGCTTGCCCTCCGCCTGAAGCTGGCGCAGGCGTTTCAATAGGCTCTCCCGTTCAGGCGGCTTTGCCTGCTCTTTTTGGGCGGGTTTCTGTTTTTCCCTGACCTGCCGCTCCCATGCGGCAAGGTCACGATTGTACTGCTCCACGACAGCCTCCGCCTTGCGGTAGGTTGCCATGAACGCCTGCACATCGGGATAACCGTCCTCTTTCAGAACATCGGGCAGTTTATCCAGCTTTTCAGCGATTTTCTTTTCTGTCCGCTGTATCTGCTCTGTGAGCGCCTTGCGCTCCTTACCCTTGAAAATCCCTTTTGTATCGGCAAGCTGTTGTTTCAGCTTCGGAAGTACCGTATCCTGCAAATGCCGGATTTCTTTCGCCTTATCCTGCGCCTTTATCATCAGCTTTTGCATGGTACGGAACTCTGCCATATCTATTTCAAGGACAGGCTTCGGCGGCATATCGTGTTCACGGATTAAGTTTTGCAGGAAGTCCTTAGCCTTGTTTACGATACTGCGGAACAGACCCGGCAGCCAGCCCTTGCTTTTGATAGACTGGCTCGCCTTTTCGTGTATCTCTGTCTGCTTGACTTCTAAAATCTTTGCTTCGGAGATACCTGATAATAACGCCATATCCGCTGTCCTGTTCCATTCCTGCCTTGCGGCATTATCGGCTTTGATTTCGTCCTCTTTGGGATTATTTTTGCCGATTTTCTTGGCCGGAAGATAGACGCTGTTTTTATCAAATACCTTTAAGTGCTGCTCAGGATCGGAGATATGGCAGTTAATAAGTTCTGTATACACTTCCTTTATCTCTCGGAGAAAAGGCTCTCCCTTAAAGCGTGTATCTTTGGTAGTAAACAGATGGCTTTCGTATACCTCGCCTTTTTTGATGACGGTACAGCCTTTCCGTATCTGCCCGTCCTCCCCCGTGATTTCCTTTTTGGTGCGGACACGCTTTCCAGTCTCGTCAAAGAACACGCTGCGGGAAGCAACCTTTACATCAGGTTCGGGGAGCAACCTCCTCTCGCTGAAAATCAGATGGATATGATAATTTGTCTTGCGCTTGTTGTGGTGGAGGGCGGACACGCACTCCACACCGTACCGCCTGCGGAACTCCTCTGTAAAGTCCGTGAGTACCTGCTGCGGCTCGTATTGCGTATAGATTTCGGGCAAGGCGATAATCAGTTCCCTTGCTTCGATACATTTGCCCTCTGTGCCGCTGCGCTGAAACTCCTGCTGGCTTTCCCTTGCAAGGTTGCTCCAAAAGGTGCTGTCGGCGGTGCGGTAGGTGGCATAGAGATTTTCCTGCCTTGCATGGCTTGTAATATACGATATTCGCCCTTTGACATTGGGCAGTTTTGACATCTGGATAAAACTGTGTCTCGGCATACATCATCTCCGTTTTCTGTTGTCAAGGTGCGTCCTTTTTTTGCAACCGTTTACGGTTGTGGCTGTCGCTGCGGCAGCGGTGACAGCCCCGTATCATACGCCGCAGGCGGTTGATACGGAAGCCCCCTGCAAGGGCGAAATACCCGGAGTACAAATCGAAGATTTGTGCGAGGGGTGTATTTCGCTCTCAAACGCCGAGGGCTTAGGGTTACTTTCCGAAAAGAGAATGGATGGTCATTCCACTCTGCGGACATCATCGGGCTTCAGAAGATTTCTTCCCTGATTGACCGTCAGAAACCGTTCCAGCGTGTCCCTGCGGATAATGGTCTTGCGCCCCACTTTGAGGACGGGCAGCTTTCCCCATTCCACCAGCTTCCGCATGGTGTTCCTGCCGATACCCGTACATTCTGCGGCTTCCTCTATGGTAAGTCCCATTTTGACTGCGCTCATTCTATCAACCTCCTTTTAGAATACTCATTTTGCAACTACTGTTTTATCATTATACTTATTCTGCCATCTCTTGTCAACCTATTTTGCAACCATTCATAGTTTATTTACAACTTTCATTGAGATAAAGGTTGCAAAATAAGTATCGGCGTGTTATACTGATACCAGTCAGGAGGTGAACACCTTGAAAAAAGAAACCACATTCACCGCAAAACAGGTCGGTAGGAGGATTAAGGAACGCCGCACAGAGTTAAACATTACCATGCCGGAACTTGGCAGGCGTGTAGGCGTGAACAAATCCACCATTCAGCGGTATGAAGCGGACGGAGTTGATCCGAAGCGCACAATGGTTATCAACGGTCTTGCGGAAGCGTTGCTCACAACTCCCGAATGGCTGACAGGTCTTTCCGATGATAAGGAATATGACACCTATACTCTTTGCCAGCGGGATATTGAGGAACACATCAGGAAATATCTGGACACAGTTTCCTATACAGTAAAGGGCGAGCCGCACCAGCAGCTTCTCACGACATTTCTCGGCAAGATGGTTGACCTGTATACGGTTATGACCTGCTACTTTGCTGATGCTATGGAGGAAGTTGACCGTGTGGCGGAGGACAAAGGGCTGAAAGAGTCTCTTGGACGGTACGCCATAGAGTCCGGGGCAATCATGGAACAGGTATACCGCAAGAAGATGGAAGTACCGATTGAGGATATGAAACGGTTTTTAGACGGGATTTTACATATCCACGATGAGGGGCGCACAAGAATGTCGATGGGCGCACTTTTCGGGATAGTGGAGGAAGCCGAAGAAAGGCTTTCCGAAAAAGAAAATTCCGTGGCACCTTGACAAGTAAAGACGCCAGTTGACTTTCACTGGCGGAAGTGACACAATTACTTTACGCACACCATATGTCACAGTCCCGATTGCCACGGATAGAAAGGAGTTTTTTATCTATGGCAAAAGGTTCTGTAAGAAAGAAAGGCAAAAAGTGGTACGGACGCTTTTATATTGAAGATGAAAGCGGCAGAAAAGTGCAGAAAGAGTTTGCAGGCACAGAGAGCAAGGCGGAAACAGAAGCCATGCTCCGCAAAGCGATAGCGGACTATGAGGAAAAGCAGTTTGTCGGGAAAGCGGAAAACATCACGGTAGGCGATATGCTGGATATGTGGGTAGAGGAAGAACTGAAACCCGGCAACTTAAGCAACGGGACGGTCATGTCCTATCAGGGAACGGTCAACCGTATCAAGCAATATCCCATTGGCAAACGCAAGCTGAAAACCGTGACCGCCGACCATTTGCAGGCGTTCATTGATTTTCTGAGCTACGGTGGGACAAACCCGGACGGGACAACTTCAAAGCCCATGAGCAAAGGATATATGCTCCTGTTCTCGGCGGTGTTGCAAAATTCCTTCCGCTTTGCGGTTTTCCCGAAAAAACTGATTACCTTTAACCCTATGCAGTATGTGAAGCTGAGGGGCAGGAAGCAGGAAACGGATATTTTCTCGGACAGTGAGGAAGATACTTCCAGTATTCCTACTATCACCCATGAACAGTTCCAAAAGCTGGAGGAATTTCTCAAGGCAAAAGATAATCCCGCCTTGCTGCCTGTGCAGATAGCGTACTACACGGGGCTTCGTATCGGGGAAGTATGCGGCTTGACTTGGCAGGATATTAACCTTGAGGAACAATATCTCACGGTACGCCGAAGCATGCGCTATAACGGAACAAGGCACACAACCGAAGTGGGAACGACAAAACGGAGCAAAGTCCGCACCGTTGATTTCTGCGACACGCTGGCGGCAATCCTGCGGGCGGCGAGAACAGAACAGCGCAAAAACCGTTTCCGCTACGGGGAGTTTTATCACCTGAACTACTACAAAGAAGTAAAGGAAAAAGGGCGCACCTATTATGAGGTTTACAGCCTGCAAAGGACAGAGGAAGTCCCGGAGGATTACAAGGAAATCTCCTTTGTCTGCCTGAGAGCAGACGGGGCGTATGAAGCGCCGAGTACGGTAGGGATTATGTGCAGGGCGGCAAAGAAGAAAGTGAAAGGGCTTGAAGATTTCCATTTCCACACGCTCCGTCACACCTACACAAGCAATCTGCTTTCCGGCGGCGCAAAGCCGAAAGATGTGCAGGAACTTCTCGGACACTCCGATGTCAGTACCACAATGAACATCTACGCTCACTCTACAAGGGAAGCGAAGCGCACTTCCGCAAGGCTGCTGGATAAGGTGGTCGGCGGGGAATAAAAAGTTGCCCTTGTTTCGGCTCGTAAGGGCAAAAACAAGGGCAAACAGATAAGGTTTGAATGAAAAACAGGCGTGAAGCCTTGAAAAATCAATGGTTTTTGAGGATTAGATAGTTAAATTCAAATTTGAAGGTTGTTTCTCACTTCAGCAGGAGGAATAGCGTGTGATTTCTTGATATCAAGCGTCCAAAGATCATCCAAATCATTTGGGATATCAACCATCACACGAGCCAGTTTAGAGAGGTCTCCCTGTCTCATCATGCGGAACCACGTTCCCCAGATCAAAAGGCGCTTGTTTCGGTATACATAAAAGCCCTGCTGCTTCCGAATACCTTCTTTTCCGCCAAGCTGATTTTTTTCCTCTTCGGTCATCTTGGATATGTGCGGCAGAATATAGGGCTTAACCAGAATCTTTTTTCCTCGGATAATCAACGTTTCGGTGTCCATTGCCTGCGTGCTTTTCTTCAGCAAAAAAGGATCTGCTGCTTTTATTTTTACACCGTTGAAAAGAATTTCCAGCCGTTTGATGCCTGCTTCGCCGGATAGATATCTGTGAAAAACAAGCCCCAAGTGCTGCCTAACATCGTCCATTTTCCGGCCAAGTGATTTTTCATAATCGACTTCGCCCATAAGCAGACGGTCAAGATTCTGCCATACGACCAGCGTGCCATTTTCCTGCTCTTTCAAATCAGCGATATGAGGAACCTGTTCAAGGTCATCTTCATTAAGAACGAGGAGTGACCATGTCCCTGTTTCAATGACATAATCTAAATCCCATCGTCTGCCGATTATGGTATTGCCCTGTTTGCTGACCACCGTGAGCACACGGCACTGTGACAGCGAAGCGGTTTTTAAGCCAAGTCCATAACGTCCCAGATCAGAGGCGTCACGCATATCGGTTGGACTTTTGCTGCCATACTGCATGGCGACATCAATTTGCGCATCATCCATGCCGGATCCATTGTCTAAGATGCAGACATAAGCATCATCAACTGGGAAAAAGAACAGCTGAACTTTGCCCGCTTTTGCCGCAATGCTGTTGTCGATAATATCGGCTATGGCAGCTTCCAAGCTGTAACCAATTGCCCTGGTGGATTCCATAAGCACAGGTGCAAATGGAGGCGTTTCCCTAACTTGCATATCTGCTATCCTTCCTTAATCTGCCTATTACGTTATCCCGATTACGAGGACTTCCGCAAATGACATTATCGCAAAATTACTGTCCAAAAAAACGGACTCATCTCCCCGCTTTCTCTTCTGGTAAAAACTCCATAATATCACCGATATCTGCGCCCAACACAGCACAGATCTTATTGAGCACCGTAAGTGTAACTTCCTCATCGCGCCTCAAGCGGGTCATGGTATTTGGCGCAATCCCAGCAGCTTTTCTCAAATCCGCTTTGCTCATTTTTCTATCAACAAGTAATTTCCAAAGCTTGTTGTATGAGATAGCCATTTCCCGACCTCCAACTACAGATATCGACATAATTATACGTTGTTTTAGGCTATAAAGCAAGAGACTTTCGCACTGAATTGCGAACATCTCTTACCTCAGCACATGAAGATTATACAGTCTGAAGCACCAGCTGGTTGTGTTCTTTTGGTATCATCTCATTTCTCTGACTGCAGCCGAGGTTTATCAAAAATACAGGGTTTGGGACTATCCCAACAAGCGAAAATCGCCGTGTGTACGGACACCGGCTGTGCTTGCTATTCTTCATATTCCCTGATCCGCGTTTTTTCAAATTGTCCTGTTTATCGGCTGCATTCTATGATATACTGATGGAAAATCACCCGGAAAGGAGGGACCTATGCATGGCAGTCAAACGCGTTTTTGCTGGTTACTATAAACGATACGACGGCAAGCGGATCTACGTTGTCCGCGTGGTAAAAGATATCGATACCGGCGATGCTGTTGTGATCTGCAAGGATGCCAGCTTCATCCGGGAAGGCAATGAGGAATACTACACCATCCACTTGGAGTCCTTTTGTGAGCAGGTGAATGTAGATGGTATTCTTAAGGATAAATACATCCGTCAGACTCGGCGTGAGGTCGAACCGGAAATGATCGGAGAAGTAACAGAGGACGGCTTTCCGGAACCCAAGCGGAAACCAATCACCTATATCGATGATGAATATCAGCCTCGATGCGTCCGGCGCAGCCACAGCTATTACGAGTATGCAAAAGATATCTGCACCAATTACCGGATGGATCTGCGGCGCTACAAGCTGATCCGGGAGCGTAAGCGGTATATTGGCATTACCAGCAAGGCGGAATATCAGGCTATGTGCGAAGATATGTCTTTTCTGCAGCAGTCCATGAAAACGATTCTGAATGACTATACTGAGCTGTTTCAGAAACGCTTTTCCGAGGGGCTGTCCATCCGTAAAACAGCTGAGGCCATGCACCTGAATCGCGGTGCAGTGGAACGCAGACAGGCAGCTTTTTACAAGGCATTTTCTGTGCTCCTCCGCCAACGGGACGAGGCGGACGGCATTCTGCGAATTATTACCAACACCCCTGCCATTTCCATTTGGGATGGGGATGAATAACAGAATACGCTGTTCTTGAAGCACTTGCCGGAACCGGCAGGTGCTTCTTTTTCGTCAGCATCGTGACAAAACCGAGACAATCCGCAATATAATGTCCGTTGAAAAGTGAAGAGGGGCAAAACAGCCTTCTTACAGGGAGTGTTGCATGACAGAGCCGTGACAGAAAGCATTGTTCTGTCCGTAGGATAGTGAAAGGCGCCGTCCCCCAGCACAGCGTTCAAACAAATCAAATCGTATTTCAAAATCTGAAAGGAGCTCAAACCATGGTGAACCTGAACCGAAATAACACACGCATCCGTAGAACGTCCGTCCCGACAGATCTGTTGCTGAATCCGCACCTCTCCAACGATGCCAAAGCCGTTGCTGCTATCCTGTACACCTGTGATGAAAGCCGGTGGATTCTTGCTGAGATGGCCAGGGAGCTGCACACGACAGAAGAAAAGCTCTCCAAGATTTTTTCGGAGCTGAATGAGTGGGGGTATCTCGACATTCACTGTGAGGACGGCGTGTCTGTCCTGACGCTGCTGTAAGGAGGATGCAATGCCGAAACGCACCCGACCTATCCGAAAGGAAATCTGTCTGGATGAGACGGAGTGGAACATCATTCTGCAAAAGATGCAGCAGCTCAGAACCCAGAACTTTGGGGCATACGCACGGAAAATGCTGATCGACGGCTATATCATCCAGGTGGACTACACTGAGCAGAAAAAGCTGGCTGCAGCTGTCAGCGGGATCGCTGCAAATATCAACTACATCTGCCGACGCATCAATCAGACCGGGCATTTTTATGAAAATGATGTGGCTGAGCTGAAAGAAAGAGTCGGCGAAGTCTGGAAGCTTTTTAAGCAGTACCAGAAGGAGGAACTCTGACTGCTGTAGGGCCCTCCGTCACCGGGTTTTCAGATTGCAGAGATTCTGACGCTCCAGAGTGATCCGTTATTGGATTTCTTGACGGCGGGTTTCTGATCGCTCCTGACGGATGAAATTCATTCCCTAACTAATAAGAAATAATCAACTCTCAAGATAGTTATCCATCAATCCAATCAACAGCAGTCCGGATAAGATGGATGGGAGGGAGGCACTGTGAAAGAATTTTGCAAATTTACCACACAAAGTCCGGCAGCTTCCTATATACCTCTGCCCAGATTTCTTTTTCAAGATGAGGCGCTGCGGGACATCACCAACGATGCCAAGGTGCTGTATGCTATGCTGCTGGATCGGGCAAGTATTTCCAAGCAGAACGGTTACGTAGAACCGGACGGAACTATCCGCCTGTATTTCACGGTGGAACAGGCACAGGAACGACTGCATCGCAGCAGGCAATGCGTCACAAGGATATTCCGGGAGCTGGAATACTGCGGCCTCATTATCCGGAAGAAACAGGGGCTTGGCAGACCGTCGTTGATCACGCTCAATTACCCTGCCGACGCAAAGCTCATTGTGAAAGAGGCACAGCCATAATCCGGTGAGGGATAATGTACAAGCTTCGCCGCATAGATTGAACCAGTCCGCAGAAAGGAGGGACAGACATAGAAGTATTCCTGATCCTGCCCAGGACACAACAGGGCAAAAAAGAACTGGAGAAAACGCTGGCCCGTTTCCACGCAGAACACGCCCAGAAGATGATCGAAAAAATGCCTTGTCCCACCGAGCAGAAACTGGAACTGGTGGATGCAGTGGTGAACGTCATCAAAGCGGAGAAAAAGGCCGCAAAAGCATAAATACATAGAGGGACCGCCCGCCGCAGTCAGCTGTGACTGCAGCGGGCGGCTTTGTTTACCGGAAATACTTCTCCCATGTGGATTTGAACATCCTTACCCTGTTTTCCTCCCATTTCTTAAGCTTATCCAACGAGACGCCAAGATTTGCAGCATAGGCCTTCTGCGTCAATTTCTGGGACAAGCGCCTCTCTCGAATCTGCCGTCCCTGATCATGGTACAAAAATAGGTTGTAGTCATCCAGCAAGCTTTCGACAGGGACAACGTACATCCCAGCAAGCTTTTGCATATGCTCGATTGGATAGTAATCCCGGCCATATTCTTCATAACGCATGTAGGTTTTCGGATCGACCCCGATCCGGTCCGCGACCTCGCTCTGAAGCAGGGCGTGCCTGTAGCGGTACCACCGGAGCTTGTCCGCAATCTGCGTCATTTCCGATGGGTCTGAAAAGCGAAGATTGAATATCTGGGCATCCAGAAATTTTCTGGGAGTGAGCAGAGGAAAATGCAGAATGATCAGGGGGGATACTTCTATTGCATATGATATGCTGCGTATCATAACATACCTGTGTCCGCGCAAGTGACAGAAAACGCTCCATTTTTCGCAGCATGATGCGAAGTTTTCGTTCTCAAATTTCATTTGTTCCGTTACAATAGAATAGGATTTTCAATACACCGCGCCGCATAACTGGAAAGGCGGATTCCCTTCGTGTGATCGAATGTGTTGACCGCTTTAATCAGCCCAATGGTACCAATGGAGATCAAATCGTCTTGGTCGCTTGTGTTGGAATAGTATTTTTTGACGATATGCGCGACCAACCGGAGATTGTGTTCGATCAATTCGTCGCGCGCGTGCCGGTCCCCATTTTTGAGGCGTTCGAGGCAGTTGCGTTCTTCCTCCGCGGTTAGGGGCCTGGGGAAAGAGCCAGCGCCTGTGACATGCAGAATGAAAAAAATCAGGCCGGAAAGCGCGCAGGAGAGCAGAGCTGTCAGCATAGAATCGCCCCAATCCAGATAAAATTTGGACGGCTTTCCTGCCGTCCGGTTCTTCTAACTATCTTATGGCGGGGGTGCTTGTTTGTTGCAAGTCCCTTGCCTTTCTTTGGGGCGCATTCCTATTTTTCAGTGGGCTGGAAACCACCATGGTAAGACTGCACAGTTTTTTAGAATCCAAAAAGAAAAACTCTGGCGGCTGCATTCTCTAGAATTTTTCCCTTTGCAATTAAGTCCGCAGGAATTTTGTTTATACTTTTTATATTGCAAAGAAGAAATTGTACGCTGCATTTGATTCTGCCCCGGTGATAATGCTAATTTTGGAAGGGCTTTTCGATCCTCGGGTATGATGAAATGTGCAGTCCAAGATACGATCTGCATGGTATATCGTCTATACCATGCAGATGGATACATTTCCGGTTTAAGGGGGAATCACCAATGGGAATCCAATTGGTTGCGCTCGATATGGATGGGACCGTTTTGTTGGACGACCATCTGACCGTCACGCCTGCCGTGCGGCGCTCCATTGAGCAGGCGCTTGCGAAGGGGGTCACCGTTGTACCCGCCACAGGGCGGGTGGCGGCTATGCTGCCAAAGGTCTTTTATGAGTTGGACGGCATCCGCTATGTGATCAATTCCAATGGGGCGTCCGTATGGGATCGGGTGGAAAATCGCGTGATTTATTCGAATCCAATCCCCGCAGAGACCGTCCGGCAGATTCTTCAGATTTTGGAACCTTACGGCCTGTTGACCCAGATCTACTGTGGGGGGAACATCTATGCGGAAAAGCGTTCCCTCGTCAGGGTGGTTGACCTCCCATTTGCGGTGGAATTTATTGAGAATATTCGCAAGACGCAGATCGAGCTGGACAGCTTCCAGACGCTGTTGGAGGAGCATCCGGAGGGTGTGGAAAAGCTGAATCTGGCCCATGTGGAGTCGGGATTGCGCGAAAAGCTGTGGAAGCAGTTTGAGGCGATGCCGGGCGTCACGGTGGTCTCTTCGGCTGGAAGCAATATCGAACTAAACCGCGACGGGGCGAGCAAAGGGGATGCGCTGCATCATCTTTGCCAACGGTTGCAGATTCCCCCGGAGAATGTGATGGCTGTAGGGGACAGCGGCAACGACGTTGAAATGTTGCGGTATGCCGGGTGCTCCGTCGCCATGGAGGACGGGACGCCGGAGGCAAAGGCAGCGGCCAAATACCGTACGGCTTCCAACGAACAGGACGGTGTGGCACGCGCAATCGAACAGTTTGTTTTATAAGGCTCTTTATCTATATGAAAAGACGCGCCCTTCCTCATCCAAATAGATGGGGAAGGGCGCGTCTTTTTTGAAAGATTCAGGCTGCAAAGGCGCAGCCATTTTTTCCGGAAGGCAGAAACGTTTTTACATCCGGTTCATGGATTCCAAATATTCGTCGTAGGTGCCGAGGCGGTCGATGATGCCGTCGTCCGTGATCTCAATAATCCGGTTGGCGACCGTCTGGATGAATTGGTGGTCGTGCGAAGCAAAGAGGACAATCCCCTTAAAGGCGATCAAGCCATTGTTCACAGCGGTGATGGATTCCAGATCGAGGTGGTTGGTGGGCTGGTCCACAACCAGGACGTTGGAACCGAACATCATCATCCGGGACAACATGCAGCGCACTTTTTCGCCGCCGGAGAGCACGTTGACCGGTTTTTGCACGTCGTCGCCGGAGAAGAGCATCTTGCCGAGGAAACTGCGCAGATACGTTTCCGTGGTGTCCTGCGCGTACTGTTCCAGCCATTTGATGATGCTCAGATCACAGCCGTTGAAGTATGCGGAGTTGTCCTGCGGGAAGTACGATTGGGTGGTGGATACGCCCCATTTGAAGCGTCCCTCGTCGGCTTCCAGTTCTTCCATCAAAATCTTGAACAGCGTCGTGGTGACAATATCATTTTTGGCGAGGAAGGCGATCTTATCGCCCTTGTTGACACGGAAACTGACGTTGTTGAGCACCTTGACGCCGTCAACCGTTTTGGAGAGGTTTTCCACCTCCAAAATTTCCTTGCCCGGTTCGCGGTCCATCGTAAAGCCGACAAACGGGTACCGGCGGCTCGAGGCGGGCATTTCCTCCACGGTGATCTTTTCCAGCAGCTTTTTGCGGGAGGTCGCCTGCTTGGATTTGCTCTTGTTGGCGGAGAAACGCTGGATAAACGATTGGAGTTCCTTGATCTTTTCCTCCGCCTTTTTGTTCTGGTCGCGCATCACGCGCTGCATCAGCTGGCTGGATTCATACCAGAAGTCGTAGTTACCCACATAGAGCTTGATTTTGTTGTAATCGATGTCGACAATATGGGTGCAGACATTGTTCAGGAAATGGCGGTCATGGGACACGACGATCACCGTGCCCTCGTAATCCGCGAGAAAATCCTCCAGCCAGGCGATGGACCGCACGTCGAGGTCGTTTGTCGGTTCGTCCAGAAGGATGATATCCGGATGGCCAAACAGCGATTGTGCCAGCAATACCTTCACCTTTTCGTTGCCAGGCAGGGAGTCCATCTGGGAATACAGCAACATGTTGTCCAATCCCAAGCCCTGTAAGAGCTTTCCGGCCTCTGTTTCGGCCTCCCAGCCGTTTAGCTCTGCAAATTCCGCCTCCAATTCGGCGGCCAGGTCGCCGTCCGCATCGGAGAAGTCCTCTTTTGCATAGAGCGCGTCCTTCTGCTTTAAAACCTCGTATAGGCGCGGATTGCCCATCAGGATGGTTTCAAATACGGTGTATGCGTCATACGCATGGTGGTCCTGCTTCAAAACGGACATGCGCAGCTTGGGGTCGATGATGACCTCGCCCTTGGTGGGCTCCAGCTCGCCGGAGAGAATCTTTAAGAACGTGGATTTTCCGGCTCCGTTCGCGCCGATGACGCCGTAGCAGTTGCCCGCCGTGAACAGAAGATTGACATGGGAAAATAGGTTCTGGCCGCTAAAACTGAGGCCAAGATCGGAAACGGTAATCATTGGCTTTGCTCCTTCATTGAAAATCGTAAAACATATTGTATTTTTTATTTATCAATATACATTTTGGAAAGACGAGGCGAAAAAACCTCTTGTGCAAATGCCACTCTATTCTATCATAAAAGGGAAAAAGCACCTATGGATGAAAACAATAAAGGAATGGGAAATTCCTTGTCATTTTTAAGGAAAACTGCTATAATCATAAGAATACAAACCCACATCAGCACAGGAGGGGTCCCATGAAGATTCAGGAGTCAGGCGAAAACTATTTGGAAACCATTCTGATATTAAAAAATCGAAACGGTTATGTGCGCTCTGTGGATATTGCCAATGAGCTCTCCTTTACAAAGGCGAGCGTCAGCCGCGCGATGAGCATCCTGCGCAAGGCGGGGCTGATTGTGATGGAAAAGAGCGGGAATATTGTCCTGACAGAGAGCGGTTTTGCGCGGGCCAGCGCCGTTTATGAGCGCCACACCGTGTTATCCGATTTCTTTCGCAAGGTTCTGGGAGTCGATCCGGAGACCGCCGTCCAGGATGCTTGCCGGATTGAGCATGTGATCAGCCAGGAAAGCTTTGACAAAATCAAGGAATATATAAAGGATCACGGATCAAATTCGTGATTTCGTTTCACAAAGAGGTGTTACCGAATGCAATTTATTTCTGCCCAATGTCCCCACTGCGGCAAGGAGCTTCAGCTGCCAGACGATGCACAGCAGGTGGTGTGCATGTATTGCGCAAAGCCGATCGATGTGCAGCAGGTGCTGCACGCACAGGAGGATACAGATTCCTATCGCGCGCTGCTGCATACGGCAAAGGAATTGATGAAGGACGATGTGGTGGCTTACAAAGCCAATATCCAAGCGGTGAACAACCACGGGTATCCGGAGGCGTTCCAGGCGTATGTGGAAAAGCTGGCGCCAGCCTTGCGCGCGTTCTGTGTTGCGGCGGAGGCGAGTACAGCGCAACGCGCGGCAGAAGAATACAGCTTGTTCCTAATGGAGCGCTTTTTGGAGCTGTTCCAGAAGCTGCAAGTAAAAGAGAACGACACAACCTTTTTTGACTACCGGTATACGGTTGTCGCTTTTTTAATCCCGGCGATTTTGGAGCAGGGGCACGAGGCGACGGAGGCCCTAGCCGATCAATTCCTGGAAAAATGGAATAAGCAGTATCCCAAAAAGCCGTTGGGAAAAGCGCGCTACGATGAGATCCGCCATGGATTCCGCCAACGGCTTTGCTTTATCACCACGGCTGTCTGCGAATTCCAGGGAAAAGCGGACGATTGCTACGAGCTCACCACCTTCCGCAAATTCCGGGACGATTGGCTTGCAAAGGCGCCGGGCGGAGAGCGGAAGATTCAGGAATATTACTTATACGCGCCAATGCTGGTGCAAAAAATTGACCGCCGGGCGGACCGCGGGGCGGTCTACCAGCGAATCTGGCAGGAGTATTTGCAGTCATGCCTCAAGGATTTGGAGGCCGGAAAACCGGAGGCATGTGCGCGTACCTACGAGGAAATGGTGCTGCGGTTGGAGCAGGAGTTCCTTCCGGCATAAAGAAAGCGAGGAAAGATAGATGGACGTCAATCGGCTGGAACAGCAAATGCGCTTTCTGGTAGAGGTGGATAAGATGAAAAGCGTCTACCGCCGGACCATCTTGATCGACAAGACGCGGCGGGAGTCGGATGCTGAGCATTCTTGGCATTTTGCTTTGATGGCCATGCTGCTGGCGGAATATGCGGACCCGGAAAAGGTCGACTGCGCGCGCGTCATCCGCATGGCGTTGGTGCACGATTTGATTGAGATTTACGCGGGCGATACCTTTGCCTACGATGTGCAGGGAAACCAGGACAAACGGCAGAGGGAGACCGAAGCGGCGGATAAGCTCTTTGCACTGTTGCCGGAGGACCAGGCAGCGGAGATTCGGGCGCTATGGGAAGAGTTTGACGCAATGGAGACGCCGGACGCCCAATATGCGGCGGCCATTGACCGCTTGCAGCCCTTTTTGAACAACTACCTGACCCAGGGGCACACCTGGGGATTGGGCGGCGTAAAGAGCGCGCAGGTGTATGAGCGGATGGATCCCATCCGTGTGGCGCTCCCGGAGGTTTGGCCGTTTGTAGACAAGATGATTCAGGAGAGCATCGAAAAAGGCTATTTGGAAAAAGAATGATCATGATAAAAGCGGCGCTATCTGAACGTTCGGATAGCGCCGCTTTTTGCATTTATAGTGATCCTTCTGAGGAAGAAAAGAGGCTGTCCAATGTATATTTGCAACATTGGAGCACCAAAGAATTTTAAGAAATGTGATTTTCCTGAGCAACTTTATTCAGGTCGGCAAATAAGGATTCCGTGAAGCGGATAGTTCGCGGAACATTTGCGCTTTTAAATTGCTTATTGATCTGAAACATACGAAATATCTCACATTGTAATAAACATTTATTCCTTAGAATCCTTTTGGTTTGGTGGTGACATGTGTTCCATTGCATAGTCAATACATTGATTGATAAAAGCGCTGCGGCTTAAGTTGAATTCCGCAGATAGGCGGTCAATTTGTTCGATCTTCTCAGAACTCATTCGAATGGTAATCGGCTCTTTTTTATATGGCTTTGGAATGAATTTGGACATTTCACCTCACCTCTTGAAAAATTGTATTCTATATTCTATAGTATGAATAGAATTGAAAAACGATTACAAAAACGAATACAATTTGGAGGAAGAATATGAAAAGCTGTTGTTTTACCGGACATAGAGATTTACCAAGGGAAGCTGTAAATGCCATTCAAGGGCCATTGGCCAGGCAAATAGAAGCTTTCATTGCGGAGGGAATCGTCCATTTCTACGCAGGGGGAGCGCTAGGATTTGACTTTTTGGCGGAACAGGCGGTTTTAAAAGCGCGTGAACAATATCCACAGATTCGATTGATTTTGGCATTGCCATATAAAGGTCACGACCAAGTATGGAAGGAAGAAATCCGATCCAATTATCAACGCCTTATTGAGAAGAATGCCGACGAAATTCTATACATTTCGGATCACTATTTTCGCGGCTGTATGCAAAAGAGAAATCACTATATGGTCGACCACAGCGATGTTTGCCTTTCCTACCTGGTTTACCCAAAAGGTGGAACAAAATATACGGTAACGTATTGTCAGAAAAAAGGCATTCCGGTTATGAATTTGGCGCAGTTTATTCTTTAAAGTTCCTTCTTTCACCACGTTTCCCGAAGAAACCTTCTATATTTTGTGCAAAAAATCAATTGCCTTTCGTTGGACTTTTTGATAGAATAGCGATAATTTATCAAGTCAAAGCATCGAAGGTTTAAATCGAAAAAGTAGCTTAGGGGGAACAATTATGAGCAAAGAGGCAACCATTTGGATTGTCATCGCCATCTATGCCATCTTTATGGTGGTCATTGGCGTGGTGAATTCCAAGAACAGCGGCGGAATGGCGAGTTTCACCGTCGGCGGGCGCAATGCAGGCGCGTGGATTTCCGCTCTGTCCTACGGAACGGCGTATTTTTCCGCCGTTATGTTTATCGGGTATTCCGGAGGCTCCGGCTGGAGCTACGGATTATATGCCACACTGGTGGGAATTGGAAATGCGGTGTTCGGTTCCCTCTTGGCGTGGATGGTGTTGGCGGGGCGCACCCGAGAGGTCACGCGGCGTCTCAAAATCAAATCCATGCCCCAGCTCTTTGAAATGCGGTATCAGAGCAACGGCATGAAGATTTTCTCTTGCATTGTGATCTTCATTTTCCTGCTGCCCTATTCGGCGTCCGTCTATAAGGGCCTAACCAGCGTATGCTCCATTTTGCTGAACATCGACGAACGGGTCTGCATGATTATGATCGCGGTGGCATCCGCGGTGGTGTTGGTGCTGGGCGGCTATATGGCCACCTTGAAGGCCGATTTTGTGCAGGGCATTGTGATGATGTTCGGCGTGGCTGCACTGGTGGTGATGGTTGTCATTTGTCCGCAGGTGGGCGGCCTTACAGAAGGCGTCCGGCGTATGAGCGATTATATGAAGGAAAGCGGCATGTCGCCGATGTCGTCGCAGACGGCCTTGTCCCTTGTGGCGACGATTCTCATGACCAGCTTCGGCACCTGGGGATTGCCGCAGATGGTTCATAAGTATTACGGCATCCGGGATGACCGGGAGGTCAAGCGCGGCACGGTGATTTCCACTTTCTTTGCTTTGCTGGTGGCGGGCGGCGGCTATTTTATCGGGTCCTTCTCCCACCTCTTCTTCGGCGATACCCTGCCGGAGGGTGGCAAGGATTACATCATCCCCAATATGCTGAACATGGCGGGGCTGTCCAATATCCTGATCGGCATTGTGCTGGTCCTCTTGATCTCGGCTTCGGTTTCGACGCTCTCCAGCATTACGCTGACGGCCTGCTCCACGGTCGCCATGGATTTGGTCAAAGGGAAGATCAAGCCAAAGATGAGCGATTCGCATGTCGCAATGTTTACGCGCGTGCTTTGCTTGGTATTTGTCATCGGTTCCTATGTGGTTGCGAATTATCCCACGCCAATTTTGGAAATGATGTCCTATTCCTGGGGAATCATCTCCGGCGCATTCCTGGCGCCGTATGCCATCGCCCTGTATTGGAAGGGCATCAACCGCGCGGGCGCATGGGCAGGCATGTTGGGCGGTTTCCTGACGGCCTTTGTCCCGGTGGCGATCTCCGGCTTTACCACGCCGGACGGCCCGATCTATGCGTGTTTGGCCATGATTCTTTCGCCCATCCTCTGCGTCGTGGTGAGTAAAATCGCTTCCAAGATGGGGTGGAAGAGCGGCGAGCGGAATGACTTTTTCTATACCGGTACGGCGGAAGAATGGCGTGCCGCACATGGATATGTAAAATAAAATTTGCATGAGCGGATCTGACCGCGCTCCATTTTCTTGGGGCGCGGTTTTTTCATGCATAGATCTTGGAAATATTGGATATATTGTGGAATAGAATCCCTGGGGAAAGGACGCCTTGCAATATGGATAAAAATGGTATATAATAGAAATCAACATAGTTAGCATATGCTAACGAAAATAAAGGAGTGATCGAATTGAGCGAAAATAGAAAACTGGTTTTGATCCGCCATGGCGAGAGCGAGTGGAACAAATTGAATTTGTTTACCGGCTGGACAGACGTCGGCCTTTCCGAAACCGGCCGGCAGGAGGCGGAACAGGCGGGAAAGACCCTCAAAGAAGCCGGATACGATTTTGATATTTGTTATACCTCCTATTTAAAGCGTGCCATCCATACACTGAATTTCACCCTGGAGCAGATGGACCGCGAGTGGCTGCCGGTGGTCAAGAATTGGAAACTCAACGAGCGCCATTATGGGGCGCTACAGGGATTGAACAAATCTGAGACGGCGCAGAAATACGGGGAGAACCAGGTGAAAATTTGGCGCCGCTCCTTCGACATCCAACCGCCCGCCTTGGAGGAAAGCGACGAGCGCAACCCGCGCGGCCACGCGCAGTACCGCAAGGTCGACCCGCGCCAGCTCCCCCTGACCGAGAGCCTGAAGGACACCATCGCGCGTGTGATCCCCTATTTTGAGCAGGAGATTCGTCCCCGCATCGAAGCGGGTGAACGCGTGGTGATTGCCGCGCATGGGAATTCCCTGCGCGCGCTGGTCAAATATTTTGAGAACCTCTCCGAGGAAGAGATCGTCGGCGTAAACATCCCGACCGCCGTGCCGCTCGTCTATGAATTTGCACCGGATTTTACCGTTGTGCACAAAGAGTACCTCGGCGATCCGGCGGTCGTCGCCGCCAAAATGCAGAGCGTGGCAAACCAGGGGAAGGCCGGCAAGTAAGGCTACGAAGAACGTTTGCGCTTCGATTCCTTTGGCCCTGCCGTGTACGGAAACCCGCACACGGCAGGGCCGCTTTTGCTTTTCAAACCTGCAACCTGCACAGTTTTTGCCCGCCGGATTCCTGGATTCTTTTATTGTCATTCCTGGGGAAAAATAGTATAATATACAAATATTGGCGGGGCCCGTATGGGAGCGGAGCCCGCGGCCATACTGTAAGAATGGAGACATTCCGGCCCGTGCGGACATGGGCTTTTGATAATAAACGACATCGAAGAAAAGAGGATGTTTGATGGGCCAGTTGGATTTTCTGCCGGTGTTGCTCGGCAGCGACGTAAATGTATACGGCATGGCGCGGTCGTTCCACGAGGCGTACGGCGTCAAAAGCGTTGCCGTGGGGAAGGGGCGCTTAAACGCGACCTCCAATAGCGCGATTGTCACCGTGGAGTGCGTGGAACCCAATTTGGAGGACGACGCGGTCTTCTGCAAGACGTTGATCGACTTCGCGGGGCGCTACCCAAACAAGACGCTCTTGTTGGTGCCCTGTGGCGACAATTATATCAAGCTGTTGGTGCGCAACCAGGACAAGCTGCGCCCCTATTACCGCTTTGAGTGCATCGACGAGCCGCTTTTGATGCGGTTGAGCATCAAAGAGAGCTTCTACCAGGTCTGTGAGGAGCATGGATTTGCATTCCCCAAAACGACGACCTGTTCTTACGAGAATTATAAGGGTGTGGAACTCCCCTTTGATTTCCCTGTGATTATCAAGCCGAGCAATTCGGTGGCGTATTGGAACTGCCATTTCCAGTATAAGAAAAAGGTCTTTGTGGCGAATAACCGCCAGGAATTCGAAGCTATTCTGGACGCCATCTATGGTTCCTCCTACAAAGATCACCTGATTTTGCAGGAGTACATCCCCGGTGACGACAGCAACATGCGCGTGATGAATTGCTATTGCGGGCGGGATAAAAAGGTGAAGCTGATTGCCCTGGGCCACGCGCTGTTGGAAGAGCATTCTCCCGAGGGGATCGGCAGCTATGCGGCGATCATCAGCTCGCACGACGATGCGCTTTCCGAGCAGATGCGCAATTTCCTGGAGGGCATCGGCTATGTCGGATTTGCCAATTTTGATATGAAGTTCGACCCGCGCGACGGGCGCTATAAGCTCTTTGAGATGAACCTGCGGCAGGGAAGAAGCAGCTTCTATGTGACTGCCGCCGGATATAATATGGCCAAATGGCTGGTGGAGGACGTTTTGGAGCACAAGGACCTCCCGTTGACCATTGCCACCAATGAGGTGCTTTGGAGCATCATTCCAAAGGACGTTATTTTCAAATATGTGCGCGATGAAGCGCTCAAAGAGAAAGCGCGTGCGCTCATCAAGGCGGGAAAATACTGCCAATCCATGCAGTATAAGCCGGACCGCAACTTCAAACATGAACTGGCCTTCTTCCTCAACCAGATGAACTATCGGAAGAAATATAAGAAATGCTTTGGCAATAAGGGGCTGCACGAATGAAGACGTTGGGTGTCATCGGGGGACTGGGGCCAATGGCCACCGCCTATTTCCTGCGCCGCATCGTGGAGATGACGGATGCATGGACCGACCAGGAGCATCTGGATGTGATCGTACTGAACCGTCCCTCGATTCCAGACCGGACGGCATATATTTTGGACCGCACAAAGCCGTCGCCCTTGCCGCCGATTGTCGATGCGGCCAAAACGCTGGAACAGCTGGGGGCCTGCTGCATCGCCATTCCCTGCATCACCTCCCATGCGCTGTTTTTTGAGTTTTCCGCAGCTGTGGGAATCCCCTTTATCCATATTTTGCGTGAGACCGCCACCCACCTGAAGGAGAACGGCGTGGCAGCGGCGGGCATCCTAGCCACCACCGGGACGGTACGCGCGTCTTTGTTTCAGGATGCGCTGGCGGAGCAGGGGATCCGCTGCATTTTGCCGGATGAAGCGAATCAGCAACGCGTCATGAGTCTGATCTACGACGATTACAAGGCCGGGCGGCCACTGGAATGGGAAAAGTTCCAGCTTGCGTCCGATTTTGTGCGAAGGCAGGGCGCGGAGTGCATTGTCCTGGGGTGTACGGAGCTTTCGCTTATCAAGCGGGACCGTCCCGTGGGCCCCGGCGTGTTGGATGCCTTGGATGTATTGGCGCGGGCGAGCATCCAGCGGTGCGGGAAACCCCTGCGCCCAGCGTACGAACAGTTGATTACGAGAGCATAGGGGCGGCTTGGACGTCTGCCCTTGACAATTGATGCATAGAAAAGGAGGCTTTGCCCATGTGCGGCTTCGTTGGATTTTTTACAAACGGTTACGGCGGGGATCGAAATGCGGTCATCAAGGCGATGGCAGACCGCATTATACACCGCGGGCCGGATCAGGACGACTACTATGTGGATGACGATATGGCGTTTGGATTCCGCCGGTTGAGCATCATCGACCTGGAGGGCGGTTCTCAGCCGATTTTGAACGAGGACGGGACGAAGGTCCTGGTGTTCAACGGCGAGATCTACAATTTCCAGGAATTGCGCAAAGACTTGCTGGCCAAGGGGCATGTGTTTAAGACCTCCACGGATTCGGAGGTGCTGCTGCACGGGTATGAGGAATACGGCGCGGAGCTGCTGCAAAAGCTGCGCGGCATGTATGCCTTTGTGATCTGGGACAGCCGGGCAAAGAAGCTCTTCGGCGCGCGGGACATCTTTGGCATTAAGCCGTTTTACTACTACCAAAAGGATGGGGACTTCCTGTTTGGGTCGGAGGTCAAAAGCTTTTTGGAACATCCAGCTTTCCATCCGGAGCTCAACGAGGAGCGGCTTCCCGAATACATGTGTTATTCGTATATCCCGGATGAAGAGACCATGTTCCGCAACGTGTATAAGCTGTTGGGCGGGCATTATTTTGAGTACCAGGACGGCAAGCTCAGCATCCACAAATATTACGACATTCAGTATCACATCGACGAATCCAAATCTCTGGAGGACTGGGAGGCGCGTATCACCGAGGAATTCACCAAGAGCGTGGAGGCCCACCAGATCAGCGATGTAGAGGTCGGCTGTTTCTTGTCCAGCGGCGTGGATTCCAGCTATGTTGTGCGCGAGGTTTCCAAGGTTGCGAAGGATGTAAAGACGTTTTCCGTTGGTTACGAGGAGGAAAAGTACAGCGAGCTGCCGTATGCGCAGGATTTTTCCAAGACCATCGGCGTGCAGAACATCAGCAATAAGGTGAGCGCGGACGAGTTTTTTGAGGCGAATCAAGCGATCCAGTATTATATGGATGAACCCTTGCCGAATCCGTCTGAAGTGCCGCTCTTCTTCTTGGCACAGAACGCCCGGAAGTATGTGAAGGTGGTTCTCTCCGGCGAAGGGGCGGATGAGCTCTTTGGCGGGTACCCGATGTACCTGGCGGGGATGCATTTTGAGAAGTATCGGAAAATCCCGCGCGGGTTGCGCCGGGCGGCGGCGTCCATTGCGAAAAAGATGCCGAACTTTAAGGGCAAGAACTTCATTGTGCGCGGTGGCATGGAGCCGTACCAGCGGTTTATGCGCAGCAATTTTGTGTTTACGTATGGGGACGTGAACCGCTATCTGAAAAAGGATTACCATCAGAAGGACCCGGTGGACTATGCAAAGCCCTATTTTGACAAGGTCAAGGATTTAGATGAGCCGACGCAATTGCAGTATGTGGACATCCACACATGGATGCTGTTCGACATTTTGCAAAAGGCAGACCGCATGAGTATGGCAAATTCCTTGGAACTGCGCGTACCGTTCCTGGATAAGAAGATGTTGGAGCTGGCGATGCAGATTCCGTCCCGCTACCGTGTGCATGGCGATGTGACAAAGGTGGCCCTACGCGGTGCAGCGCTCAAACAGCTGCCGGAGCGCACAGCCAATAAAAAGAAGCTGGGATTCCCGGTTCCGCTAAACGATTGGCTGCGCCAGGATAAGTATTACAACATGGTCAAAGAAAAGTTTGAAGGGCCTATTGCGGCGCAATTCTTCAATCAGCAGGCGATCATGAAATTATTGGATGATCACAAGGCGGGAAAAGCGGCCAATATGCAGCGCATTTGGTCCGTGTATTCGTTCATCCTGTGGTATGAGCAGTTTTTTGTGTTGGCGGTGAAGAAGTCCGCATAATAATCATCAGAAATGATGGTGCGGTCTAAGGGCTTAGGAATTGTTTGATTTTCCTAGGTCCTTTTTGTTTTGTAAAGATTTATGGGGCAGAGAGAAAAGCAATTGGCTGTTACGAAAGAAAATCTCCCATCCTGGGTTTTGCCAGGGTGGGAGATTTGTGATTTGCAGGGAAAAGGTCTTCTCCTGCTTATTTTGCTTTGTGGATATGCTTAAGCCAATCGTCACAGCACAATGCTTGACTGGACGCACAGCGTCTTCCGCGGGCACACAGTGCCTCTCGCGCCTACGGCGGGCACACAGTGCCTCTCGCGCCTACGGCGGGCACACAGTGCCTCTCGCGCCTACGGCGGGCACACAGTGCCTCT
>NZ_JADNJD010000029.1:0-16972 GCF_015554745.1 Anaeromassilibacillus sp. 1001302B_160321_C8 | reverse complement strand
ACAGTTACTATGATATAGCGATTGAAGGGCAACCGAAAGAGCAGATTTATTATCATCGTTCCATACAAGATATTTTTAACCTTTGTTTTAGAGCTGGATTTGTCATTGATGGATTTTATGAAGAATGTTTCAAAACCAACAAAGAAATTCCTATGGTAATGATAGTAAGGCTTAAGAAGGTAAAACGTGATACCTTACAATAAATTCAAGTTTGTCGGGTAAATAGCAAAGCCAGCCGAGCCAGCGGGCGGTCAAGATGAACGGGCTTCGCCCACCGTTGACAGCCCCGCCCGGTTTCGCAGTTAGGCAGTCAAGGAGCGACAGCAAGGAGTGCTGCCGCCCCGCACTATTATTCAGAGAGGGGGAATTTCCATGACAGACCAGAAAGCCTATCAAGAATATATCCAGCGCAGGTACAACGCCTCTTGCAAGGCTGTTATCCGCTGTGCCTGACAGCGTCCGTCCGTGCCGGAATTATGTAGAGCTCCACATAATTCTGTTGTATTTCCCAGCCTTTTGTGATACTATTTTGATACTAATAAACTTTACAGCCGAAAATAGCAGGTGGAATATTAACATATTTGCGAAAGTTTTTCCTGCGAAATCACCTCAAATACACCCTACTATATCTGAATTTGCCGAGTGGGAATGATTTCAGAGACCCGGAAAAGCCTGATATGACTGGGTTTTTGAGGGGTTAAGGCCCTCCGTGGCAACGATTTGGCAACACTTTTTCATTATTCATAAAAAGAGAGCTAACTGATTTTGATTAGTCAGTTAGCTCTCTTTTTATTTTGGTTCCTATATGATTTTAGCCGTTTAGTTTTTTCTCAAGCTTTTGAAGCCTTGCAGGGTATCCCCCTTTAGTTGAATCGGTTAATCCATATTTTATTGCCAAATTGCAAATTTCAATGGCCTCTTTATACTGCCCGGCTTTTTCGTAAAGAATTGCAAGCCGCTGAAAGGTTGTGATTCGTGGAATACAATCGAACTCTTTTTGCATTGGCTTTACATATTTAGGGAACATCTGGATATCTTTCAAGCAAAATTCGATTGTTAAATCAATCGCATCTGGTCTGCAATCTCTCTGCTTGTAATAACATTCGGCGGCTTCCTGCCAAAAATAGTGAGCGTCCAGAAGCTCCGCTTCGCTAACTGCCAAGTCTTTACCTGCACTAATTATTTTATCGGCAAGAGAGTAGTTCTTCTCAGAAACTGCCCAACCAATCATTGCAGAAAAGTACTTCAGTTTTGTGCTGGAAGAATAAGATACATCACCTTTTATAGGAGAAGAACCCGGAGCTGCACCAAGCCCACCTTGATGATATCTGGTAAGAGCATCTTGCTCTTGAGGTGTGCATGATAGCCAAAAAGATTCCAAACCCAAATAACCGATGATGCCTTTAATTTTAGGTTTCTGAGAAAATAGGGACTTAAACATACAATGTCACCTCTAACTTCAAGTGAAATCCAAATTTTTCTTTTCTTACGCAGCAAACGGCCTCTCCCGTGGCCTACAAGTGAGAGGATCAAAAGAGGTCCTGGGGCGGCACCTTCACATAGTTCTGGGACTTATCAAATTCCGGGTAATGGTAGCGCCACTTGTCGTAATCCTCTTTGGAGATCTCACCCGCCTCCAGCATGGCGGCGGCCTGCTGCCAGGAACAGAGCATCTCATGCAGCCGGGCGGCGTCCTTGTTCTTCCGCACATCAACCTTCAAGCAGACTTCTCCATCTATCTCGCTGATCTTGAGCCCGTAGTTATCCTCCAGGGTAAACAGGGTGTGCATGAGCCCCACATAGGAGTCTATATCCGGGACGGAGAGGGCATGGGGAGAGACATCCAGTACCTGGGCTAAGGCGGCGGTAAGGTCTGCCTTTGGGGTTCTTGATCCTGTTTCGTACTGTGCCAGGCGCACATCGGCGGACTTCTCCGGGAAGCCCAGCGCCATGCCGAGATATTTCTGTGTCATCCCCCGCAAGAGACGGAAAAAGTGAATCCGTTCGCCAATCGCCATATCATCAACTCCAATCGTTGGTTGTCTTTAGGAAAAGCGTAGCAGGAATGCTTAGTAAAGTCAAGGGAATACTAAACAATTTTATTTAATTTATTTTGCGTACTCCGATTGACACAAGCTATTATGCTTAGTATAATGACAATAGACTAAGCATAATAGCTTAGAATCAATAAATGAAAAAGAACTGCCGCAATCCCCCGGTTATACATCGCGGGAAAAAGTGGCGGACGAAGGTGAGGAGGCATTTATGGGACACAATATCCAGCTGCAGCAGCCATCAAAGAAGAAAGGAAGGTGTTTTCAATGCAGGCACAAAACTTTATGCGCGTGGAGGAAGTGGCCCAGGAGCTGGGCATCTCCAAGTCCCACGCCTACAAGGTGATCCACAAGCTCAACGCCGAACTCCGTGAGAAGGGCTATCTGACCATCTCCGGGCGGGTCAATCGGAACTTTTTCATGGAGAAGTTTTGCTATGGCAAGACGGGAAAGGAGGGCTAATCATGGCAGTCTATAAGGAAGAAAAGACAAACACCTGGCGGGCGGTCTACCGCTACACTGACTGGAACGGCGAGCGCAAGCAGACCCAGAAGCGGGGCTTCAAGACCAAACGGGAGGCACAAGCCTGGGAGCGCGAACAGCTCAACAAGACCAGCGCTGATCTGGACATGACCTTTAAGAGCTTCGTGGATCTCTACACGGCGGATATGAAGACCCGGCTCAAGGAAAACACCTGGGCCACCAAGGATCACATCATCCGCACCAAGCTGCTACCCTACTTCGGCAAGCTGAAAATGTGTAACATCACTGCCCAGCAGATTATCACTTGGCAGAACGAGATGCTGAACCACAAGGACGAGAATGGTAAGCCCTACTCTCCGGTGTACCTGAAAACGGTCCACAACCAGCTCAGCGCCATCTTCAACCACGCGGTTCGGTACTACAACCTCCGGGAGAATCCCTGCAAGAAGGCGGGCAGCATGGGCAAAAAGAAAAACCGGGAGATGATGTTCTGGACCAAGGAGCAGTACCTGAAATTTGCCGAGGTGATGATGGACAAGCCGCTATCCTTCTACGCCTTTGAGATGCTCTACTGGTGCGGTATCCGGGAGGGGGAGCTGCTGGCCCTGACCCCGGCGGACTTTGACTTTGAGAAGCGCACCGTGTCTATCAACAAGTCCTATCAGCGTCTGAACGGCGAGGACCTGATTACCACCCCCAAGACGGAAAAGAGCAATCGGGTCATCACCATGCCGCAATTTCTGGCTGAGGAAATCCAGGATTACATCAAAATGCTTTACGGCATCGGGCCGGATGACCGGATGTTCACCGTCACCAAGAGTTATCTCCACCGGGAGATGGACCGGGGAGCCAAAGAAGCGGGCGTACCGCGTATCAGAATCCACGATATTCGTCACAGCGCGGTTTCACTTCTGATCGACATGGGGTTCTCTGCCACGGCCATCGCGGACCGGGTGGGCCATGAGAGCATTGACATCACTTACAACTACGCACACCTGTTTCCGTCCAAGCAGGCGGAAATGGCAGACAAATTGAACATGGAAAGGGGCAATTAAAAATGTCAGCAAAGAATTTGGACAAGCACAACCGTTGGAGAAACAAGACCGTGGCCTTCCGGGTCTCCCCGGAGGAGGACGCTCAGATCGAAACGGCGGTGAAGCTCACCGGCCTGACCAAGCAAGATTATATCATCCGTCGGCTGCTCTGCCGGGATGTGGTGGTCCAAGGCAATCCCAGGGTCTATAAAGCGCTGCGGGACCAGCTGGCCGCTGTGCTGGACGAGCTGCGCAGGATCGAAGCTGGACAGGGCGTAAACGATGAGCTGTTGGACACCATCCAGATGATCGCCACCATTATGAACGGAATGCAGGAGGACTTTGCCTATGACCGATGATAAAAAGAAAATGACCGCCCAGGGCTCATCTGTTGGCGCAGATGATGGGCAGTCAATCGCTCAAAATTCCAAGACCACTATACCAGACCCGGACGAAAAAAGCAATTCCCCCGAAAGAGATTTGGAGGAACTTTACCGGAAGATGCGCCGCATGAGTGACCCAGCCTGCCTGCATACTGTGACCCTGGACGAGCTGATGGATAATGTGTTTGAGGGTAAGTCTGCGGTGATTGAGAACCTGCTCTATACAGGAGCGTACATCCTTGCCGGAGCGCCCAAAATCGGCAAGTCCTTCCTGGTGGCGCAAATCGCCCACCATGTCAGTACCGGGCAAGACCTGTGGGGCTACAAGACCCATCAGGGAACTGTTCTCTACCTGGCGTTGGAGGATGACGAGAGCCGTTTACAGCGCCGGATGTTCCGAATGTTCGGAGTGGAGGGAACAAGCTCCCTGCATTTTGCCACCAGCGCCAAGATGATCGGTGGTGGCCTGGATGAACAGCTGGAAAAGTTTGTTCGGGAACACAGTGATACCAAGCTGATTATCGTGGATACCCTGCAAAAAGTCCGGGAGGCAGTGAGCGATAGCTACAGCTACTCCAGCGACTATGAGGTGATCGGCAAGCTGAAGCAATTTGCTGACCGATATGGTGTCTGCGTCCTGATTGTCCACCACACCAGAAAGCAACCTGCGGGAGATAGCTTTGAAATGATTTCCGGCACCACGGGCTTGCTGGGCTGTGCGGATGGTGCGCTCCTGATGCAGAAGGAGAAACGGACGGATAGCAAGGCCACTCTGGAGGTGGTGGGCAGAGACCAGCCGGATCAGCGGCTGTATCTGAGCAAAGACCAAGAGAACCTGGTTTGGGGTCTCGACCATGCAGAGAATGAGCTTTGGAAGCAGCCTCCGGACCCAGTGCTGGAAGCCGTGGCAAAAATTGCGTCTGCTGACAACCGGGAATGGGAAGGCAGTCCCACCGAGCTGGCCCAAGCGATTCAAACGAATATGGTGGTGAACAGGCTCACCAAGCATTTGAATGTGAATGCCAGCCGCTTGCTGGAAGAACATCAGGTGAAGTACGAGAACAGAACCAAACACGCCGGACGGCGTATCCGGCTGACTTACATGGTGGTGGAAGCACCCGCGTTTGAAGTAATCGAGTAAAGCGCGACGCTCGCAACGGTCGCGACGGTGTTTTGAGGGGTACTCCCAGCACCGTTGCGACCGTCGCCACCGTCGCGGAACGAAAAACTGGGGTGGTGTTTTGCCATCCCATCTTCAAGGAGGGTACCCCATTTTAGGGCACCCTAAAAGTACCATAGGATGTCGCGACTCAAGACACCCTATGCCCCAAAACAGGGCACTGGATACAGACAAAAAGCGTTCGGAGAACGCGCAGCCACAGAATGAAATTCTGTGTTCAGAAGGGGCTTGGGGGCGCTGCCCTCAACAAGCAGTTTGTGGCAAGTGGATAGCCACAAGCATTGCTTGCCTGTATCTAAAAACAACCGAAACGGCCCTTGTGCCGCTGCGGAAAATCAATCAAAATTCAAGTATTGGGAGGTAACGACTATGAGAAAGATTTTGTCCTGTGAGTTTAACCTGGATACCGCCTGCGTGGAGCTGCGCCTGGATGACGGGACGCTGCTCTCCATCGACTGCACGGCCGTGGAGAACGAACTAGCAAACAGTATGTACCAGCGGTCGGAGCTGGACTGGCTGATCTACAACGATCCCCTGGCCTATGCCGAACTAATTTTGAATGGTGAGCCGGAACTATATCTAAAGGTTGTGACAAATAAAACTCCATTAGGTTGACAAGAAATAAAATCCGCCAGAAGCAGCATTCTAAAAAATGCGTCTCTGGCGGATTTTTTACATCTTATCAATCAAAGCAAATACAACAGCTTGCTGTTCTTCGCTCAATCTTGACCAGCGTTCCAGAAGCTTTTTCTGCGCCTCAGTCAAGGAAACAGGTGCATCTTCTTCGGCAAATAGCTGAGACAGTGTAATGCCAAAAGCTGTGCAGATTTTCTCCAGAGATGGAATGGTAGGAACCATGTTCTTACGATACCATGAGGAGATCGTAGATTGTGGTAAACCGGAGCGTTCTGCAAGCTGATACTCTGTCCAGCCCCGCTCCTCTCGATACGCGGTTATAACCGAGAGAATATCCTTCACCTGCATCACTCCCTTGCTTGTGTTCTTCGTAAATTATACTTTGATAAATCGTTGTGATTTAATCATTTATATCGTATAATTTTAACGATAAACACAACTACAAAGGAGGGGGAAATTTGGGCGGAAAAAGCTGTTTCTTTATCGGACACCGAGAGGCATCAGAAGAGATTTATCCGGCATTGTATGCGGCTGTGGAGCAGCACATTTTGGAATATGGCGTTACAGAATTTATCGTTGGCCACTACGGCGGATTTGACCGTCTTGCAGCGTCAGCAGTCAAAGAAGCAAAGCGTTTCTACCCAGAGGTGAGACTCATTTTGCTGCTGCCATACCATCCAGCAGAGAGGCCCATTCCAATGATAGAAGGATTTGACGGAACATTCTATCCGCCAGGGATGGAAAGCGTTCCGCGCAAGGTTGCAATCGTGAGAGCAAACCGCTATGTTGTGGATCATGTAGACTATCTCATCGCCTATGCCTGGCACCCCGCCAGCAATGCGCGGGAGCTGGTGGAGTATGCAAAAAGGCGAGTAAAGAAAGGCTCCCTTTTCATAACAGTGATAAAGTATAATGATTCGACATGAAGTTGAGTTTTTCACGAAAGTGTGATAAAATAAATCCAAGCATTTCTTGCTTTGGAGGGACTAAAATGGCGATTTGTTATGACCGCTTATTCCATCTGATGATTGATAAAAAGATAAGCAACGCACAGCTAAAAGAGAAGGCCGGTTTTAGTGCCAATATTATCACCCGCCTAAAGCGCAACGAGTATGTTTCTATCGAAAGTATTGAGAAGATTTGCCGTGTGATGGAGTGCGGCGTGGACGATATTCTGGAGTTTGTTCCGGAAGAAAAATAAGCAAGAGTTTTGACAAAGTGGCTTGATTTTGAAGGTGACTTTCAGGATACAAAATTCTCGCAGGTTGAGAAGCTGTGAAAGATCGGATAGGAGTGTGGCTGTGATGGCAGCAAACAAAACGGTTTGGGGAATCCATACCATGGACGATCCTCTTTTTTTGAATCAGAACCTAATTGCAATCGGCTGGGAAGAGATGGGCGACTTATCGGCTATAAGTACATCCCGTGATGCCTACAAAGAAAAATATATCGCAGCCTATCCGGACGCTAAAAAAGGTTCGATTGCCACAAGTGCCGGAATGCTGTACCGATTTGTTCATGAGGTACAGGAAGGAGACTATGTGGTGTTCCCGTCCAAAATTGACCGTAAGATCAACATCGGGGTCGTGGAGAGTGCCTATTTCTATGAGGCTACCGCAGCACTGTATCCCAATCGCCGGAAAGTGAAGTGGCTCAAGCATCTGCCGCGTACAGCCTTTTCCCAGGGCGCTCTGCATGAAGTTGGCTCGGCACTGAGCTTTTTTCAGGTGAAAAACTATGCAGATGAGTATTTTAAGGCTCTGGATAAAGATTTCAAAGGCAATATTCTGGAGCCGGATACCGATGAGACAGTGGCACAAACAGCGGATGAAATCATCGAGGCTACCCGCGACTTTATCTTGAAAGAGCTGAGCAAGAATCTGAAAGGTTATGATCTGGAGCCGTTTGTCGCAAATCTTTTGCAGGCCATGGGCTACCGCACAATTCTGTCTCCGCATGGTGGGGATAGTGGCATCGACATTACCGCCTATAAAGACGAGCTGCCGCCCCGCATTGTTGTCCAGGTCAAAAGCCAGGATGGAGACATCAAAGAGACTACCATCCAGTCTCTGAAAGGCGCTATGCGCGAAGGAGATTATGGCCTGTTTGTGACACTGTCCAATTATACCAAAAATGCTCAGAAATACCTGGATAACACCCCGATTATTCGCGGCATTAACGGCACAGAACTTGTGGATCTGGTCTTGAAATATTACGACCAGCTCAGTGTCAAATACCGTAAAATGATTCCCCTGAAAATGGTGTACATCCCCGTTCCGCCAGAGGAATAAAACTGGCATTTAACGAAACGACGAGTGCATCTACTGACAATCTTACTTATGACATGAAAATGTGCAGAACTTGCAAGGGTGGTGAGCCGTGATGAAAAGTAATTTTGAATTTCTTGATAAAGAGTTTCCTGTGTTATCCCAGTTCGGGAAAAAAGCAGAAGCATATCTTTATTCAGATTCAAACTCCTGCTTGATGAAGTTAGGGATGATCGGCGAAACAGTTGTGAACTTGATGTTTACTTATGATCGGATCATGCCTCCTTCCGAAAATACGGCGGTCAATCGGATCGGCGTACTGTTCCGAGAGGGCCTCCTCACGCAGGATCTTGTGGATATTCTTCATGCGCTACGCAAGGTGCGCAATAAGGCGGTACATGAGAACTACTCCTCCGTTGAAGAGGGAAAAGTGCTGCTTCAAATGGCGCACAGCCTATGCGAATGGTTCATGCAGACCTATGGTGACTGGAACTATCAATCTATTCCTTTTGTGATGCCGACTGACTCGCAGAAGCAAGATATTGCAGATACTGACGATGCACAGGAGGAAAGTCTGGTCAAAGAAGCGGAAGAAAAGGCTGCCGCTTCGAATTCTGTCACAAAAGAAAAGCGGCGCCAGCAGGCAGCCAGGGCGGCCTGTCAGCGGCAAAAGACAGAAGCAGAAACGCGCTACATCATTGACCAGCAACTCCGTCAAGTGGGCTGGGAGGCTGATACTGAGAATCTGCGCTTTTCTAACGGAACTCGCCCAACCAAAGGTCGGAATCTTGCCATAGCTGAGTGGCCCACTGACTCAACTGTGGGAAATCACGGCCGCGCTGATTATGCCCTTTTTATTGGTCTGCAATTTGTCGGTATCATTGAGGCAAAAGCGGAACACAAGGACATTCCCTCCGTGATCGACTATCAGGGGAAAGACTATCCCCGTAATATTCGTTTTGAGGATGCTCGGTACCAAGTTGGAACTTGGGGCAGCTATAAAGTGCCGTTTACCTTTGCGACTAATGGCAGACCATATTTGGAGCAGTATAAAACAAAGTCCGGTATTTGGTTTCTGGATCTCCGTCGGTCTTCCAATGTTCCAAAGGCTCTGCGGGGGTGGATGAGCCCTGAAAACCTTCTGGACCTGTTGGGTAAGGACATTGACGCCGGCAATCGGGCACTGGAGCAGATGCCCTTTGATCTGTTGCGGGACAAAGACGGGCTGAACCTCCGCGATTATCAGCTACGGGCCATCCAGACAGCGGAACAGGCCATTATGGACGGAAAAAATACAGCTCTGTTGGCCATGGCCACCGGTACCGGCAAGACCCGGACGGTGCTGGGCATGATCTACCGTTTCTTGAAAACAGGCCGTTTCAAGCGTATCCTATTCCTAGTGGACCGCACAGCTCTTGGAGAGCAGGCATTGGATGTATTCAAAGAGGTCAAGTTGGAGGATCTGATGCCCCTAGCGGACATCTATAACATCAAAGGGCTGGACGACAAAGGGATTGAGAGGGAGACCCGTATCCAGGTCGCTACTGTACAGGGGATGGTAAAGCGTATCCTCTACAATGATGGAGAAACCATGCCCGCAGTCAACGACTATGACCTGATTATCATAGATGAGGCTCACCGAGGCTATCTTCTTGACAAGGAGATGGGCGACACCGAACTTCTCTACCGGGATCAGCGGGACTACCAGAGCAAATATCGCAGCGTGATCGAGTATTTCGATGCGGTGAAAATCGCTCTGACTGCCACCCCAGCCCTCCAGACCACCGAGATTTTTGGCCAACCGGTTTTCAAGTATACCTATCGGGAAGCAGTTATCGAGGGGTATCTGGTAGACCACGACGCCCCTCACGACCTCCATACCAAACTGCGGGATGAGGGTATCCACTATCAATCTGGCGATACCGTGACTGTCTACGACCCGGTGACCGGAGAGATTACCAACAGCGAGCTGCTGAACGATGAGCTCAACTTCGATGTGGAGCAGTTCAATAAAAAAGTCATTACTCGCCCCTTCAACGAGGCAGTGCTGGCTGAGATTGCCAAAGATATCGACCCGGAAAATCCGGAGGAACAGGGAAAAACGCTTATCTATGCCGTGGATGACCAGCATGCCGACATGATCGTGGACATCCTCAAAAATATCTATGCAGAATACGGCGTGGACAATGATGCGATCATGAAGATCACCGGCAGTGTAGGTGGAGGCAATCCCAAGAAGGTGCAGGAGGCCATCAAGCGGTTCAAAAACGAACGCTATCCCAGTATTGCCGTCACCGTGGACCTGCTGACTACCGGTATCGATGTGCCGGAAATCACCAATCTGGTATTCCTTCGCCGGGTGAAATCCCGCATTCTGTTTGAACAGATGTTGGGCCGTGCCACCCGTCTGTGCCCCAAGATCCATAAGACTCACTTTGAGATTTATGATCCTGTCGGTGTCTATGAATCGTTGGATGCCGTCAATACCATGAAACCGGTGGTAGCCAACCCGTCTGCTTCCTTTGGACAACTGTTGGATGGTCTCGAGATACTGGAGGACGAAAAGCAGATCGCGTACCAGATCGATCAGATCATCGCCAAGCTCCAGCGAAAAAAGCGAAAGCTGGACGGTAAGGCCATGGAGCATTTCGTCAGCATGACCGGCGGCATGGACCCAACGCAGTTTATCCAGCAGCTGGAACAGGAGCCGCCGCCGCAGGCCCGTAACCGCATTTTAGCGCATCGGGATCTTTTCAAACTGCTTGGGGAGACCCGGGCCAACGGCAGCCGCCCGGTGATTATCTCCGACGCGCCAGATGAACTGGTCGGCCACACCCGTGGTTATGGTACCGGCAGCCGCCCAGAAGACTATTTGGATGCCTTTGCCGACTATGTAAAGAACCATATCAACGAAATTGCGGCGTTGAACATCGTCTGCACCCGGCCAAAGGAGCTGACCCGGGCGAGCTTGAAGGATCTGCGCCTGACGCTGGACCGGGAGGGTTTCACCACCCAGCAGCTCAACACCGCCATATCGGAACTGACCAACGAGGAGATGGCAGCGGACATCATCAGTCTGATTCGCCGGTATGCCATTGGCTCCACCCTCATCAGCCATGAAGCCCGCATCCGTCGGGCGGTGGATAAGCTGAAAAAAGCCCATAAATTCACTGCCATTGAGCAAAAGTGGATTGGCCGTATGGAAAAATACCTCATGGAAGAATCTGTCCTCAATATAAGCGTGTTTGATGAAGATACTCGTTTCAGAAGTGAGGGAGGATTCAAGAAAATCGACCGGATTTTCCAGAACAAGTTAGAGAACATCGTGCTGGAACTTAACGAATATCTGTACGATGACGGAGGAAGAAGCGCATGAACTATAACACCTATCCTTATGGGATTTTTAACCCTCAGTATTTAAGCCAGTTCCAGGCTCAACAGATGGAAGCGCAAAGAAACCTGGAACAGCAGAAAAACATTCATGATATGGTCAAGGCGATTTCTGATCTTTGCGAGGCGGCCAGAAAAGTAGATGCCGATTATCAACAGGCGGCTATGAACTGTTGCCTTGCAGAAATATTGCGTCAGGCTGCTATCGATAACGGAGGGAACCGCACATGACCACACAGGAAATCGTATCCAAGCTCTGGAACCTCTGCAATGTACTGCGGGATGACGGCATTACCTATCACCAGTATGTCACCGAGCTTACTTACATTTTGTTTTTGAAGATGGCTAAGGAGACCGGCGCGGAAGGCCAGATTCCCGCTGATTATCGCTGGGACAAGCTCACCGAAAAAAGCGGCATTGAACTGAAAAAATTCTATAAAGAACTGCTGACCCATCTGGGTGAAAACTGCACCGGAAGGGTGCGGGAGATCTACCAGGGTGCCGCCACCAACATCGATGAGCCCAAGAACCTGGAAAAGATCATCACCACCATTGACGGCCTGGACTGGTACTCCGCCCGGGAAGAGGGACTGGGCAATCTGTATGAAGGCCTACTGGAGAAGAACGCCAATGAGAAGAAGTCCGGGGCGGGCCAATACTTCACCCCCCGCGTCCTCATTGATGTGATGACGAGACTGATGAAACCCCAGCCCGGCGAGCGGTGCAACGATCCTGCCTGCGGCACCTTTGGCTTTATGATCGCCGCCCACCGATATGTCAAGGAGCACACCGACGATTTTTACGATCTGGATTCTGACATGGCCAAATTCGAGCGGGAAGAAGCCTTCACCGGCTGCGAACTGGTTCACGACACCCATCGCCTGGCTCTGATGAATGCCATGCTGCACGATATCGACGGTCAGATTTTGCTGGCTGACACCCTGTCCAACCAGGGCAAGGTTCTCCACGACTTTGATCTGGTTCTAACCAATCCGCCCTTCGGCACCAAGAAAGGCGGTGAACGTGCCACCCGGGATGACTTCACTTTCCCCACCAGCAACAAACAGCTGAACTTCCTCCAGCACATCTACCGCAGCCTGAAGGCCAATGGTAAGGCCCGGGCCGCCGTAGTGCTGCCGGATAATGTGCTTTTTGCCGACGGCGACGGTGAGAAGATCCGCTGTGACCTGATGGATAAGTGTGATCTGCATACCATTCTCCGCCTACCCACTGGTATTTTCTATGCCCAGGGCGTCAAGACCAATGTGCTGTTTTTCACCCGGGGCAAGAGCGACAAGGGGAACACCAAGGAGGTCTGGTTCTACGACCTGCGCACCAATATGCCCAGTTTCGGCAAGACCACTCCACTGAAAACGGAGCATTTCGCGGATTTTGAGAAGGCATACGAGGCCGAGGACCGCCATGCCGTGCAGGATGAGCGGTGGAACGTGTTCACCCGGGAGCAGATCGCGGAAAAGGGCAACAGCCTTGACCTGGGCCTCATCCGGGACGACTCGTTGCTGGACTACAACGACCTGCCTGATCCGGCGGAGAGCGCTGAGGAGGCCGCCGCCAATCTGGAGGAGGCCGTCGATCTGCTGATGAGCGTGGTAAAGGAACTGCGGGCGCTGGAGGTGCAGGATTGATGGCAAAAAAAAAGGAAATCCTGACGCCAGAGGAACGCTTGCAGGCGGCACTGGTGCCAGAGAGTGAGCAGCCATACAAGGTACCGGGAAACTGGTGTTGGACATTTCTTAAACTAATATCTAAAATACGAACTGGTAAAAAAGATGCCAATTACGGTAGTGTAGATGGCGAGTATCCTTTTTTTACGTGTGCTGCAGAGCCAATTCGTTGTCACGGATATTCATTTGACTGTAACGCTATTCTGCTTGCAGGAAATGGCGATATCAATAATATTAGCCGCTACAACGGTAAGTTTGAAGCGTATCAGCGAACATATGTGGTAGAAATAATAGAACCAATTAATATTGATTATGTCTTCTACTGGTTCAAGTATAGATGGTTTGATTTTAACAAAGATAAAATGTTTGGAACGGCTATACCATACATTCGCTTAGGAAATCTACAAGAATTTCCGATTCCTGTTCCGCCTCTTGCGCAACAACAGCGCATTATTAATTGCATTGAAAGCCTGTTTGCCAAATTGGACGAGGCCAAGCAAAAGGCGCAGGATGCGCTGGACAGCTTTGAAACCCGTAAAGCCGCCATCCTCCACAAAGCCTTCACTGGCGAACTCACCACCCAGTGGAGAAAAGAACATGGCATTGGGATGGAGAGTTGGGAAACAAAAAAACTGTCTGAAGTATCAACACTCCAAACCGGATTAATGAAGGGTAAAAATTACAGTGGAAAGACTGTTATGTTACCATATTTGCGAGTTGCCAATGTTCAAGATGGCTTCTTAAACTTGAGTGAGATCAAGGAAATAGAAGTTTCAGAAGAGCTTATTGATCGTTACTCACTTAAAAATGGAGATGTACTATTTACAGAAGGTGGCGATTACGACAAACTTGGAAGAGGAACAGTTTGGCAAGGACAAATTAAAAATTGCCTCCACCAAAATCATGTTTTTGTTGTGCGCCCACAGTCAGATGTTCTAAGTCCGTATTTCTTGTCGTATCAAGCTGGTAGCAGATATGGGAAACAATATTTTCTGAAATGTTCTAAGCAAACAACAAATTTAGCATCGATTAATTCTACACAGCTAAAAGGTTTTCCTGTTCTAATGCCAACCATTGAAGAACAAGCACAAATTGTTTTACTTATTGATGATCTTCTCGCCAAAGAGCAGCAGGCCAGGGAAGCCGCCGTAGGGGTGCTGGAGCAGATCGGCCTTATCAAAAAAGCCATCCTCGCCCGCGCCTTCCGCGGCGAGTTGGGCACCAACGACCCCCGCGAGGAGAGCGTGGTGGGCTTACTGAAAGTTGTTGTGTAGCGATTGTCAAAAGTAATTTACAACGAGTAAGTGGTGGATCAATTGCAGCAAGAAAACGATGAGTTAGAAATGTTACTCGAAGAATACAGGGAAACCACATCGTTTGGAATTGATCCGGGAAAAGGCAACTTGCCTTTTCCCGGATCATCTGCTATTATACGCGCAAGTGAAAATTCACCGTCCGTTTCGACGATTAAATCGGCTTGACGCAGCGGATTTATTTCCTCTCTGCGTTTTATTTTCTTTTTCCTATTGCACTTCGCCTGCTTCTATGGTACAATCCATATATCGTCAAAGACATCTTAGCTTTGGAGGTGATTTCGTGGCCTATAATTTTGACTTTTCATATTTGAAAAACGGCAGCCCAATCGTGACCTTGAGTTCATTTGGCATCGCCTTCAACAAGGGCGCCATTGAAGCCCTCGGTACTCCGGAGCAGGTGATCATTGGTTTTGACCCAGAGGCTTGTGCCATTGGTGTCCGAGCGCGCGGAGAAGATACAACTTCTCCGTCCTATGATTTTGCACGCCGCATCAAGAACGACTGGATCCGCATTGGCGCGAAGGACTTTGTAAAGTACTTGGCTAAAGTCAGCGGTATTGATTTCCTGAGTAAAGCCAAGCAGTTCATCGCAGAATACGATCCCGAAACGGAAACGCTGATTGTCGTTGTCGACGAGCAGCACCTCAAGTAAGATACAAATCAGGAAAAGAAAAAGAGCGACACCCCCACGAGTACCAGTCGTAGGGTGTCACTCTCCTGTGTTTGACGCATAGACCAGCCAAAACTGATGCAAGCGCCGTTTTCTCTACACGGTTAAATTGTATCACGTTTTGGGTGGTCTGGCAATCCTGCGTATATTGTGTCCATGCTTTGAGCTTGGTACAATATGTAGAACGGTAAGCCAGGCTTTTTCTGTTTGTAAATATTTTTATGGACAGGAGGGTGATACAATGAATATCACTCGCAGACGAATCATCAACCCGCAACGATATCTCTATGCGTTGCACCCCGGCGATAAATTCTACATCGCCGTACCGTTGGAGACGGAAGATTACTCTCGTCTTCAGCCTTATGGCCTTCTTCCTGAGTCACCAGCTCGTATCCCAATTCCTCGGAGGGCTGCAACCAGAATGAATGCCAATGGCAGATGGAAGATTCTCAAGAATTTACCCAAGGAGGAACGATTTTTTGAGCATGACTACCACGTTGTCGATTGGCATGGAACCGACCACTACGGAACCTGCTGGCAAAGCCGTTGGTGCTATCAGCGGGAACTGATTCCACCTACTGAACTTGCGTTCATCATTGAGGGTGGGGTTCTTTACTCCCCGTTGTTGGAGAATACTGATAGCAAGTTCATTTACATCAAGGCTGCCATGAACATTGCGCTGGAGATGTTGGGGCGCTGCGAAGTATGGACAGCGGAACTTGCACCTGCAATTCCGCCGGTCAAACGAGCCGAGGTGCCATGGGAGATTCTCCGTCCAGGCACCAAAATTCAAAATGGCTGGGAACGGTATATTGATAAAATCGTTGAGCACAGTCCGAAAGGCCAGCAAGCGGTTATTCGCCGTCGTCATGAGCATCTATGGCATATGGCCCCTGATTTCTGTGTCCTTGGTTCCCAAAATTTCTGGGGCTATGTTGTCTATGGCTTTACGGCATTGAACCTGTTTGTATTTGAGAGCAACGAGATTAACAATGCCACCTATGCTTTTAGAGGAGATTGGGAAGCGGCCTCTAAGCTCACGAAAACCGAAGTGCTTTCGGGACATGTCCAGGAAGCTCGGGTTTATCACAGTGATAAGTGGTACGAAAACACCAGAAAACTGATTGCTGACTTGGGTAAGGGGGTAGCATAATGGGGAAGAATCAGCATGTAACTCCGCACCCTAAGGGTGGATGGCAGGTTAAGGGATCTGGCAATACCAGAGCAACTGTCAGAACCAGCACTCAGAAAGAGGCTGCCGTTATTGCACGCAAAATTGCCATCAACCAGCAGTCCGAACGGTTGATTCACAGAGTTACCGGGGAAATCCGTCAAAAGGATTCTTACGGGCATGACCCTTATCCTCCGAAAGGATAAGCCTTACGCCATGTCCTCCTGACATCGCTGGTACAGGTGTCGGGAGCACACCTCGTTGGCAACACCATGGCAACAAAAAATCAGATAGCCCCTACTATCTGAATAATGAAAAGAATGCCAATACTCTGAGCTAAATCCCATAAGCAAATCTGTTTAGAAAACTTCTGGCAGGAGCGAGTGGGAGTAAGGGGAAACGGTTGTTGAGTAGTCCAAAAAGCCTTGATATTACAAGGGTTTTCGGCTCTGCAAAATCAAAAAAATCAACGAAAATCGCTCGTTGATACCAAATTGATACCGTTATCTCCCAGGCATAGAATAATGTCAAAGTCTCTCAAAGCCCGCAAATTCGTTTTTCAAAGAACGAATTTGCGGGCTTTTTTTACTGTAATTCTCTGTATTCTCTGAAACGGCATAAAGCCATGTAAGCAGTCAAGTGAAATACAGAAATTTTCGCCAGAAAATGCAGAGTTTTTCGGCGTCAATTTTCTCCTGTAATA